>CALRJO020000020.1:0-42469 GCA_943367565.1 Brevundimonas vancanneytii
GAAGATATCGTCGCGGCCGAGGCCGGTCAGGCGGCTCAGCGTCAGGCCCAGGATGGCGCGGGCCTGTTCGTCGGTCAGGTTCAGCTTGTCGCCTTCGACCAGCATCGAGCGCGGGTCGGCGATCAGCTCGATCAGGGCGATCATGTCGCCGACCGGCCAGCTCTTGGCCTGCAGTCGCTCGCGCGCCTCGGCCGGATCGGCCGAGCTGCGGATGATGTGGATGACCTCGTCGATATTGGCCACGGCCACGGCCAGACCGACCAGCACGTGGCCGCGGTCGCGGGCCTTGGCCAGTTCGAACTTGATGCGGCGGACGACCACTTCCTCGCGGAATTCGAGGAAGGCCTCCAGCAGCTGGCGCAGGCCCATCTGGATCGGCCGGCCATGGTTCAGGGCCAGCATGTTGACCCCGAACGAGCTCTGCATGGCGGTGAAGCGCCACAGCTGGTTCAGCACCACATCGGCCGAGGCGTCGCGCTTCAGCTCGATCACCATCCGCATGCCGTCGCGGTCGGATTCGTCGCGGACGTCGGAAATGCCCTCGATCCGCTTTTCACGGACCATTTCGACGATGCGTTCGATCAGGGTCTGTTTGTTGACCTGGAACGGCAGCTGGGTGACGACGATGGCCTCGCGGTCCTTGCGGATCGTCTCGATCGTCGCCTGGCCGCGCACCACGACCGAGCCGCGGCCGTCACGCAGGGCGTTGCGGGGGGCCGTGCGGCCCATGATCTCGCCGCCGGTCGGGAAGTCCGGGCCGGGCACGATGTCCAGCAGGGCGTCGTCGCTGATGTCGGGGTCGTCGAGCAGGGCGACGCAGGCGTCGACGATCTCGCCAAGGTTATGCGGAGGGATGTTGGTCGCCATGCCGACGGCGATGCCGCCCGCGCCATTGACCAGCAGGTTCGGGATCCGCGCCGGCAGGACGACGGGCTCCAGCTCCTTCTCGTCGTAGTTCGGCTGGAAATCGACGGTGTCCTTGTCGATGTCGGTCAGCAGGGCCGAGGCGGCCGGGGCCATCCGGGCCTCGGTGTAACGCATCGAGGCCGGCATATCGCCGTCGACCGAGCCGAAATTGCCCTGGCCGTCGACCAGCATCAGCCCCATCGAGAACGGCTGGGCCATGCGCACCAGCGCCATATAGACCGAGGCGTCGCCGTGCGGGTGGAAGCGGCCCAACACGTCGCCGACGACCCGCGCGCACTTTGAATACGGCCGGTCGGGCGTCATCTTCAGATCATGCATCGAATACAGGATGCGGCGGTGCACGGGCTTCAGTCCGTCACGCGCGTCCGGCAGGGCGCGGGACACGATCACGCTCATGGCGTAGTCGAGATACGAGCGCCTCAGCTCGTCCTCGATGGTGATGGTGGATATGTCGCCGCCGCCGGCCCCCGAGGACGGAGGAAGGGCGTTTTCGTAGCTGTCGTCGGTCAAGGAAATCGGGCTTCGGTTTGCCTGGAATCGGAACGTGATCCGCTGCCATGTTTTCTATCAGTCACGGCTCGCCGAGGCAAAAGAATCGCCCGCAGAAACGCCGTCTTCAAAAGGATTCCGCCATGCGTCTGCCCCTCATCGCCGCCGGCCTCCTGACCCTGCCGTTGCTGGCCGCCTGCGAGCCGGCCTCGACATCGACCGAATCCACGGTGACGACGCCGGGCGACACGGCCGCGACGGCCCCTGCCATGGCCCCGCGCGCCCCGGTCGGGGCGACCGCGCGCGCCGCGCTTGTCGATGGAAATGGCGGCTCAGCGGGCACGGCCGCCTTCCGCCAGAGCCCCACCGGCGTTCTGATCCGTATCGAGGCGACGGGCCTGACCCCCGGCTGGCACGGGCTGCACCTGCACGGCGTCGGCCAGTGCGAGGGGCCGAAGTTCGAATCCGCCGGCGCGCATGTGAAACACGGCGCGGACGGCGCGGTGCACGGGCTGGTGAACCCCGACGGTCCGGAATCGGGCGACCTGCCGAACCTTTACGCCGGCGCCGACGGCCGCGCCTTCGCCGAGGTCTTCACCACGGGCGCCGCCCTGGTCGAGGGCGCCGGGGGCGAATATCTGCTCGATGCCGACGGCTCGGCCATCCTGATTCATGCCTCTGCCGACGACCACGTCGCCCAGCCCATCGGCGGCTCGGGCGACCGGGTCGCCTGCGGCGTGATCGCGGCCGGCTAGGCGCCCTACTCCGCGACCGGACGGGTCAGGTCGAACTCGACCCGCAGGAAACGGTTCTCGCGGCGCAGCTCATAGGCGTAGATCCGCCCCGGATGCACCTCGACCGCCCAGACATTGGTGGTCGAGACCGAGGCGTTGCCGGCGTTGAACAGTTCGATCGAGAAGTCGTCGACCGGAAACTCCTGACGGTTCGCCGTCCCCGCCGAGGCCGTGTCGCCGCCGTACCAGTGCAGGCCGTCGGGATTGCCCTCCGGATCGCGGTGATCGTGTTTCAGGGTCAGGCCGCCCTCTTCATTGCGGCTGATCACCCAGGTGCGGGACCGGTCCTCGCCGACCCAGAAGGGAATGCGGACCTCGTCGGCCGAACAGTCGCGCACATGCATCAGCAGGCGCGAGGCGGCGAAATCGGCGTCGGCGGCCTGGGTGGTGACCACCCGTCCCACGAATCGCTGCCCGCACAGGGCGTTGAGGTTGGCCATGAAGGCGTCCTGCTGCGGCGCTGGCGCGGGAACCGTGGCGCAGGCGGACAGGGCGATGGCGGCGGTGGCGAGAAGGGCGATCTGTTTCATCCGAACAGCCTGGCACGAAGACCCGGCCTCGCCTAATCTGACGCCATGGCCGGGACCGTGACGCTTCGTCTCATCATCGACGACCCCGTGCCGGGCGTGCGCTACAGCCTGCAGAAGGACGACGTGCCGTTCGAGCCCCGCACGGCGGGAGACGGTCCGCTCGCCTTCGAAGTTCCGGTGATCCTGCACTCCGACGGGCGTATGACGGGGCCTTTCGTGCGCCGCGAGGGGCCGGAACGCCGCTTCGTCTACATCCGCATCGGCATATCGGCCGGCGACCAGGCCAGCCCGTGGAGCCGGCGCGCCAAGATCGACATCCACGACATTCCGCCCGCTTTGCGGGTCGCCGACGCCGTTCTGGAGCAGCATTTGCCGGGGCGCGGCAAGGACGGTTCGCCGGCCTGCGCCACGGTTCGCCCTGTCACATCGTGGCGGCCTTCGGAGCGGCGTTGACTTCCCAACGCGCCTGAGTATGTTCCGCGCCTCATATTTTAGCGGCTTTCGCCGTCGCAGAGGTAATTCCCGATGGCCAAACCGGCTTCCATCAAGATCCGCCTGAACTCCTCGGCCGACACCGGCTTCTTCTATGTCACCAAGAAGAACGCCCGGACCATGACCGAGAAAATGGTCGTCAAGAAATACGACCCCGTCGTGCGCAAGCACGTCGAGTTCAAGGAAGGCAAGATCAAGTAAGGCTCATGCCCTGCTGGATTTCCAAACGCCCGGTGGAAACGCCGGGCGTTTTTGTTTGGGCGGCGGTCCGAACCCCCAACGGCGTGCTAGACGGTCCGGATGAGCGATCCGACCGACAATCCGAACGTCCCCGCCGATCCAACGCCCGAGAGCCCCGTCCAGCGGGCGCTGCGTTTGAAGAAGGCGGCGATCGAGGCGCGGGAGACGCCGCCCCGTGGAGGCCGTTTCCAGCGCGAACAGGCCGCCCGGATCGCGACCGGCAAGTCCAGGCCGTGGATGAGCCGGTAGCGGCGCCTACGCCGCCCGGGCGATCACCTGGTTCCGCCCGCGGGACTTGGCCTCATACACCCCCTCGTCGGCCCGTTTGAGCAGGGCCTCCGGGGTGTCGTCGATGCCCATGCTGGCCGCCACGCCGACGGAGACGGTGATGGTCAGGCTCTCGGCGCCGCCCATGATCGGGAAGGGCTGGCCGCCGATGTCGCGGCGGATGCGGTCGGCGACCTGGGTGGCGTCCTCAAGGCCGGCGCCCGGCATCACCACCACGAACTCCTCGCCGCCCAGACGGCACGGCAGGTCGATGGCCCGGACATTGGTGGCCAGCCGCACCGCGAACTCGCGCAGCACCTCGTCCCCGGCGTCGTGGCCGAAGCCGTCGTTGACCAGTTTGAAGTGGTCGATGTCCATGACCAGCACGGCCAATGGCTCGCCGCCCTGCCCCGCTCGGCTCATCAGGCTCTGCAGCTGGCCCGCCATATAGCGGCGGTTGTGCAGACCGGTCAGGGCGTCGGTGACCGCCATTTCGAGGCTGTAGTCCAGCTTCTGCTTGAGGAAGTCGGCATAGCGCTTTCGCTTGATCTGGGTGCGGGTCCGCGCCTCCAGCTCCTCGGGATCGACCGGGCGCGGCAGGATGTCGTTGACGCCCAGCTCCAGCGCCTTCAGCAGGCGCGGCCGGTCCGCCGGATCAATCACCGCCAGGATCGGCATCCGCCGCGAGGCCTCGGTGGATCGCACCTGGGCGACGAAGCGCAGGCCGTCGAACTCGGCGCTCGAGACATTGACGATCATCAGGTCGACGGGACCGCGCGCCGCGATCAGGGCCGCGGCCGGGTCGCTCTCGACCGTCGGACGGTGCTCCCCGGCCAGGTGTTCGACCATCTTCTGGGCCTGGCGCGCGTTGTCGTCGACGATCAGCACCCGCCCGCCTGATCCGCGCAACCGACCCGCGCCGTCGGTGTCCACGCCCAGCCGTCGGCCGCTTTCCTCGCGTTCGCGCAGCTCGTCCATGACGGACTTCAGCCGCAGCAGAGACCGGACCCGCGCGAACAGGATGACGTCGTCGATCGGTTTGGTGACGAAGTCGTCGGCCCCGGCGTCCAGACCCTTCAGCTTGTCCTCGCGCCCGTCCAGCGCGGTCACCAGCACGACGGGTATATGGCGCGTCACCGGATCGGCCTTCAGCCGCCGGCAGGTCTCGAACCCGTCCATGCCGGGCATCATGACGTCCAGCAGAACGATGTCGGGACGCTCGTCGGAGGCGATCTGCAGCGCCGTCGCGCCGTCGCCGGCCGTCAGCACCTCATAGTATTCGAGCGTCAGCTTGGCCTCGAGCAGCCGGACGTTCGGCTCGACATCGTCAACGACAAGAATACGCGCCGTCATCGCTTGCTACCCCAGATGTTTCCGAACCACGTCGAGGAAATGCATTACCGAGATGGGCTTGGAGATATAGGCCTCGCACCCGCCCTGGCGGATGCGCTCCTCGTCGCCCTTCATGGCGAAGGCGGTCACGGCGACGACGGGGATATGGCTCAGTTCCTCGTCATCCTTGAGCCATTTGGTGACTTCCAGACCGCTGATCTCGGGTAGCTGGATGTCCATCAGGATCAGATCGGGCTTGTGAAGCCGCGCCAGCGCCAGCGCCTGCAGGCCCTCGCGGGTCTGCAGCGTCTCGTAGCCCTGGGAATCGAGCAGATCATGAAAGAGCTTCATGTTCAGCTCGTTATCCTCGACGATGAGGACTTTCTTGGACATCATCACCTGGCCTGTCGCCCCATGAAGTGCGGCTGAACGGAGGCTTTTCGCCTTCTTCATGCACTGTGACCCGCCGGGTCTTAAGTTGGGGTGAAGCTCCACATTTCCCGTCATCCTCGGGCTTGTCCCGAGGACCCATTTCTCCGTCGCAGGACAGGCGACGCCGGGGCACAATAGAGCGGCCATGACCCATTGTTCGCGCCCCCACCAAACATGGGTCCTCGGGACAAGCCCGAGGATGACGGGGGTTAGTTGAAATCGATCTGCCGCGACTGCCTGCATACCGGCGACCGCAAGGTCGAGCGGTGCCCGGCCTGCGATTCGCGCCGGATGGTCTGTCACGACGAACTGGACCGGCTGACCATCGCCCATCTGGACTGCGACGCCTTCTACGCCTCGGTGGAGAAGCGCGACCGGCCCGAGCTCCGCGACCGGCCCGTCATCGTGGGCGGCGGCAAGCGCGGCGTGGTCTCGACCTGCTGCTACATCGCCCGCCAGTACGGCGTCCATTCGGCCATGCCGATGTTCAAGGCGCTGAAGGCCTGCCCCGAGGCCGTGGTCATCAAGCCCGACTTCCGCAAATATATCGCCGCCAGCGAGGCCATCTTCGGCGCGGTCGGGAAGCTGACGCCGCTGATCCAGACCCTGTCGCTGGATGAGGCCTGGATCGACCTCGCCGGCACCGAGCGGCTGAACGGCGGCCCGCCGGCCTTCCAGCTGATCCGCCTGCAGCAGCAGATCGAGGCCGACACCGGCCTGACCGTCTCCATCGGCCTCGCGCCCAACCGCTTCCTGGCCAAGGTGGCGTCCGAGCTGGACAAGCCGCGCGGCTTTTCGGTGCTGGGCTCCGAAGCCGCCGCCGTCCTGGCGCCCCGCCCCGTCGCCATCCTCCCCGGCGTCGGCCCGGTGTTCCGCAAGACCCTTCAGAGCGACGGCTACGCCACCGTCGGCGATCTGGCCGCCGCGGAGGTGCGCGACCTGGTCAAACGCTACGGCGAAACGGGCCTGCGGCTGCACGATCTGGCCCACGGCCGCGACGCCCGCGCGGTCAATCCGGGCCACGAGCGCAAGGGCATGAGTGCTGAGACCACCTTCAACGAGGACCTGACCTCGCCGGAGGATCTGGAGGCGGAACTCTGGCCCCTGTGCGAGAAGCTGGCCTCGAAGGCGCGGCGGGACGGCGTCGCCAGCCGGGTGCTGGTGCTGAAACTGCGCCGCACCGACTTCAAGATCGTCACCCGGCGGATCAGCCTGCCTGAACCGGTCCAGACCGCCCGCGCCCTGTTCGCCGCCGGCCGGGCGTTGATGGCGCCGGAGCTGGGCCGCCCCTACCGCCTGATCGGCATCGGCATGGCCGAGGTGATCGACGCCGTCGCCTCCCATGCCCTGTTCGAGACAACCGAAGCGCGGGCGCTCAAGACCGAGACAGCGATCGACGCCCTGCGGGCCAAATTCGGCGCGAAA
Organism: Brevundimonas vancanneytii; assembly: GCA_943367565.1. Taxonomy (GTDB): domain Bacteria; phylum Pseudomonadota; class Alphaproteobacteria; order Caulobacterales; family Caulobacteraceae; genus Brevundimonas; species Brevundimonas vancanneytii_C. The sequence continues at coordinate 6,929 of CALRJO020000020.1, forward strand.
GCGGTCGTGGCCGGGCGGGCGCTGAAGGACTGACTCCTTCCGTCCCCCGCTAACGTCTTCCCGGCGGAGCGCAGGGAGACCCGGAGTGACGGTAGCGGTTGGAGGCATCGCGGGGCGGCGCCTCCGCCTGTCTGTCACGGAACCATGATGACCGCGTCGCCGGGTCCGGCCATAAGCGGCGCCACCAAACTGGAGACCCCATGCGCCCCCATCGTCGTGACCTGATCGCCGGCTCGGCCGCCGCCTTCGCCTTCGCCGGCCTCGCCCGCAGCGTCGAAGCCCAGACGGCCGCGACCGAAGAGACCTATGTCAACGAGGTCCACGGCTACGGCCCGCTCGTGCGTGACCCCGACCGCCTGCTCGACCTGCCCGAGGGCTTCACCTACCAGGTCATCTCCCAGAGCGGCGACACCATGGACGACGGCCTGTTCGTGCCGGGCCGGGCGGACGGGATGGGATGCTTCCCCCTCGACGGACCGCGGGTCGCCCTGGTGCGCAACCACGAACTGAAGGGCTCGGACGCCGCGGAGCGCAACCTCGGCCCCGGCGGCTTCCGCCAGGAGCGGATCGGCCTGCTCGACCCGGCCCGCGCCTATGACACCTACAGGGACGGGCGGGTGCTGCCGGGCGGCACGACGACGCTGATCTACGATCTGGAGACCCGACAAACCGTGCGCCAGTACCTCTCACTGGCCGGCACCAGCAACAACTGCGCCGGCGGCCCGACGCCCTGGGGCAGCTGGCTGACCTGTGAGGAGACCGAGCAGACCCCCGCCGACGCCGACGTCACCAAAGACCACGGCTATGTCTTCGAGGTCGCCGCCGACGCCACCGGTCTGGTCGAGCCCGTGCCGCTCAAGGCCATGGGCCGGTTCGAGCACGAGGCGGTCTGCGTCGATCCCCGCACCGGCATCGTCTATCTGACCGAGGACAAGGTCGACGGCCTGTTCTACCGCTTCATTCCGACCACGCCCGGAAAACTGGCCGAGGGCGGCCGGCTTCAGGCCATGGCGTTCAAGGGCAGGCCGGGCGCCGACACCCGCAACCATGACGCCCGCGAATGGGCCCTCAACGACTGGCGCGAGGTCGTCTGGATCGACATGGAGGACGTCGAATCCCCCAACGGCGACCTGCGCCAGCGGGGTCACGCCGCCGGCGCCGCCCTGGTGGCGCGGGGCGAGGGCATATTCTGGGGCGACGGCGAGCTCTACATGACCGCCACCTCGGGCGGTTCGCTGAAGCGCGGCCAGATCCTGCGTTATGTCCCCTCGCGCATCGAGGGCCGGCGCGGCGAGAGCCTCATGCCGGGGCGGATGCAGCTGTTCCTCGAAAGCACGGACATCCGGACCACCAACATGGCCGACAATCTCATCGTCGCGCCGTGGGGCCACCTGATCCTGTGCGAGGACAATTATTCCAGCGAGCTGCGCAACCACCTGAAGGGCGTCACGCCCCAGGGCAAGACCTATACGATCGGCCGCAATGTCTTCACGGGCAACGCCGAGTTCGCCGGCGCCTGTTTCTCGCCCGACGGCTCGGTGATGTTCGTCAATATCATGTACCCCGGCATCACCTTCGCGATCAGAGGCCCCTGGACCTCGGTCCGGACGTAAACAGCCGCGCCTGCGAGCGCCTGACCAGCCACAGATTGACCGCCGCGACTCCGAGCACCAGGGCCGCCCCCGCCTGATGCAGGGCGCCCAGCCACAACGGCGTGGCGTTCATCAGGGTGGCGATCCCCAGCAGGGCCTGCAGCCACAGGACCGCTGCCACGGCGAAGGCCGCCGCGCCCAGCCCCTCGGCCAGCCGCCAGCGCCACGCCTGAACGGCATAGACGGTCCCGCCGATCAGCAGCCCATAGGCCCAGATGCGGTGATTGAACTGGACCAGCGCCTGATCGTGCAGGAAGGCCAGTCCGCCGCCGCCCCAGTCGACCGGCGCCAGGATCGCCCCGTTCATCAGCGGCCAGTCTGTATAGACGAAGCCCGCCTTGGCCCCCGCCACCAGCCCGCCCAGCAGACACTGGATGAAGATCGCGCCCAGCAGAATGGCCGCGCCGCGGCTCCAGCCCACGGGCGAACGGCTGTGTGATTCGCCGTTCCAGGCCTCCAGCCCGATCCAGATCAGCCCCATGAAGATCAGCAGCGCCAGGCCCAGATGCACCGCCAGCCGCTCGGGGGCCACATCGACCCGCTCCGACAGGCCGCTGGACACCATCCACCAGCCGATCAGCCCCTGCAGGCCGCCGAGCGCCAGCAGGACGCCGCAGCGCACGATCAGCCGTCGAGGCATCTGGCGCAGGATCAGGAAGGCGGCGAACGGCAGGGCGAAGGCCGCGCCGATCAGCCGCCCCAGAAAGCGATGGGCCCATTCCCACCAGAAGATGCCCCGGAACTCGGCCAGACTCATGCCGGCGTTGACCTCCCGGTACTGCGGGATGGCGCGGTATTTCTCGAACGCCTCGTTCCAGTCGGTCGCGTTCATCGGCGGCAGGGCGCCCATGATCGGCTTCCATTCGGTGATCGACAGGCCCGAACCGGTCAGGCGGGTCACGCCCCCGACCACGACCATGGCGAACACCAGGGCGGCGCAGGTGAACAGCCAGGTGGCGACCGCGCGGTTCTGATCGCCACCGATGAAACGCTTCATTCGACGCCTGCCGTCCCGACCGTTACAGTGCCCGCGCGACCCTGGTTCGCGCCGGCTCCAGCGGTATGCCCCCGCTGTGCGGCGAGATCGAGTCGCTTTTCGGCGTCGCATCGCCGCAAGTCTGGAGAGGCCGGTTGCAACACGTCGACATCGTCATCGCCGTCCTCGGCGCCTTCGCCCTGGCCTGGCTGGCCGATCTGGTGACCGGCCGCCGCGGCCTGTTCGCCACCTCGCTGGTTTCGGCCGTCGCCGCCGTCGCCGGCTGGTTCCTGGCCGTGCGCGTCTTCGGCGTCAGCACGATGAGCGAATGGACCTGGGTGCTGTGGTCGCTGGCCGGCTCGGCCCTGGCCCTGGGCGCCTTCTTCCTGTTCCGGAACAAGCGCTGATGGGTCCGCGGACCCGGCGGTTCGTGGCCGCCGTCGGCGCACTGGCCTTCCTGGCCTTCTATGTCTGGGCCGTCATCGCCATCGCCGACCGCCTGCCCGAGTCGATGTGGATCGACCTGATCTTCTACGCGGTCGCCGGCATCGCCTGGGGCGTGCCATTGATCCCGCTGCTCCGCTGGGCCGAGGGCGGACGGAAGAGCTGAGTCGCCCAAATGCAAAGGGGCCGCCCTGAGGCGACCCCTTCAACCAACCGTCTTCATTGAGGAAGATGGTCGGAGCGACAGGATTCGAACCTGCGACCCCTTGACCCCCAGTCAAGTGCGCTACCAGGCTGCGCCACGCTCCGAGAGGCGCTCCCTATAGACGGGGTTCGCGGCGCCGCAAACCGAAAAAGACGGTCTCAGGCGCTTCTCGACAGCACCGCTTCCAGCCGGGCCCGCGCGCCCTCCAGCTCGGCCAGCACCTGACGCAGGCGGATCGACGACTGGCCCGTGGCGGCGGGCGCGGAAACGGTCGGCGGCGCCGCGCCCTCGGGCTCGAAAACCACCGCGCCGTCCGGATCGCCATAGTGGGCCAGCCGCTTCAGCCCCTGCTCCTTGTGCAGACGCTGGACGCCCTTGATGGTCAGGCCTTCCTCATGCAGCAGCCGTTTGACCGCCTTCAGCAGGACCACGTCCTGCGGCCGGTAGAAGCGCCGGCCGCCGGCGCGCTTGAGCGGGCTCAGAAAGGGGAATTTCGTCTCCCAGAACCGCAGCACATGCTGGGGCGCGCCGACCTCGGTCGCGGCTTCTGAAATGGTCCGGAAGGCGTTGGGGCTCTTGGCCACGGGCGTCAGGCGCTCACGACGGCGTCGTGAACCCGGCCCTTCATGATCTGGGAGGCGCGGAAACTGATGACCCGCCGCGGATGGATCGCCGCCGGCTGGCCGGTCTTGGGATTGCGGCCCATCCGGGCGCGCTTCTCGCGCACCTGGAAAACGCCGAAGCCGGACAGTTTCACGGTTTCACCGCGTTCCAGCGACTCGATGATCAGCTCGAGCGTGCGTTCAACCAGGGCCGAGCACTCCTGCCGGGAAAGGCCGACTTCGTCGTGCACCGCTTCACACAGGTCCGCGCGCGTCAGGGTCTGGTGTTCGGGCAAAGGTCCGCTCCCCTCCAAAGGTCGGTCGTCGGACATAAAAGGCCAAGCGTCGTCAAATGGAAAGCCGGAAATCGCCCTACAGACGAAACGCGCAGGCGCCCCAGGTCAGACCGCCGCCCATGGCCTCCAGCAGAACCAGATCGCCGCGCTTGATGCGGCCGTCCCGAATCGCGGCGTCGAGGGCCAGCGGGATGGAGGCCGCCGAGGTGTTGGCGTGGATGGCCACGGTCGAGATGACCTTGTTCTCGTCCAGCCCCAGCCGGTCGCCGACGCCCTTGATGATCCGCTGGTTGGCCTGGTGCGGCACGAACCAGTCGACGTCGGCCACCTCGATGTTCGAGGCGGCGCAGGCGGCGGTGATGGCCTCGGCGATATTGACCACGGCGTGGCGAAAGACCTGGTTTCCGGCCATGCGCAGGTGTCCCACGGTACCGGTCGAGGCCGGGCCGCCGTCGACATACAGCAGGTCGGTCTTGGTGCCGTCGCAGCGCAGGGCGAACCCCAGCAGCCCCTGGTCGGCCTTGGTCCCCTGCCCCTCGCGAGGCTCGACCACGACGCAGCCGGCGCCGTCGCCGAACAGGACGCAGGTCGACCGGTCGGTCCAGTCCATCAGCCGGGTCATTTCCTCGGCGCCGATGACCAGGGCGCATTTCGCCTGTCCCCGCGCGACAAAGCCGTCGGCGATGCTGAGCGCATAGACGAAGCCCGAACATACCGCCTGGATATCGAAGGCGATACAGGTCGGCACGCCCAGCTTGCGCTGGACGATCGAGGCGACCGACGGGAAGGTCATGTCGGGCGTGGTGGTGGCGACGATGATCAGATCGACCTCGGCGGCGGTGCGCCCGGCGTCGGTCAGCGCATGCTTCGCCGCCTCGACGGCCAAGTCGCTGGTCGGCTGGTCGTCCCGGGCCTTGTGACGCTGGCGGATGCCGGTGCGCTCGACGATCCATTCGTCGGAAGTGTCGACGAATTTCGCCAGGTCGGCGTTGGTTACGACCTGTTCCGGCAGATAGGAGCCGACGCCGGTCACGGCGCTGCGGATAACGCTCACTGGGAAGTCTCCATGGCCGGTTCCACGGGCGTGGCGGGCGGCTGTTCGAGCACGGCGGTCAGGCGGCTGAAACTCTCGCTGACCTTGTTCAGATAGTCGCTGCGGCCCAGTTCGACCGCCACGCGGATGGCGTTGCCGAAGCCCTTGGCGTCGGCGCCCCCGTGGCTCTTCACCACGATGCCGTTGAGGCCCAGCAGCGGCCCGCCGTTGATGGCGCTGGGGTCGATCTTCTGGCGCATCCGCTTCAGGGCCGGCAGGGCCAGCAGGGCGCCGGCCTTCGCCATCGGGCTCGACGTCAGCGCCGCCTTCATCAGTTCCGAAATGTACCGCGCCACGCCCTCGGCGGTCTTCAGCGCGATATTGCCGGTGAAGCCGTCGGTCACCACCACATCGACCGTGCCCTTGGCGATGTCGGTGCCCTCGACAAAGCCCCGGTAATCGAGGTTCAGCCCGGCGCCGCCCTCGCGCAGAATGCGGTTCGCCTCCCGGACCTCTTCGTGGCCCTTCATCTCCTCGGAGCCGACATTGAGGATGCCGATGGTCGGCTTGACGCCGCCGTGGACCGCCGCATGGAAGGCCTCCCCCATGATGGCGAACTCGATCAGCTGCTCCGCGTCGCTCTCGACATTGGCGCCGACGTCGAGAACCGCGGTAATGCCGCGGTGGGTGGGCCAGCTGGCGACGATGGCCGGCCGCTCCAGCCCGTGCGCCGACATCCGCAGCAGCAGTTTGGAGATGGCCATCAGGGCGCCGGTATTGCCCGCCGACACCACGGCGCCGGCCTCGCCGGACTTCACCGCCTCGATCGCGTTCCACAGACTGGAGCCCTTGCCGCGGCGCATGGCCTGGGCGGGCTTTTCATCCATGGCCACCACCTTGTCGGTATGGCGCACGGCGCAGAGGTCGTCCGTCAGGCCGTGTTTGGCCATTTCGGCGCGGATCGCGGTCTCGTCGCCGTGCAGCAGGAAGCGCACGCCCTCGCCGCCGTGCCGTTTACGGTAGTCGCGGACGCCGGCCACCACGACCGGCGGACCGTGGTCTCCGCCCATGGCGTCGAGCGAAATCAGGATCGGGGATGACAAGCCGTTTCGACTCCGTCGCGCCGTCAGTCCGGCGCTTGTCAGTTCGGCGACGATAGCGCCGCATCGGGGGGATGCAACCGCGCCGCCCCTGCGTCAACCTTCGTCGGAGGGTCGAAGTTGCTTCAGGACCGCGAACGGCGAGATTTCAGCGGGTTCGGGCGGCTGCACGAACTCGGCGCCCGGCTTGCGCGGGAACGGGTCCAGCCTGAGGGCCAGCTGTTCAACCGCATACTGCCCCAGATCGATCTGACCGTTCTCGATCAGGTCAGGCGATTCGTCGTCGAGGGTGATGACGATCTCGTCGGAGTCCTCCTCGACCGCCTCGGCGAGGGTGATGACGAAGGGCGCGTCGATCTCGAGCGGCAAGGGCTCCAGGGTGATGCCGCAGGTCTGGGCCAGGCTGGCCCGGACGCGGCCAGACAGGCGCCATCCGGCGTCGGTGGGCCTCAGATCCATCTCGGCGGTGAAGGCGTCCAGCGACGCCAGGTCCAGCGCCTTGACGATCCGCGCCCGGGCCGCCGCGTCGGGCTCCAGCGTCCGCTTCACCCCGCCGGCGACCTGATGCAGGCGAACCGGCTCGCTGTACGGAAGATCGGGAAGGGTCATGCGGCTGTCTCCGCCCATTCCGGGGCGTCCGCCACGGCGTCGAAAGTCTGCGCCGCCAGACGGGCGCGGCTGGCGATGGCGTAGGCGGCCAGGGCGATCCCGGCCTCGGCGTCCTCGCTCTCATACACATTGCGGGCGAGTCCGGCGGCCAGCGCCGCCGCGTCGCCGTCCCGCAGGGGTCCCTCCCAGGCCGTCATCCGCCCGTACAGGGCCTCGCCCAGCTTGCGCATCTTCTTGCCGACCGAGACATCGCCGACGCCCAGTTCGCGCAGGGCGTGGTCCAGCGCCGAGACATAGGTGTTGAACAGATCCTGACCGGCCTCGGCGCCGCGCTCACCCTCGTCGCGCATGCGCATCACCAGCAGCAGGACGTGCAGGGTGTAGAGCTCGAACCGCGCGTCTATGCGATCGGCCACGCCGAACCGCGTATAGAAGGCCGGGTCGCGCGCCTGACGCACAGCGGCTTCATACAGCGGCTGACCCAGACGCTCGCGGGGACGGGTTCGGAACAGATTCTGAAGCATGATCATACGGCCCCTTTTCCGCCGCGCCGTTGAACTAAGGCTCGGGTCCGGTTAGGTCAAAGACCTTGTTGAAGTCGCAGGCGCCGCAAATGCTCCGTACCAACCTCCTGATCGCCGCCGTTGCGGCCGCCGCGCTGACCAGCGCGTGCGCTCCAATGGTGGGCCAGAACGGCTTCCAGGCCATCGACGCCAAGCCGACCGACATCGTCGCCGGCACGGACACCAAACAGACAGTGCTGACCCGGCTGGGCACGCCGTCGACCACCTCGACCTTCGAGCGCGACAACATCTGGTACTACATCAGCCAGGTGACCGAGAAATACACCTACAACCGGCCCCAGGTGACCCAGCGTTCGGTGACCGAGATCACCTTCAACGACGCGGGTCTGGTGTCGGAAGTCCGCACCCTTGGTCTCGACGACGGACAGAGGCTCGCCATGAACAGCCGCGAAACCCCGACCCGCGGGCGCCAGCTGACCATTCTGGAGCAACTGCTCGGCAACGTCGGCCGCGGCCAGCTGCCCCGCACCGACGAGGACCAGCCGGGCCAGCAGCGCCGGGAATAGCCGCTCATCCCCCAACAAGACGAAGAAGGCCCCGGAGATCGCTCTCCGGGGCCTCTTTCTTTGGCGACCGCCGCGTCCCGATCAGGACGCGGCGGCCAGTTTCGGCTGGATCAGAACACCTTGCCGCTGGCCAGGACCGCGAGCAGCAGCAGGGCCACGATGTTGGTGATCTTGATCATCGGGTTCACCGCCGGACCGGAGGTGTCCTTGTAGGGATCGCCGACCGTGTCGCCGGTCACCGCAGCCTTGTGCGCCTCGGATCCCTTGCCGTGGAGGACGCCGTTCTTGTCGGTGAAGCCCTCCTCGATCACCTTCTTGGCGTTGTCCCAGGCGCCGCCGCCGGAGGTCATCGAGATGGCCACGAACAGGCCGGTGACGATGACGCCCATCAGCATGGCGCCGAGCGAGGCGAAGGCCGTGGCCTTGTCCGAGATGGACAGCACCGCGACGAACAGCACGACCGGCGACAGCACCGGCAGCAGGGACGGCACGATCATCTCCCTGATCGCGGCCTTGGTGAGGATATCCACCGCCCGGCCGTACTCGGGCTTGACCTCATAGGTCATGATGCCCGGGTTCTCGCGGAACTGACGGCGTACCTCGGCCACGACCGACTCGGCCGCGCGACCCACCGCCATCATCGACATGCCGCCGAACAGGAAGGGCAGCAGGCCGCCGAACAGCAGGCCGACGACGACATAGGGATTGGTCAGGCCGAAATCGATCTCGGCCATGCCGGCGAAGAAGGGATAGAGGTCCGGGTTGGCGGCGAAATAGTCCAGGTCGGACGTATAGGCCGCGAACAGCACCAGGGCGCCGAGGCCGGCCGAACCGATGGCATAGCCCTTGGTCACGGCCTTGGTGGTGTTGCCGACCGCGTCGAGGGCGTCGGTCGAGTGACGCACCTCGCTGGGCAGACCCGCCATTTCGGCGATGCCGCCGGCGTTGTCGGTGACCGGACCGAAGGCGTCCAGGGCCACGATCATTCCCGCCACGCCCAGCATGGTCGTGGTGGCGATGGCGATGCCGAACAGGCCCGCCAGCTGGAAGCTGACGATGATGCCGACGATGATGGTCAGCGCCGGCAGGGCGGTCGATTCCAGCGAGACGGCCAGACCCTGGATCACGTTGGTGCCGTGCCCCGAGACCGAGGCGTTGGCGACCGAGCGCACCGGGCGGAAGTTGGAGCCGGTGTAGTATTCGGTGATCACCACGATGGCGGCGGTGACCAGAAGACCCACCATGCCGGACCAGAACAGGCTCATCGGTTCGATGGTCAGACCGCTGTTGGTCACGATCGGACCGGTGACCAGGCCGTCGATGACGAACCAGACCGCGATCGCCGAGAGCACGCCGGTGACGATCAGCCCCTGGTACAGGGCGCCCATGATGTTCTGGCTCTTGCCCAACCGGACGAAGAAGGAGCCGATAATCGAGGTGACGATGCAGACGGCGCAGATAGCCAGCGGCAGCAGCATCATGATGTCGACATAGGGCTGGTCGCGGAAGAAGATCGCCGCCAGCACCATGGTGGCGACCGTGGTCACCGCATAGGTCTCGAACAGGTCGGCGGCCATGCCGGCGCAGTCGCCGACGTTGTCGCCGACGTTGTCCGCGATGGTCGCGGCGTTGCGGGGATCATCCTCAGGGATGCCCGCCTCGACCTTGCCCACCATGTCGCCGCCCACGTCGGCGCCCTTGGTGAAGATGCCGCCGCCCAGACGGGCGAAGATGGAGATCAGCGAGGCGCCGAAGCCCAGGGCCACAAGGCCGTCGATCACTTCACGGCTGGTCGGCTCGAAGCCCATGCCGGCCGTCAGGATGGCGTAGTAGCCGGCCACGCCCAGAAGCGCGCCGCCCGCCACGAACATGCCGGTGATGGCGCCCGAGCGGAAGGCGAGGTCCAGACCCTTGCCGAGGCTCTCCGACGCGGCCTGCGCCGTGCGGACATTGGCCCGCACCGAGATCAGCATGCCGGCGAACCCGGCCAGGCCCGACAGGACCGCGCCGATGACGAAGCCGATGGCGGCCCATTCGCCGATCAGAAGGTAGGCCGCGATCAGGATGACCACCCCGACCATGGCGATGGTCGTGTACTGCCGCTTCAGATAGGCCGAGGCGCCTTCCTGGATCGCGGCGGCGATCTCGCGCATCTTGTCGTTGCCGGTACTGGCCTTCATCAGCGAGGCGGTCTGGACGAGCCCGTAAAGGACCCCCAGCGCGCCTGCGGCGATGACCAGCCACAGATAGTTGCTCATGACGTTTCCAAGTCCTGTGAATCAAAGGACGCCCGGTTCCTTGGCGCGGCGGGCGTTATTCGCCTCTTTCCGCCTTCCGGTCCCCCCGTGCGCAACGGACGCCTATCACGTCCATGGGGAATTGCGGCGGAAACGTGCCAAATGCCGGAGGCCGACGCAACAGGCGAATGTCGATCAGCGGGACGGGACGCCGATCCGGCGGCGCGGGGCCTGGCTGACGATCTCGACCCGCGTGACCGAGCCCCGTCCGGCGATGGTGTTCGCCGACCGCATCAGGCTGGCGGACAGGGCGGCCGGATCGATTCGGGTCCAGTCATCCGCCACCACGAAGGGCGTCCGGTGACCGGCGCGGACCAGGGCGTCGCGCAGGAAGGCTTCCTTGGCGCGCATGGTCTCCGGCGTCGCCGAACCGCCGAGATGCAGGCGCAGCGAAACGAAGACATAGTTGCGCAGCCGCCCGCCCACGATGATCGGCAGACCGACGCCCGGCATGCTCAGGCTCTGGCCGCCCGACGGCGCATCCTCCGCCAGCGCCGCCGGGGCGACTGCGGACAGGGCGGCGGTGGCGGCGATGAGGTCACGACGGCGCATCCCGTCACCGTGACCGTCAGGCCTTGAGATTTCGTTGTCAGCCGTGGGTGAAGCCGGGCCGGTCGAAGGGGACCCTCTGACCGCCGAAACGGGCGACGACGCCCTGCCCCGCCGTTACCCGGCCGATCCGGGTCAGGCGCAGGTGACGACGTTCGGCCTCCCGCCGCAGGGCGGCCTCGTCCCGCGCCGAAGCGGTGAAGGCGATCTCATAGTCGTCGCCGCCCGTGACCAGCTTCTCCAGCGCCGCCTGCTCATCGACCCGGCCGTCGAACCAGGCCTGGCCGGCGGACGACAGCGGCACGGTCTCGAGATCGATCTCGACGCCCACCCCGCCCGCCTCGGCCAGATGACCCAGATCGGCGATCAGGCCGTCCGAGACATCGATCGCCGCGCTCGCCATGTCGCGGATCGGCAGGGCGAAGTCGATGCGCGGCGTCGGCGTCCGAAAGTGGTCGGACAGGGCCGCGAGACGCTCGGGATCGAGAGAGAGCCGCTCCTGTATCGCCTCAAGGCCCAGCCAGCCGTCGCCGATGGCCCCTGTGACAAACACCAGATCGCCGGCCCGCGCCCCGGCCCGGCCGACGGTGCGGCCCTTCGGCGTCCAGCCCAGAAAGGTCATGGAGAAGCTGGCCGGACCCGGCGTGGCGACCGTATCCCCGCCCAGAAGCGCGACGCCGAACGCCTTCTGATCGACGCGCAGCCCGTCGCAGAAGGTCACCCGTTCGGGCCAGCCGCAGCGCGGCGACCAGTGGCAGGCCAGCAGATAGCCGAACGGCTCGGCCCCCTTGGCCGCCAGGTCGGACAGGTTCACCCGCATCAGCTTGCGCGCCACGGTATCGAGCGGATCGTTGGGCAGGAAATGCACCCCCTCGACGATGGCGTCCTTGGTCAGGACCAGGTCGTGGCCCGGTCGCGACGGCACCACGGCCACGTCGTCCGCCAGGCCCCGGCCCCATTCCGGATGGGCCAGCGGCGCGAACAGCCGCCGGATGGTCTCGAACTCGCCGGCGACATCGACCGCGGGCATGGCTCACCTATCCCCTGGGCCGGACATCCCGGGCGACGCCGTCCAGCGCCGCATTGACGAATTTCGCCTCGGCGTCGTCGAAGAAGGCCTTGGCCAGTTCGACGTACTCGTCGATCACGATCTCGCGCGGCACGTCCTGTCGGTCGCGCAGCTCCCACGCCCCGGCCCGGAGCAGGGCCCGCAGGGTGGAATCCAGCCGCTCCAGCCGCCAGTTCGAGGCCAGCCGGGCCTTGACCGCCGTGTCGATGTCCTTCTGCCCCCCGACCACGCCGCGCACGATTTCGGCGAAATACGCCTCATCGGCCTCGGCCAGCGGCTCGCCCTCCATGTCGGAATCAAAGCGGTGGTTCGAGAATTCGGTGATGACGGTGTCCACGCCCTCGCCGGCCAGTTCCATCTGATAGAGGGCCTGGACGGCGGCGAGACGGGCGACCGTGCGGGCGCGCCGCTGGCGGCTGGTCAGCTGCGGCTCGGCGCGCTGTTTTTCGGCCTCGGCGAGTTGCTCGAGCACGGATTGGAGGCTGGCGGGTTCGGTCACGCGCCCAGTCCTACGCGCAGCCGCTTGCGCAAGGCAATGAGGTCCAGACAGGCGCGCGCCGCGCCGCCGCCCTTGTCACCCTCGCTGACGCGGGCGCGAGCCCAGGCCTGCTCTTCGTTCTCGGTCGTCAGGATGCCGTTTCCGATGACGACGCCGTTGAGCCCCAGCTGGGTGATCCCCGCCGCCGACTGATCCGAGACGATCTCGAAATGATAGGTCTCCCCCCGGATCACGCAGCCCAGGGCGACGAAGCCGTCGTAGCGCGGGGCGGTCGGATAGCGGCCGGCCTCGACCGCCAGGGCGATGGCCGTCGGCACTTCCAGCGCGCCGGGCACGGAGATCACGTCGAACATGACATTCTGCGCGCGCAGGGCGTCCTTCGCCCCTTCCAGCAGGGCGTCGGCCAGATCGTCATAGAAGCGGGCCTCGACGATGAGGACGCGGTAGGGATCGCTCAGGATTGGTCTTCTCCGTCCATGTCGCGCCAGCCGACGATGCGCAGGCCGTAGCCCTCGAGCGCGGCGGGGTTGGGGCGGGTCGAGCTCATCACGATCATGTCGCGCACCCCGAGATCCAGCAGGATCTGGGCCCCGACGCCGTAGTTGCGGATCGACCGATCGACGGCCGCGGGCTTTTCGACCCCGGCCAGACGCTCGGCCAGACCATGCAGGTCCGGGTCGCGCAGGAAGACGGTGACGCCGGCCCCGTCATGGCCGCTGATCGCCTTCAACGCCTGGGGCACATAGTTCTGGCGCGCCTCGACATGGCCGAGAATGTCGGCGGCGAAATCGACCTGGTGCATCCGCACCAGCGTCGGCTTGCCCGGCTCGATCTTGCCGTGGACCAGCGCGATGTGTTCGTGGCCCTCGATGATGTTCCGGTACAGCATCAGCCGGAAAGGCCCGCCGTGGATGCTCTCGAACGGCGTGTCCATGACCCGTTCGACATAGCGTTCGGTGCGGCGGCGATAGGCGATCAGATCGGCGATGGTGCCGATCTTCAGCCCGTGCAGCTGGGCGAAGGCGACCAGATCGGGCATCCGCGCCATCGAGCCGTCGTCGTTCATGATCTCGCAGATGACGCCAGCGGGGGTCAGCCCCGCCATGCGCGAGATGTCGACCGCCGCCTCCGTGTGGCCGGTGCGGACCAGCACGCCGCCGTCGCGGGCCACCAGGGGGAAGACATGGCCCGGCGAGACGATGTCGTCGGCGCCCCGGGCCGGATCGGCCGCCACCTGCACGGTGCGGGCGCGGTCGGCGGCGGAGATGCCGGTGGTGACCCCCTCCTTCGCCTCGATCGAGACGGTGAAGGCCGTGCCCATGCTCTCGCGATTCTCGGCGGCCATCGGCGGCAGGCGTAGCTGGCGGGCGCGGTCGGCGGTAATGGCGAGGCAGATCAGGCCGCGGGCGTGGCGGGCCATGAAATTGATCTGGTCCGGCGTGGCGAACTGGGCCGGAATGATGATGTCGCCCTCGTTCTCCCGGTCCTCGGCGTCGACGAGGATGTAGGGCTTGCCGTTGCGGGCGTCCTCGAGGATGTCCTCGATGGGGCTGATCGGACTGTCGAACATGTCCGAGGCGAGAATGATTGTATTGGCCATCACGCCGTCTCCTGCCACCGCGCGAGGTATCGCGCCAGCATGTCGATCTCCAGATTGACCGCATCGCCCGGTTTCAGCCCGCCCAGCGTGGTCGCTTCCCAGGTGTGGGGAATGATGTTCAGGCCGAAGACCTCGCCCTCGACCGTGTTCACCGTCAGCGACACCCCGTCGACCGTGATCGAGCCCTTGGCGGCGATATAGCGGTGCAGCGGCGCTGGGGCCTCGATATCGATCCGGTGCGAGCCGCCTTCCGGCGTCACCGAGACGACCCGGCCCAGCCCGTCCACATGGCCCGAGACGATATGGCCGCCCAGTTCGTCGCCCAGTTTCGCGGCCCGCTCCAGATTGACCGGATCGCCCTCGCGCCATTCCCCGAGCGTGGTCTTCGACAGGGTTTCCCCGGAAACCTCGACCGCGAACCAGCCGGGGCCCTTTTCGGTAACGGTCAGGCAGCAGCCGGCGTGGCTGATCGAGGCGCCGAGGTCGATGCCGGCCGTGTCCCAGGCGGTCTCGATCTCATAGCGGCGGTCACGGACGGTCTGGCGAACCGAACGGACGCGGCCGATGTCTGTGACGATCCCGGTAAACATCAGAGCCTTTCGTAGCGCTCCCACAGGTCGTCACCGCAAGGCTCGACCGCAAGGCGCAGGAATCTGGGGGCGTCAGCCAGCTTCGCAAGGGCGAGCGCGGCCACACAGGGACGACCCTCCCCGCCCAGCAGGATCGGGGCGCGGAACCACTCCAGCCGGTCGACCAGACCGGCGCGCAGGAAACTCGCGGCCACCTGACCGCCGCCCTCGATCAGGACCGACGATACGCCGCGCTGCCTGAGCGCCGAAAGACAGGCGGCGACGGACGGGCGGCCGGCTTCGGCCTCGACACGCTCGACGACCGCAGCGCCGACGAGCGACGGCTCGGCGACGGTCAGGATCAGGGTGTCGCCGCCGCTCGCCACCTTCGCCGTCGCCGGAGTCCGCAGCCGGCTGTCCAGCACCACCCGCAGCGGCTGATCGACCGGACGGCCGGGCAGTCGAACCGTCAGTTCCGGATCGTCGGCCAGCACCGTCTCGACGCCGACCAGAACGGCGTCATGGGCGGCGCGCAGGCGGTGACCTTCCAGCCGCGCCGCGTCGCCGGTGATCCATTTGCTTTCCCCGGAGGCGGTCGCGATCCGGCCGTCCAGCGAGGTGGCCAGCTTCAGCGTGACGCGAACCCTCTGGTTCGAGGCGGGCATCAGCTCTCGTCCAGACCCTCGTCGCCGAGGAACCGGGCGAAGTCGCCGGTGTGGCGGAAATCCTTGTAGACCGAGGCGTAGCGGACGTAGGCGACCTCATCGACGCCCTTCAGCGCCTTCATGATGAAGTCGCCGACGGTCGAGGACGGGATCTCGGTCTCGCCGAGGCTTTCCAGCTGGCGGGTGATGCGGCTAACCAGCTGTTCGACCTGTTCAGCCTGGACCGGGCGTTTGCGAAGGGCGACGTTCAGCGAGCGCTCCAGCTTGTCGCGGTCGAACGGCGTGCGGCGGCCGTTGCGCTTGAGGATCATCAGTTCGCGCAGCTGCACCCGCTCGAAGGTGGTGAACCGCCCGCTGCACTGCGGGCAGGACCGGCGGCGGCGGATGGCGGCGCCGTCGTCGGACGGGCGGCTGTCCTTCACCTGGGTGTCCTGATTTCCGCAGAAGGGGCATTTCATCAGACGGTTATCCGTAGATCGGGAAGCGACGCGTGAGCTCACGCACCTCGCCCGCCACGCGTTGCGACACGCCGGCGTCGGCCTCGTCCGCGCCTTTCATCGAGTCCACTACATCGGCGATCCAGTGGCCGACCTGCTGGAACTCGCCGACGCCGAAGCCGCGGGTGGTGCCGGCCGGGGTGCCCAGGCGGACGCCCGAGGTGACGGTGAAGGGGGCCGTGTCGAACGGCACGCCGTTCTTGTTGCAGGTCATCAGGGCGTGTTCGAGCGCCGCCTCGGTGGCCTTGCCGGTCACGCCCTTGGGCCGGAGGTCGACCAGCATCAGATGACTGTCGGTGCCGCCCGAGACGATGGCCGCCCCGCGCTCGACCAGCACCGCGGCGAGGGCCTGGGCATTGGTCACCACCTGCCGCGCATAGAGTTTGAATTCCGGCTTCAGCGCCTCGCCGAAGGCCACGGCCTTGGCGGCGATGACATGCTCCAGCGGCCCGCCCTGCAGACCGGGGAAGACGGCCGAATTGATCTTCTTGCCCAGTTCGATGTCGTTCGACAGCACCATGCCCCCGCGCGGCCCGCGCAGGGTCTTGTGGGTGGTGGTGGTGACGACATGGGCGTGCGGCAGCGGGTCGGGATAGACGCCGCCCGCGATCAGGCCCGCATAGTGGGCCATGTCGACCATCAGATACGCCCCGACACTGTCGGCGATCTCGCGGAACCGCTTGAAGTCGATGTGGCGGCTGTAGGCCGAGGCGCCGGCCAGGATCAGCTTCGGCTTCTCCTTTTCCGCCATTTCGGCGACGTGGTCATAATCGATCAGGCAGTCGCTCTCGCGGACCTTGTAGGTCACCGGCCGGAACCATTTTCCGGACTGGTTGGCGGGCGAGCCGTGGGTCAGATGCCCCCCGGCCGCGAGATCCATGCCGAGAAAGGTGTCTCCGGGGGTCAGCAGGGCCTGGAACACCGCCTGGTTGGCCTGGGCGCCCGAGTGCGGCTGGACGTTGGCGAAGGCGCAGCCGAACAGCTGTTTGGCGCGCTCGCGGGCGAGATTCTCGGTGACGTCGACATATTCGCAGCCGCCATAGTAGCGGCGCCCCGGATAGCCCTCGGCGTATTTGTTGGTCAGGACCGAGCCCTGCGCCTCCAGCACCGCCTTCGAGACGATGTTCTCGGAGGCGATCAGTTCGATCTGCTCCTTCTGGCGCGCGAGCTCACCCTGGATGCCGCCGAAGATGTCGGGATCGGCCTCGGCGAGGCTCTTCGAGAAATAGTCGGCATGGGTGAAGGCGGTCACGTGAAGTCCCCGAAATCTGCGGCGCTTCATTTAGGCCTGACCGCCGGGGACCACAACATCTTGTGGTCAGCGGGCGGCGAGGGCCCGCTTCAACTTGCCGATAGCGATCCGTTCGAGGCCCGCCCGCTCGGCCACGGGGCCGATCGCGGAAACCTCAATGCCCGTGGCGACGTGCACGGCCGAGCATTTCAGATACGCCCCGTTGCGGGTCAATTCGACGATGACCTCGCCGATGTCGTCAGGCGACGGCAGGGAGGCGCGCCACGTTGCAGTGGGTCCACAGCCGGTCCATGGCGCGGACGAGGTCGTCCATCATGGCGTCGGTGTGGTTGGGCGAGGGGGTGAAGCGCAGCCGCTCGGTGCCCTTGGGCACGGTCGGATAGTTGATCGGCTGGACATAGACGCCGTGCTCTTCCAGCAGCATGTCCGAGATCATCTTGGTGTGGACCGGGTCGCCCACGAACACCGGCACGATGTGGCTTTCCGACTCCATGACCGGGATCCCGGCCGCGGCGAGGCGGGCCTTGAGGGTGGCGGCGCGTTCCTGATGCGCCTCGCGCACCTCGGGATGGGCCTTGAGCCAGCGCACCGAGGCCAGGGCGCCCGCGGTCAGGGCCGGCGGCAGGCTGGTGGTGAAGATGAAGCCCGAGGCCCAGCTGCGCACCGCGTCGATGATCACCGCGTCGGCGGCGATGTAGCCGCCCATGACGCCGATGGCCTTGCCGAGGGTGCATTCGACGATGTCGATGCCGTCCAGCACCCCGTCGCGCTCGGCCACGCCCGCGCCCGTGGCGCCGTACAGGCCGACCGCGTGGACTTCGTCGAGATAGGTCAGGGCGCCGTATTTGCGGGCCAGGGCGATCGTGCCGCCCAGGTCGGCGATGTCGCCGTCCATCGAATAGACGCTCTCGAAGGCGATCAGCTTGGGCGCCTCGGCCGGCGCGTCGCGCAACAGGGCCTCCAGATGCTCCAGATCGTTGTGGGCGTAGATGTGCCGCTCGCAGCCGCCGTTGCGGATGCCGGCGATCATCGAGGCGTGGTTCAGACTGTCGGAGAAGATGATCAGCCCCGGCAGGATGCGCTGCAGCGTGGTCAGGGTCGCCTCGTTGGCGACATAGCCCGAGGTGAACAGCAGGGCCGCTTCCTTCTGGTGCCAGCTGGCCAGCTCGGCCTCCAGATCGACCGCCGACCGGGTCGTGCCGGAGATGTTGCGGGTGCCGCCGGCGCCGGCGCCGACCGCCTCGATCTCGGCCTGCATGGCCTCGAGCACCACCGGATGCTGGCCCATGCCGAGATAGTCGTTCGAACACCAGACGATGACGTCCTGCTCGGACCCGTCCTCGCGGCGGCGAATGGCTTTCGGGAATTGACCGCGCACGCGCTTGAGATCAGCGAAGACGCGATAGCGTCCCTCGCTCTTGACCTGCTCAACGGCAGTCTGGAATGCGGCCCTGTAGTCGAACAAAGTCGGCCCGTGTCTGGCGGATGTCTGTTGGGCGCTATGTGCGCCGAACGGCCCCTCAAGTCTATCCGGAGCCGCGACCAAATCGTCGCAAGCTACTAATTGATAACGATTCTCAGGACCGACTCTGGACATGCGGAAGACTGGCCCGGATGCCCCTGACCGGCTTTGCGCGAGATCAATCCCTGGGCAGTTCGTCCAGCTTGCCGCGCAGCATCTGCAGAATGGCGGAGAAGTCGCGGCCGCCGTAGCCGAGGCCGTTGAACATCTGGAACAGGGCCTCGGTCTGGGCGCCCAGCGGGGTGCTCGCCCCGACCTTGGCCGCCGCGTCCTGGGCCAGTTTCAGGTCCTTCAGCATCATGGCCGTGGCGAAACCGCCGTCATAGTTGCGGTTGGACGGCGCGGTCGGCACCGGGCCGGGCCAGGGGTAGTAGGTGGTCGTCGACCAGCTCTGGCCGGAGGATTTGGCGACGATGTCGAACATCTTGATCGGGTCGAGGCCCAGCTTCTCGGCCAGGCCGATGGCCTCGCAGGTGCCCAGCATGGTGATGCCGAGGATCATGTTGTTGCAGATCTTGGCCGCCTGCCCCGCCCCGTGGTCCCCGGCGCGGAAGGTCGCGCGGCTCATCGGCTCCAGCGCCGCCTCGATGCGGGCGAAATCGGGCTCGTCGCAGCCGACCATGAAGGCCAGGGTCCCGGCGTCCGCCGCCATGGTGCCGCCGGACACGGGGGCGTCGGCGAAGGCGTAACCCGCATCCCTGGCCAGGCCGGCGACCTTGCGCGCCGTGTCGACGTCGATGGTCGAGCAATCCAGCAGCAGGGCCGAGGTCGGGGCCGCGCCGATGATCTGTTCCGAACAGACCTTCAGCACGTGTGGACCGGCGGGCAGCATGGTGATGACGACATCCGCGTCCTTGACCGCCTCGGCGACCGATCCCGCAGGCGTGCAGCCCGCGGCGGCGGCGCGGTCCAGGGCGGCCTGCGACAGGTCGAAGGCGGCGACGGCGTGGCCGGCCTTCGCCTGGTTGGCGGCCATCCCGCCGCCCATGTTGCCGAGGCCGATGAAGGCGATCTTGAGGGTCATGGCGTCGTCTCCCGTAAGTCTGGCGGGAGGGTTAGCCGCTCGTCCGCGTCGTCGCCAGCGCCCGGCGCGAAATTGATCAGCCCGGCTTTCTGAACCGCAGCATGAACTGGCTGGTGCGCCCGCGGATCGTGCCGTCGAAGACACTGGCGGTCAGGGGATCGGCGGCGTTGGCCAGGATGTCGCTCTCGCCATCCAGCACGAAGCCGGCGGCCATGACCTCCCGCTTGACCGCCTCGATGTCGATGCGGTGCACCGTATTGGACGCCGTCAGGGGAGAGCCGGCGACCGCATGGTGGTCGATGACGACATAGAGGCCGCCCGGCTTCAGGGCCTGAAACACGGCGGCATTGACGCGGGACGCGGTGTCGGGCGGGGCGATGCTGAGGTGCAGGTCGTGATAGTTCTGGGCCGTGAAGACCAGGTCCAGCCCCGCCGGGAAGTCCGGGGTGGCGATCGGCGAGCGGATGCCGTCGACATTGGCCAGGGCGTCGACCGTGGTCAGGCTTTCGCCATAGCTGGCCTGGAAGGCGATGAACTCGGCCGGTTGCCAGGCCGTGACCCGGCCTCGCGGGCCGACGGCGGCGGAGAAGACGCGGGTGAAATAGCCGCCGCCGATGATCATGTCGGCGACCTTCTGCCCCGGCCGGACCTGGGCGAA
This sequence comes from Brevundimonas vancanneytii, assembly GCA_943367565.1. Classification (GTDB taxonomy): domain Bacteria; phylum Pseudomonadota; class Alphaproteobacteria; order Caulobacterales; family Caulobacteraceae; genus Brevundimonas; species Brevundimonas vancanneytii_C. The sequence goes on from CALRJO020000020.1 coordinate 27,137, forward strand.
GGCCAGGGTCTCGGCGGTGTGGCGGGCCTCATCCCGGGCGCGGTCCTCGGCCGGCCGGACCGGATCCGCCAGGGCCGCGGCATAGTCGACCGGCAGCAGGGGCGCAGAGGGGGCGCCCATGCCCGCCATACAGCCGAGGGACGACAGGCTCATCACCGCCACGGCGGCCAGAACGACGGAACGGCGCATGACGGATCCTCCCATGGCGCCGCGCGGGCGCCGACAGCTCATGCTAGACCTGACCGCGATCGGCGTCAGCCCGGTTTGCGGAATCGATAGACGAACTGGTCGGTGCGGCCGCGAATGGCCGCGTCGAAGACATTGACCGACCGGTCGTCCGCCGGATTGCGAATGGCGTCGCTCTCGCCGTCGAAGACGAAGCCCGCCGCCTCGACCTCGCGCTTCAGGAACTCGCCTTCGATCCGGTGCAACGATTGCACCTCCCCAATGCCGGTCCCCGGCCGGCCGGCGTGGTCGATGACGACGTAGTAGCCGCCGGGCTTCAGGGCGTCGTACACGGCCCGGTTCATCCGGTTCACATCCACGCCGAAGGCCGGGATGTGGAAGTCATGGTACTCCTGCACCATGAAGACCGCGTCCAGCGGCTCGGGAAAGGTCATGCCGTCCAGCGCGCCCTCGAGCGCCGTGACATTGCCGTAGGTCTCAGCGAGCCCCCGGGCCAGGGGCGTCTCGCGGGCGGCCGTGCGGGTCGGGACGAAGGCGTAGACGCGACCGGTCTCGCCCACCACATGGGCGAACAGGCGGGTGAAATACCCCTCCTCCGGCCGGATGTCGGCGATACGGTCGCCGGGCTGCACCCCGCCGAAGGCGAGCATGGCGGCCGGTTTCCTCAAATCGTCGCGGGCCACTTCGTCCGCCGGACGGCGCGGATCAGCGATCGCCGCCGCATAATGGCCTTCCGCGTCGGCGCCCCATTCGACCGTCCCGGACCAGCCGTCGGCCCCGCCGTCGTCTGACACGACCATGACGCAGCCGGTCAGCGTCAGCAGGGCGGCGGCGGATAGCAGAAGACGGCGCATGACTTTCTCTCCCGAAGCGGCGGGCGCATCTGCGCGCGGAACGGCGTTCGGAGCAAGAGCCGCGGACGCGCGGTTCAGGGCAGCGGCGTCCATTCCTCGTCCGCCGGCAGGGGCGCGAACAGCCGGTCGAGGTCCGAATCGCTGACGCCGGCCAGATCGGCGGGCGACCAGTTCGGCGTATTGTCCTTGTCCACCACCACGGCCCGGACGCCCTCCTGGAAATCATGGGTCCGGACCACCCGTCCGCCCAGCCGGTACTCCAGCGCCATGTTGGCGGCGAAGGACTCATGGGTCGCGCCGAGCCGCAGCTGGCGCAGGGTCACCTTCAGCGACTGCGGCGACTTGGTCTTCAGTGTCACCAGCTGCGCCAGCGCCCAGTCGGATCCGTCGGCCTCCAGCGCGGCGAAGATGTCCTCGACCGTGTCGAAGGCGAACAGCCGGTCGATGGCCTCGTGAAGGCCCGCCGTGGGCGCCGGGCCCGGATCAGAGGCCAGGGTGTCGGCGACGGTTTTCGGCTCGGCGGGATGCGCCAGCAGGGCGGCCTTCAGAGCCTCTATGCGGTCCGAGGGCACGAAATGGGTGTGGATTCCCAGCGCCACCGTATCGGCCGCCTTCAGCCGCGCCCCGGTCAGGGCCAGCCAGACGCCGGTCTGGCTGGGCAGGCGTGGCAGGAACCAGCCGCCGCCGACATCGGGGAACAGGCCGATGCCGGTCTCCGGCATGGCGTAGGTGGTGCGTTCGGTGGCGATGCGGACATCGGCGGGTTCGCTGATGCCCACCCCGCCGCCCATGACGATGCCGTCGACGATCGCCGTGATCGGCTTCGGGTACTCGAACATGAGGTGGTTCAGCCGGTATTCGACCTTGAAGAAGGCCCTGGCCTCCGACCCGTCCCCCGCCCCACTCTCGGCGATCATGCGGATGTCGCCGCCCGCGCAGAAACCGCGCTCGCCGGCATGGTCGATCAGCACGGATTCCACCGCGTCGTCCTCACGCCACGCCAGCAGGGCGTCGGTCATCGCCTCGCACATGGCGCGGTTCAGGGCGTGCAGCGCCTTGGGCCGGTTCAGGGTGATGCGGCCGACGCCGGAATCGACGCGGGTCAGGACTTCGGATTCGGGACTCATGGCGCCTCGCTTAGTCGCGAAGGTCGAAGACGTCCACGCCAGCGGCCACCGCCGCGTCCAGCAGCGGGCCGTCTCGCGTAGCCAGGGAGCCGCCATGGCCGAGGGCATGAAGCAGGTAGGCCGTGTCGAACAGACTGAGCCGGTGAAACACGGCTGGCGGAATCAAAGCCAGGGTCGCATCCCGATCACGCGGCGCACCCAGCCTAACGTCAAGTTGGTCCAGCTTTTCTCGCAAGACCGCCGGATCGACGCGACCCTGCCCCGCCCGTAGTGAAATGAAATTGCCGAGTTCCCAGACAAATACGTCGGGAGCCGTCCTGTAGACCTCGCCATCCAGCAGGAGACGATCCGCCGCTAGCGTGCGCTGCTCGGCGAAGAGCCAGCTGATAGCGCACGAAGCGTCAATCGTGACGGTCTTCATTGCGGATCGCTCGCTTGATGTCATCCCAGCTCATGGCCGCAAGCGCGTCATCGGAGGGCTGGGCGTCCCGCCAGGCGATGATGTCTTCCGCCACGGCGGTGCGCTGCTCCGGCGTCGACCTCTCGCGTGTCGGCGTCACCGGAACGATCTTCACCGCCGCCTTGCCTCGCCGGGTCACCAGCACTCCCTCGCCCGTCCGCTCCACCTCGGCGATCAGGCTGGTGAACATCGTCTTGGCTTCCAGCACACCAACTTCACGCATCCCAGACGCTCCTGACCATAATGGTCAGCTTACCACGAGGTCCGATTTCCTCAAACTCCAGGCTGCTGAGCTCTTCTTTTCTTTCCCCCTAAACTCACTGCCGCAGCATCTCCCGCGCCGTGATCACCCGCATGATCTCATTGGTCCCCTCAAGAATCCGGTGGACCCGCAGGTCGCGCACGATCCGCTCCAGGGGATAGTCCTTCAGATAGCCGTAGCCGCCATGGAGCTGGAGCGCTTCGTCGGCGATCTGGAAACAGGCGTCGGTGGCGAACCGCTTGGCCATGGCGCACCATTTGGTCGCCTCGGGGTGGCGGGTGTCCATGGCCCAGGCGCCGCGCAGGACCAGCAGGCGGCAGGCGTCCAGCTGGGTCGCCATGTCGGCCAGTTTGAACTGGGTGTTCTGGAAGTCAGACAATGGCTTGCCGAACTGTTTTCGCGTGGTGACATAGGCCTGGGTGGTCTCCAGCGCCAGTCGCGCCCCGCCCAGCGAACAGGCGGCGATGTTCAGCCGGCCGCCGTCCAGACCCATCATGGCGTAGCGGAAGCCGTCGCCTTCCTTGCCCAGCAGATTGGACGCCGGGATGCGGCAGTCGTCGAAGGAGACGATGGCCGTGGGCTGGCTGTTCCAGCCCATCTTCTTCTCCTGCGCCCCGAAGCTCAGGCCCGGGGCGTCCTTGTCGACCACGAAGGTGGAGATGCCCTTCGGCCCGTCCGCCCCGGTGCGCGCCATGACGACATAGACGTCCGACGTCCCCGCCCCCGAGATGAAGGCCTTGGAGCCGTTCAGCACCCAGTGGTCGCCGTCGCGTTTCGCCGTGGTGCGCAGGCCGGCGGCGTCGGAGCCCGAGCCCGGTTCGGTCAGGCAATAGCTGGCGATCTTCTCCATCGTCACCAGCGAGGGCACATAACGGCCGCGCAGCTCGTCCGAACCGAATTTGTCGATCATCCACGTGGCCATGTTGTGGATCGAGATGAAGGCGGCCGTGGACACGTCGCCGCGCGAGAGTTCCTCGAAGATCAGCGCGGCTTCGACCCGGCCCAGCGCCATGCCGCCGTGTTCCTCGCTGGTGTAGATGCCGCAGAAGCCCATCTCGGCGGCGAGACGCATGACATCGACCGGGAAATGTTTTGTCTCGTCCCATTCGCCGCTGTGCGGGGCCAGTTCGGCCTCGGCGAACTGCCGGGCCGCGTCCTGGATGGCGCGCTGGTCGTCGTTGAGGGCGAAGTCCATGGGAGGCAGTCCTGTACGAGGTCGAACGCGCTTCTAGCCATGCTTGGCGCTCCCGTCATCCCAACCCTTTCGTCATCCTCCGGCGAGCGCAGCGAGACCGGGGGACCCAGCGGCGCGCGAGAGCGCGAACCTGCCGAGGTCGCGCCTGCATCCGGCATCGCCCTGCGGGCGCCGCTGGGTCCCCCGGTCTGCGCCGCGAAGGCGCGGCTTGCCGGAGGATGACGAAAGGAGTGGGGTGCGATAAGCCGCCTGCATGACCCAGCCGTTCGCCCCCGCCGCCTTCCCTTACGCCCGTCCCCGCCGCCTGCGCTCGTCGCCCTGGGTGCGCCGGCTGGTGGCCGAGACCGTGCTGACCCCCGCCGACCTCGTCTGGCCCCTGATCGTCCATGACGGCGCCGAGGACCGGGTTCCGGTCGCCTCAATGCCCGGCGTCTTCCGCCTGTCGCCCAGGGCGGCAGCCGCCGCCGCCGTCGAGGCCCGCGACATCGGCATCCCCGCCGTGGCCCTGTTCCCCAATGTCGACGGCGCCCTCAAGGACGCCATCGGCACGGGCGCGACCGACCCCGACGGCCTGATCCCCGCCTGCATCAAGGCCATCAAGGACGCCGCGCCCGAAATCGGCGTCATCACCGACGTGGCGCTGGACTGCTACACTGACCACGGCCACGACGGCGTGGTCGAGGACGGTCGCGTCCTCAATGACGCCAGCCTCGAACGCCTCGCCGAACAGGCCTTCATCCACGCCCACGCCGGCGCCGATGTGGTCGCCCCTTCGGACATGATGGACGGTCGCGTCCAGGCCATCCGCGAGGCGCTGGAGGCCAACAGCTTCCACGACGTGCTGATCCTGTCCTATGCCGCCAAATACGCCTCGGCCTTCTACGGGCCGTATCGCGACGCCGTCGGCTCGGCCAAGGCCCTGACCGGAGACAAGAAGACCTACCAGATGGACCATGCCAATTCCGACGAGGCCCTGCGCGAGGTGGCCATGGACATCAGCGAAGGCGCGGACGCCGTCATGGTCAAGCCGGGCATGCTGTATCTCGATATCGTTCAGCGGGTTAGCGAGACATTCAAGGTCCCGACCTTCGCCTACCAGGTGTCCGGTGAATACGCGATGATGCGGGCGGCCATGGCCAACGGCTGGCTGGACGAGGACCGGGCCATCCTCGAGAGCCTGCACGCCTTCAAGCGCGCCGGCTGCGCCGGGGTTCTGACCTATTTCGCCCCGCAGGCGGCGCGGCTGCTGGGCGGCTAGTCTTCGGTCCGCGCCAGCAGGTCGATCAGGTCCTGCTTCCAGAAAACCGCCCAGGTGTGGGTCCCGTGTCCCTTGCCGCCGGGGCTGTTGGGGATCAGGCGGTAGCGGACCCCGGCGATCCGCGGGATGAACTGCTCGGCCAGTCCCAGCTCGGGCGGGTTGATGAAGTCGTCCGCCGAATTGATCCAGGTCATTGGCGCCGTGATCCGCTCCAGCCCGGCCGAGGGATCGTAGTCGAACGAGGCATTGACCTGATACCAGAGGTCATTGGCGTCCAGCGCCGGTATGCGCCGCGCCTGCTGCGCCGCCAGCCATTCGTCCACCGCCGCGGGCGTCGGCAGGTCCTGTTGCATGGCCATCGGCGCCGAGCCGGCCAGCAGCAGCAGATCGACCGCCGCGCGCAGCCCCTCGACCGGCTGGGCGGTGTAGTCGCCGCCCGCCCAGGCCGGATCGCCGCGGATGGCGTCCTTGAGCATGGTCCGCCACAGCCGGTTGCGGCCGACGATGGCGGTCGGCTGGCAGGCCATGGGCATCAGGGCGTCGGCGAAGTCCGGATGGGTTCCGGCCCAGACGAAGATGTGCATGCAGCCCATAGAGGTGCCCAGCATCAGCCGCACCCGGTCCACCCCCAGCCCGTCGACCAGCAGCCGCCGCTGGGCCTCGACCATGTCGGCGTAGCCATATTCCGGAAACCGCGCCCGCAGCCCGTCCGACGGCTTCGATGAGCCGCCGTGGCCAAGGTTGTCGGGCAGGATGATGTAATAGCGCGCGATATCCAGCGGTTGGCCCGGCCCGAACAGTTCATTGGCGAACTGGGGCGACAGGAACTGGGCGCCGGTTCCGCCGGTCCCGTGCAGGATCAGGACCGCGTTCCCGACCCGCCCGTCCGCGTCGCGCCGCGGCTCACCCAGGGTCCGGTAATGCATCCGCAGTTCGGGCAGCGACTCGCCGGAGGACAGGGTGAAGTCGGCGGCGGTGAAATCGCCCTCGACCGGCGCCGGCTGGGCGGCGGACGCCGATGACAGCAGCAGGGCGGTGAAACCGCAGACGAGGGGCAGAAGGCTTTTCATCGGGCGCTCCGGGTCTAAGGCGAAAGCCGCGCCGACCAGCCGTCGAACCCGACGTCGACATGGGCGGGCACGGCGGCCTTCAGGGCATTGTAGTCCAGATCGAGGTGCAGGTTGGTCAGAACGGCGCGTTCGACGCCCGCCCGGGCGATCCAGTCCAGCGTCTTCTCGACGTGGGCGTGGGTCGGATGCGGGGTCCAGCGCAGGGCGTCGACGATCCAGAGATCGCAGCCGCGCACCGCCTCGATCGCCGCCTCGTCGAGGTCGGACACATCGCTGGAATAGGCCACAGGCCCGATACGGTAGCCGACGGAGCGGATCGGACCGTGGGCCTGGTCGAAGGTCACGACCGGGATCGCTCCACCGGCGCCCTCGACCGCCCAGGTCTCGCCATGCAACGGGATCGGACGGGCGTCGAGGATGGCCGGATAGCCCTCCACACTCTCGAAAATGTACCGGAACCGGCCGTGCAGGGCCTCCCGCGTCGCCGCGTCCATGAAGGCCGGGATGCGCCGCCGGGTCCGCATGGCGAAAACCCGCAGGTCGTCGACGCCATGGGTCTGGTCAGCGTGGTCGTGGGTGTAGAGGACGGCATCGACATGCCGGACCCCGGCGGCCAGCATCTGGGCGCGCAGGTCGGGCGAGGTGTCGATCAGGACGCTGGTCACGCCGTCCGGCCCGTGCCGTCGAACCAGCAGCGAACAGCGGGTGCGGTAGTTCCTCGGCTCGGCGGGATCGCAGTCGCCCCAGTCGCCGTCCCCGCGCGGCACGCCGCCCGACGAGCCGCAGCCAAGGATGACGAACTCCAGTTCTCCGGCCCCGCTCATGCCCCCTCCGGTCGCGGTATGCGGTCGAACAGGGCGAAGAAGGCGTCGGTCGTGCGCGCCTCCGCCTCGTCCCGGCTCCAGCCGCGGATTTCGGCCAGCTTGTCCAGCACGTGAACGACATACGCGGGTTCGTTGCGCCGGCCCCGGTGCGGCATGGGCGCCAGATAGGGGCAGTCGGTCTCGACGATGATCCGGTCGGCCGGCATGGCCGCCACGATCTCGCGCACCTCGTTCGCGGCCTTGAAGGTGGCGATGCCGGAGACCGAGAACGATGCCCCAAGTTCCGCGGCCTTTTCCGCCAGTTCTGGCCCACTGGTGTAGCAGTGCATGAGGAAGCGGAACGGCCCCTCAGCCTGTTCCTCGGTCAGGATGGCGGCCATGACGTCGTCGGCCTCGCGCGTATGCACCACCAGCGGCAGGCCGGTCCGGCGGGCCGCCGCGATATGGGTCCGGAACACCGCCGCCTGGGTATCGCGCGGGCTGAGGTCGTAGTGGAAATCCAGGCCGCATTCGCCGATCCCCACCACGCGCGGCCGCCCCGCCAGTTCGATCAGCCGGTCGACGGTCAGGTCGGCGTGATCCTTGGCCTCGTGCGGATGGGCGCCGACGGTGCACCAGATGTCATCATGGGCCATGGCCAGGCCGTGGGTGGCCTCGAAGGTCGACAGCTTGTCCGAAATCTCGACCATCAGCCCGACCCCGGCCGCGCGCGCGCGGGCGATCACCGCGTCGCGGTCCTCGTCGAACTGCGGCGCGTGCAGGTTGACGTGGCTGTCGATGATCATCCGCCGCCCGCCTTGACGCGTTGCAGGTCGGCCAGGGCCCCGGCCAGCACGTCGCCCCGGTCCAGATTGATGGCGGCGGTCCGGTCGGGCAGGTCGGACAGGCGCGACCAGAGATCGGCCCAACGCGCGCCTGAGGCCCCCTCCTCCAGCGCCCGCAACTTCACGGCGGCGATCAGCCGGTCCATCAGGGTCTCGAACCGGTCCTGTCCCTCCGGGCCGCGGAATTTGTCGGCCACGGCCATGGCCTCGGCGCGATCAACCGACGCCGCCGACACCCAGGCCTGGGCCAGCTGGTCGGCCTCCAGCGTGGCGCCCGACGCCAGCGCAAGCGCCTGCCCCGGCGAGCCGGCGGCCATGCCGGCGATTCGCGCCGCCTCCGCCGAGGTCACGCCGGTCTGGTTCCGCACCAGGTCCTCCAGCGCATGCAGCGGCCAGACCGGGAAGGGCAGCCGGCGGCAGCGTGACCGGATCGTCGCCAGCAGCCGGCCCGGCGCATGTGTGACGAGGAACAGCACGCCCCGCTCGGGCGGCTCTTCCAGCACCTTGAGCAGGGCGTTGGCGGCGTTCAGGTTCAGGTCGTCCGCGGCGTCGATGATGGCGACGCGATAGCGCGCCTGCGACGGGCTCTTGGAGAAGAACTCGGGCAGTTCGCGCGCCTGATCGACGGAGATCGATTTCTTCGTCTTTCCGCCCTCGACCGCGCGTTCCAGCACCAGCAGGTCGGGATGGGACCGGGCCGTCACCAGCCGCGCCACGGGATCGTCGGGACTCGTCCCCAGCGGGCCGCGCGACGGGTCGGGCGCCGCCCCCAGCAGCCGCCGCGCGGCGCGAAAGGCGAAGGTCGCCTTGCCCGAGCCCTCGACCCCGCACAGCAGCCAGGCGTGGTGCAGCCGGCCCTTGCCGAAGGCGTCCAGGAAGGCGGCCTCGGCCGCGGCATCGGGGATCAGGTCGAAGCGGTCGCGGGCATGGTCGCTCACGGCAGCCGCGCCTCGACGGCGGTCCAGACGCGGGCGGCGACCGTGTCCTGGTCCCCGTCGGCGTCGATGATGACGCAGCGTTCCGGGTGGCGGGCGGCGATGTCGAGGAAACCGCGCCGCAGCCGCTCATGAAACTCCAGCCCCTTCGACTCGAACCGCGTCTCGAACAGGCCGCGGCCGAAGGCCCGCTCCAGCCCCACCTCGACCGGCAGATCGAAAATCAGGGTCAGGTCCGGCTGGGTGTCGCCGACGATGGCGGCGTCCAGTGTTTCGATGAACTCAGCCGGCGTGCCGCCGCCGACGCCCTGATAGGCCCGGCTGGAATCGGCGAAGCGGTCGCAGACCACCCAGTTCCCCGCGTCCAGCGCCGGGCGGATGGTGCGCTCGAGGTGGTCGCTGCGGGCGGCGAACATCAGCAGGGTCTCGGTCATCGCCGACCAGCGCCCGGCGTCGCCGTTCAGGGCGATGGCGCGGATGTCCTCGGCGCCGGGCGAGCCGCCGGGCTCGCGGGTCTGGACGACCTCGAGCTCCCGCGCGCGCAGCCGCTCGACCAGACGCGCGGCCTGGGTCGACTTGCCGGTCCCCTCGCCGCCTTCGAACGTGATGAATCTGCCCTTGGTCACCGGCGCACAATGGCGGCGCCCGCCCGGTTCGCAACCCTCTAGCGCGCCGATATCAACAGGGCGTCGGCGTATCCGCGCGCGATCACGGCCTGACGCGACCGTTCGGCGGCGTTGGGATCCGGCCAGGGACCGACCAGCACGCGGAACAGGCCGTCGTTCCGGTCTCCATCGACGGTCGCGCGCTCTCCCAGCTGATCGGCGACCCGACGCGCGGCGCGGCGGTCGGAAAAGGCCCCGGCCTGGATCCAGTAGTTCCCGCCGGCGGACGAGGCAGGTCTGGGTGGGGTCGGTTCCGGCGGCGGCGCCTCGGCGTATTGCAGGGTCGTCCCCCCGCCGATGCGCGGCGCGCGGCCCAGATAGCGGACCCGGACCTCGCCCACCCCGGCGTTCAGCATGCCCAGCGCCTCCGCCGAGCCGCGCGACAGGTCTATGATCCGGTTGTCGACGAACGGCCCCCGGTCATTGACGCGCACCACGATCCGGCGGCCATTGGACAGATTGGTCACCTCGACCAGTCCGGGCAACGGCAGCGTCTTGTGGGCCGCGGTCAGGGCATGCATGTCGAAACGCTCGCCGGTCGCCGTGGGCCGTCCATTGAACTGCTCGCCATACCAGGATGCGAGGCCTGTCACGTCATAGCCGGGCTGCTCGGCCGGCCGGTACCAGCGCCCCCGGATCTGGTACGGCCGCATGGTCCCGGAAACGATCGGGGCGGGATCGGTCACGACCGGCGGGCGTCCGCCGGCGGCCCCGGGTCCGCTGGCGCAGGCGGCCAGCAGGGACAGCAGGCCGGCGACCAGCGCGCCCCGGAGTATTTTCGTGGGAAGTCTTCCTGCCATGGCCCCGCTCTCGAGACCCCGAAGGATGGCCAAAGACATTTCCGCTTTGGTTAACGCCCCGTTTGGCGCTATGCGGCCAGTCCGCTCGATATGTCCGGACAGGTGGCCGAGTGGTTTAAGGCAGCGGTCTTGAAAACCGCCGTAGGTGAAAGCCTACCGTGGGTTCGAATCCCACCCTGTCCGCCAGCGCCAGCCGCCGCCCTTCAACCCGCGGGCCGGAGAAAAGGCTAGCCGGCCCGCCGTTCGAACAGATCGGCCAACGCCTTCAGCCGGGTCGCATTCTGTCCCGTCGCCTTGCTTGAGGCCTCGGCCAGGACCCGGGAAAGCTCCGCCGTCCCCCGCCGGTCGGTGCGGCCACGACGCCAGTCGGCGATCCGGGCCTGAACCTGACCGGCCAGCTCGGCCTCCACGCCCCCGACCCGCGTCAGCTGGTCGAGATAGGCGTTGGCCACATCCGGCGTGTCGGCCCAGGCGATGCGGGTCTGGGTCTGGGGATTGATCGTCCCCGCCGTCACCGCCTCGGCGGCGGCGATCTCCGCCGCCGACAGATGTTCGCCCGGAACCAGCCGCAGCACATCCAGGCCGCGGACGATCTCGCTCGAATAGATCCGGCCGTTGAACCAGTAGGCCGACCACGATCCGGCGACGTACAGCCGCCCGGCGTCGACCGGGCCCCGGTCGAAGAAGGCGACCTCGACCGGTCTGGCTGGGTCGGTGAAGTCCATGATCGAGACCCCGCCCTGATACCAGGCCTGGACCATCAGGTCGCGGCCAGGGACCGGAATGATCATACCGTTGTGCGCGACGCAGTTCTCGGTGGCCCCCTGCGCGCTCGGCAGCTTGTGGAAGCTCTTGCCGGCGAGAGTCCGGTTCTCGATGGTGGCGATCATATTGGCGCCCCAGGTCGAGGGGTTCGTGGCCTGACAACGGGCGCCGATGCCGCCGCCCCACTCATCCGTGAAGACGACCTTGTCGCCGGCGTTGTTGAAGGTGGCCGAGTGCCAGTAGGCCATGTCCGGATCGAAGATGTCCGAGGTCCGGCGCGGGTTCTCCGGGTCGGAAATGTCCAGCAGGATGCCGTTGCCGCTGCACGCCCCGGCCGCCAGCCCGATTTCGGGGAAGACGGTGATGTCGTGGCACTGGTTGGTCTGGGCGGTGTTCTGGGTCGCGATGCCCGCCCGCCCGCCGCGCCACAGGCCGGCCACGCGGCCGGTCTGACTGTCGGCGAAGATGCGTGGGCGGTTGACGATCGCCGCGTCCTGCGGCCGGTCCAGCTCCACCTTGATCACATCGATCGAGAACAGGGCGGTCTCGGGGTTCTGGTCCGGCTGGCCGTCGGTGCAGATCGCCAGCTCCGCCGCCCCGCGCACGTCCGCCGTGCCCGAGTTGTAGACATAGAGGACATTGGCGTCCGTCGGATGGGGTACCAGCGTGTGGGTGTGCGATCCCCGGCAGGTCTGGACGGCGGCGATCTGGCGCGGCGCGTTCAGGTCGCTGATGTCGAAGATGCGGACCCCGCGGAAGCGCTGGCTGGTCACGTCGTCCTCGTTGGTCGCGGCACCGCAGTTCAACCGGCCGCGGTTCTCCTCGACGGACATGAACAGCAGGTCGCCATGCACCGAGACGTCGCCCTGCCCTCCGGGGCAGACCACCGACATCACCAGCCGCGGAGCCCCGCCGCCGGAAATGTCATAGGCGTTGAAGCCGTTGAAATTGCCGACGAACAGCTTGCCGTCCGACACCGCCATGTCGGTATTGGCCATACCCAGCGGACTGAAGTTCGGATTGCCGCTCGCCCGGGCCATCATCGCCTCGCCCTCGGCCTGGCTGGTCGGAGGCGAGAAGCCGATTTCGGGATCCGCGAACCCCGGCGCCATGCCGACGGAGTGCTCCAGCGCGAGGCCGGACGCCAGCTGGCCGGCGTCGGCAAAGCCGGGCGACAGGGTGCTCCGGCCATCGGCCTTGATCACCTGGGCGTCGCCCGGGCCCGTGGACTGCGCCGCCGCGGCGCCGGCCCCCAGAAGCAGGCCGAGAACGGCGACGGTGGAAAGCAGGGTGTTGCGAACGTTCATGGCCGCTCCGAAGGAAAAGGGGTCAAAGGTCAGACAAAAGGGATTGCATGCGCAGAATCTCCGCCGACTGGTCGCCCACGACGGAGGCGGCGAAGTCGGACAGCGTCGTATCTTCAGCCGCTCCGGGCTGGGCCATCAGGGCATCGACCATGTCCAGCGCGCCCTGGTGATGGCGGATCATGCCTTCGAGAAAGAGGCGATCAAACGCGGCGCCGTTCGCGGCGGCCAGCGCCTGCATCTGCGCCGGCGACAGCATGCCGGCCATGACCGGCGTCTCCGACGCAGGCATGGCGTGACCGGCGTGGGCCGAGTGATCCATGCCGGCGTGGCCCGCGCCCGTTCCGGGCATTTCGAGCGGCTGGCCGCGATCGCTCAGCCAGCCGCGCATCAGGGCCATCTCGGCTTCCTGACTCAGGGCGATGCGCTGGCCCAGTCGACGCACGGTCGGATGCACGCCGCGCGTCTGCAACAGTTCGACCATCTCCACCGCCTGGGCGTGGTGGACGATCATATGTTGCATGAAGGCGACATCGGCGTCCGTGAAGCTGGTCCGGCCGAGCTCGACCGCCTCACGGGCGCTGATGACGCGGGACGGAGTCCCCGGCGCGCCGGGATTGAAGATGGGCGGAGATTGCGGACTCGCCGCGATCCCGATCAACCCGGTCAACACCAGGCCCGCGGCTGCGCCTGCGACCAAAACCCTAGCCCCCCGTGCCGACGACGCTGAATTTGCCGTCGCGCTCCTGGCCGATGAACCAGTTCATGGTCCGGCCGCCGGCGAATTTGACGCTCCAGGTCTCGACCTTGCCCTCGGCCGTGTCTTCGGCGCTCACAAAGGTCATGGTGTCGATCGTCCCCATGGCGCGCAGCGCCGGCGCCAGCCCCTCGATCTGGCCGTTGCAGGCGTCCAGCAGGGAAGGCGCCATATAGGCGGCGAGACAGGTTCCCTCGGCGGCTTCGGTAATGATCCGGGTCAGTTGCGGCGCGTACTCGCCGTCCTGGGCCATCGCCGGGAACGCCATCAGGCCGGCCGCCGCCACGCCGGCCAAAATCATACGGACACGCATGCATCTCTCCTCGCCGGATCAACCTGATCTGGCGAACCATGGCCCAGCCGGAGGAGGCTCACAACCTGGCGCCGCGTGACAAAGAGTTCATGCTTTGCTGTCCGTATTCGACCCGCGTTGACATTGCCCGCGCCGGGTCGCCACCTGACGCCTGTGCATGGAGCGGCGGCGATGAAGAGACACTCCCTTGCGGTCTTGCTGCTGGCGGCGTGCGGCCTGACGGCCTGCGCGGGCGTCAGCGTTCACAGCGACGCGGAGACCGCCGCCTGGTGGCGCACCACCGCCGACCTGTCCAGCGACGCCATGGAAGGCCGCGACACGGGCTCGCCCGGTCACGCGCGCGCCGCCGCCTATGTCGCCGAACGGTTCCGGGCTGCGGGCCTGCAGCCCGCCGGGGACAACGGGACCTTCCTGCAAGCCATTCCCCTGCATGAGGTCGCCGTCACTTCCGACGGCACGGCCCTGTCCGTGATCCGCCGATCGGGGGGCGCATGGCCGCTGCGGTTCCTGCACGACATCACGGTGACCCCGACCGACGACCTCCCCGCGTCGCTGGACGGCGATCTGGTCTTCCGCGGCTATTGCTCGGCCGCGGAAATGCGGGCGGCGCAAGGCCGGATCGTCGTCTGCTTCGGCGCGCGACGGACCGGCATGCCCGGCGCCGGCGAACGACTGGCGGCGGCCACGGCGGCCGGAGCCATCGGACTGATCAATGTCGACGATCCGGGCTTCGACATCGAGCCGCCCCGCTGGCCGGTCGCCTACGCCCGTTCCGTCGGCTTCGCCAATGCCGCGCCCGGCCCCGCCCGCATCCCGGTCATGCGGCTGTCCGCGGGCGTGTTCAAGGATGTGATCGACGGCGCCGGCCAGGACGCCGACGCCATTCTGGCGGCCGGATCGCGCTCGGCGCCCCTGCCCGCGTTCGACATTCCGGCGCGGCTCCAGGCGCGGTTCTCGATCCGCAAACGGGACTACAGCTCGGACAATGTGCTGGCCGTTCTGCCCGGAACCGACCCCGCCCTGGCGGACCAGCCGGTGATGGTCGACGCCCACCTCGACGGCTACGGCTATGGCGAACCCGTCAATGGCGACGGCCTGTACAACGGCGCCCTCGACGACGCCGCCTATGTCGCCACCCTGATCCAGTTGGCGGACCGGCGGGCCGGCCGCGGCTTCCGTCGGCCGGTGATCTTCGCGGCCTTCACGGGTGAGGAGAAGGGTCTGCTGGGCTCGCGCTGGCTGGCGGACCATCCGACGCCGTCGGCTCCCCTGCCCGTGGCGGTCATCAATCTGGACCAGCTGCGGCCGCTCTATCCGCTGACCATCCTGACCACCCTGGCGCTGGAGGACTCGACCCTGGGCCAGACGGCGCGCGACATCGCCGGCCCGATGGGGATCGAGGTGCGGCCGGATCTCGAGCCGGAGCGCGGCCTGCTGCGCCGGTCGGACCATTGGCCCTTCATGCAGAAGGGCGTGCCGGCCGTCAGTTTCATCTTCGGCTACGACCCCGGGACGGAGGCGGAGCGGCGCTACAGGGAATGGTACACGACCCGCTATCACCTGCCCCAGGACGACATGACGACCCCGATCGATCATCAGGCGGCGGGCGCGTTCAACCGCTTCTTCTTCGCCCTGACCGAACAGATCGCCAACGCCGATGCGCCGCCGCAATGGCTGCCGGACAGTCCGCATCGGCCTCGCCCGGCCGAGTGAGCCCGGACTGGAGTCAGGACT
>CALRJO020000021.1:0-42025 GCA_943367565.1 Brevundimonas vancanneytii
CGCCCGGACCCGTCCCCGTCACCGCCCGCGTCAGCGGCGCGGCGTCGCGCTACAGCGCGGGACGGCGTCGACCAGCACCTCGGTGCGCCGCCGCATCGGCTCGCGCACGCCGGCGTCGGTCACCGCGCCGGCGTCGCCGACGGCCTCGACCTCGAACACCGGGGCCGGCCAGCCCGCCGCCGTCAGCGCCTCGGCCACGGCCCGCGCGCGGCGCTCTGACAGGCTCAGGTTCGCGGTCGCCCCGCCGCGCGCGTCCGCCAGACCCAGCACCTGCACCTTGCGGATGTCGCAGCCCTGCAGCTGCGCCGCCGCCATGCCGATCGCCTGCCGCGCCGGTTCGGTCAGCCGCGCCTCGCTGTCAGCGAAATAGACCTCGAACCGCTTGGCGACGCAGGGCGACGGCTCCGTCACCACCGCGCTCCGGTCCATGAAACCCGTCACCCCGCACCCGGCCAGCCCCACCGCTCCGGCGAGCCCCGCCATGCCGATCAATCGCTTCATATCCAACCCCTCCTACCCACGAAAAGGGCGGTCCGCCTTCCGACGAACCGCCCTGAACACTCAGTCAACCAACGCGCGCCTAGTAGCGACGCTGGCCATTCTCCCAGTAGCACTCGTCCTGGCGACCGTCGTAGCAGTAGTAGTAGCGGTTCTGGTTGTCGCGGTAACGCTGCTGGTTAGCCCGGTCCTGTTGGGAACCACGCACCGCGCCGGCTACGCCGCCGACCACGGCGCCGATGGCCGCGCCGCGTCCCGCGTTGCCGTCGCCGACGTTGTTGCCGATGATCGCGCCAGCGACCGCGCCAATGCCCGCGCCGATGGCGCCCTGACGAACCGTTTCGTTCGGTCCGGTGCTGTTGCCGTACTGATCCGTCGCGCAGGCGCTGACCAGTAGGCCGGCGCCGGCGATCGCGATGATTGCCTTGTTCATGGATATATCCTTCATCCCTCGGGTTCGCCCCACGGGTGAGAACGCTGGATAAGCGTGGCGGTTCCCGCGCTATTATCGAGGTTAAGTCTGTATTAGGCTTTCACCGGCGTCGCGCGGAGGGTGCGGCATCGGTGTTCTGGGTTGAGACGGGGGTTTCGTATGCGTTTTTCTGAACCGGTTCGCATGGCGGACGACGGCGAGCACAGTCCGGTCTGGGCCCGCACCAAACGGCGGTCGGGCAATCCGCTGGTGGGGATTATCGTCACCCTGCTGGCGCTGTTCGGCGTTCTGACGGCCGTGCTGGGCATCAAGGAGCAATCGCTGGCCGAAGGCGGCGCCATGATGGACGGCTGGATCACCAAGGGTGTTTCCACGGTCCGGGGTGAGGCCCCCAAGGTCGCCGATGAAGCCGTCGACGCCGCCGGAGCCGCCGCCGATAAGGCCGGCGACGCCGCCCAGGCAGGGGCCGCGGCCGCTTCCAACGAGATGAAGAAGCAATAGTCACGCTTCCGCGCTCCCGACCGGAACATCGTCCCGGTCGGGACGTTCGGGCGGCATGACAGACACCGTGACGCCGGCGAGCGATCTCGCGACTGCGGCCGAAACCCCGGCCGTCGAGCCGCACATCCTGACGCCGCACGTCGCGCTGGGGCGGGTCATCATGCTGGTCAATCCGCTGTCCGGCGGCGTAGGCGCCAACGCCGTGGACGAGGCGACAGCCATCCTTGCGGACTACGCCTGCGAAGCCACAGTTGTTGCGCTCGAGGGTGGGCAATTCGACGCCCAGGTTCAACACGCGCTTGACGCCCGGCCTGACGTTCTCCTCGTCCTGGCGGGAGACGGCACCGCCGGAACCATCGCCTCGCGCGCCGGTCCGGATGGTCCGTTGATCGCGCCTCTGCCGGGCGGCACCATGAACATGCTGCCCCGGGCGCTGTACGGTACAACCGACTGGAAGGCCGCCCTGCGACTGGCTCTGGAGGAGGGCGCGGCGCAGCGGGTCGCCGGCGGCGAGGTCACCGACGGCCAGTTCAGCCAGGCCTTCTATTGTGCCGCCATCCTCGGCGCGCCCGCCCTGTGGGCGCCGGCCCGCGAGGCGGTGCGCGAGGGCAAATTCGGTCTGGCCTGGGCCTATGGCCGGCGGGCGCTCAGGCGCGCCTTCTCCGGTCGGCTGCGCTTCTCCCTGGATGGCCGCCCGGTTCGCCGCGCCGAGGCGCTGGTGTTGATCAGCCCGATGATCTCAAGGGCGATGGATGAGCATACCGGGCTTGAGGCCGCCGCGATGAACCCCTCCGACGCCCTTCAGGCCTTCCGTCTCGCCGCCCACGCCGTGTTTGACGACTGGCGCCAGGATCCGGCCGTGACCACCAAGGCGATCCAGCAGGCGACGATCCGCGCCCGCTCGCGCATTCCGGCGGTGATCGACGGGGAGCCGGCCCTGCTGCGCCATGAGGCGAAGGTGCGCTTCATCCGGACGGCCTTCCGCGCCCTCGCCCCCGATCCGCCGGCGGCCGAGGACAGCGTCTAGTGGGGCGCATCCTCCAGTTCTCGGACATCCATTTCGGTTGCGAGCACCGGCACGCCTGCGCCGCAGCCCTCGACTACGCTCATGGCACGCCGCATGACCTGGTCTTGATCACCGGGGACATCACTCAACAGGGTCTGCCCGACGAGTTCGCCGCCGCCGGGCGCTGGATCGACGCCATGCCGGACCCCCGCTTCGTCATCGTCGGCAACCATGACGTCCCCTACTGGAGCCTGTTCGCGCGGGTGTTCGGTCCGTGGAAGGCGTTCGAACGCGCCATCGGCCATCCGGCTCATGATCATCAGTTCCTCAGCCCCGACCTGATGGTGCGCGGCGTGGTCACCGCGCGCGGCTGGCAGGCGCGGGTCAACTGGTCCAAGGGCGTCATCGACCTCGACCAGACTCGCAAGGCGGCCGAGGCCTTGCGCCAGGCGCCGGTCGGGGCGCTTCGGGTGCTGGCCTGCCACCATCCGCTGGTGGAGATGATCGGCGCCCCCATGACCGGCGAGGTAAAGCGGGGGGAGGCCGCCGCCGTGATCTTCGCCGAGGCCGGCGTCGACCTGATCACCACCGGACACGTCCACGTCCCCTTCGCCCTGCCGATCAGCCTGGGCGACCATTGCTCGTACGCGGTGGGCTGCGGAACCCTGTCGCATCGCGAGCGCGGCTCGCCGCCCAGCTTCAACCAGATCGACTGGGACGCCCATACCATCACGGTCACCGCCATAGCCTGGACCGGTGACCGGTTCGAACCGGACCAGACCTGGCGTCTGCCGCGCCGGCAGGATACCCGCAAGCTGGCGACGGCTCCCGACCCGAACCATGCAGGGGCCATGGAAAAGGCCGCGGTCTGATCGACCGCGGCCCTCCCGCTTTCGTTCTGTATCGAGGCGCTAGAGGCGGGTTCCCCGGCCCCTCATTCCGCCCATGACCAAAGAGACCACGAACAGGATGACGGCGATGATCGCGACGAATTTGGCGATCTCGAACGAGAAATTCGCGATGCCGCCGAAACCGAGAACGGCGGCGACAAGCGCGACGACAAGAAAGATTATGGCCCAACGAAGCATGAGCGACTCCTCCAGGGTGGTTGTTCCAGACGGGAGCGGACCAGTTCCGCGCACCTGAAGGATCAACGTTCCCGGGCTTTCGCCGTTCCGCCTCAGCGGCTGCGGCGGCGACCGCCATGAGACGTTTCGGTGAACGCGGCCGCGACCATGGTCGCCAGCGCCGGATTCCTCAGAAAAATCCATCCGCCGGCCAGCGCGGCGACCGTGCCGAGGATGGGCCGCTGCCGGAACAGAGTATAGGCCCGCTGTCCCAGGCCAACAGGTTCATCCTCATCCTCTTCCGGCGTCACGCTGTCGCGAACCAGGAAAACCAGCACGATTATGAGGGCAGTGATCGCGAACAGCAGAAAGGTGATCGCCGCCGCCGCCAGCGGTGGGACCCACAGTTGCAGGGCATAAAAAATCGTCGCCCCGAACGCCAGCACGGCGACAAGGGCGGCGCCCGCCGCGACCGAAGCCGCGACGGCCTTCTTGACCAGCCCCCTGGCCAGGCCCGCGAACATCAGCGTCTACGACCGGCGAGCAGCAGGCCCAGGACGACGCCGACGCCAAGGGCGATGGCGGTGGATTGCATCGGCCGCTCCTGCACCCGCTCGACCAGATAGCGTTGCGCCTCGTCGAAGCGTTCGCTGGCCTCGTCGTAATATTCCTGACCCCGAACGCGGGCGGTGTCGTAATAGCCACGAGCCCGCTCGCGCAGGACATCGGCCTCCTCGCGCAGGCGAGTCTCGGCCTCGGCGGCCTTGGCGCGCAGGCGGGCTTCCGCCGCCGTCGCCTTTTCGCGCAGCCGGGCCTTCTCTTCGGCTCCGAGCACCTTGAGGTCGTCCTTGAGGGTATTGAGGTCGTTCTTCACGGCTGTCCGTGCTGCCTTGGTGGTGGCCATTGTGCGCGCTCCGCTTTGCAAGCTTGACGGTTAGATAGAGAACCCTGAGCCGGAACGCCACTGTGCGGTGACGGTTCCCGCATTGCAGCATGACCCTGTGGTGGCGAAGCGCCGCATCCGGGAATAGACAGGGCGTATGACCGAATGGCTGTTCCCCCCCGCACCGACGCCGTCATTGCCGATCCACGGTCGAAGCGAGCGCTTTCCCGTGCGTCGCATTCTGTGTGTGGGCCAGAACTACGCCGCCCATGCGCGAGAGATGGGCCACGCCCGGGCCGAGCCCTTCTTCTTCACCAAACCCGCCGACGCCGTGGTGGCGGATGGCGCCGACCCGGCCTTCCCGACCGCGACGGCCAATCTGCATCATGAAGTCGAGCTGATCTGCGCCATTGGCGCGGACGGCCGCATCACCGGCTGGGCGGTCGGTTGCGACCTCACGCGCCGCGATCTTCAATCCGCCGCCAAGGAGAAGGGCCGACCCTGGGACGCCGCCAAGGGGTTCGACCACTCCGCCCCCTGTGGCGCCCTGACCCTCGGCGCCCTGCCGGATCCGACCGCGACCGTCGCCCTGTCAGTCAACGGGGAGACGCGCCAGTCCGGCCGCCTGGACGACATGGTCTGGAACCCGGAAGACATTCTCGCCAAGGCGCGGGTGCTTTGGGACGTACGCGCCGGCGACCTGATCTTCACCGGCACACCCGAGGGCGTCGGCCCGCTTCAGCCCGGCGACCGGGTGGAGGCGACCATCGGCGGCCTGCAACCCCTGACCTTCACGGTGGTCCCGCGATGATCCTGCACGGCTACTGGCGCTCGGGGGCGGCCTACCGCACCCGGATCGCTCTTGCGCTCAAGGGACTGACCTATGAACAGCGGGGCGTCGACCTGCGTACGGGGGCCCAGAAGTCCGATGCCTTCGTCGCGCTCAATCCGCAGGCCATGGTGCCGGCGCTGGAGGTGGACGGCGCTGTCCTGACCCAGAGCCCCGCCATTCTCGAATGGCTGGAGGAGGCCCATCCGGCCCCGGCGCTGTTGCCCGCCGGCCTCGTCGATCGAGCCCATGTCCGCGCCATGGCCGCCCTGATAGGCTGCGACATCCATCCGTTGAACAATCTGCGCGTCGGCAAGGCCCTGCGCGAGACCTTCGGCGCCGATCAGGCCGCCGTCGACGCCTGGGCCGCGCGCTGGATTCTGCCCGGTTTCGAGGCGCTGGAAGCCCTGGCCGCCCGCCACGGAGCCGGCTGGTGTTTCGGCGACGCGCCGACGCTCGCCGACTGCTATCTGATCCCCCAGATCTATTCGGCCCGCCGGTTCAACGTCGCGCTCGACGCCTTTCCGAATTTGCTGGCCATAGACGCGGCGGCCGCTCGTCATCCGGCCTTCATCGCCGCCCATCCGGACGCCCAGCCCGACGCGGACTGAGACTCAGGCCAGGAACCGGCTCACCGCCGCCAGGAACCGCGCCGGCTGGTCGATCATGACCATGTGTTCCGCTCCCTCGATCGGTACGAAGGCGGCCGGGGCGCGGAGCCGGGCATAGGCGCCGCGGAACAGGCTGTCGGTGCGGCTGCGCGGCGAGGTACCGTCCGCGCTCCAGCCGTAGACCACGGTCACCGGAGCCGTGATGTCCGGCAGACGGCGGCGCAGGTCGACTGTCATCACCTCATACAGCGATTGCGCCAGAACCCGGCGGTCTCCGCCTTGCCAGCCCAGGGTTCCGAACACGGCGTCCGTGGCGCCGCCCAGCTCCAGGCCCATCTGTCGGCCGCGCGAGCGTAGCGCCTCGTCGCCCAGGAAATGGATGGCCTGATAGGCCAGCTGGGCAATCGGCTCGACGTCGCCGACGGTCGCCTGCGGGCTGATCAGGGCCGGGAAGAAGGGCGAGGAATCCACCACCATGACCCGGCCGATGCGAGCCCCGGCGTCCGCCGCGACCCGCAGCCCGACCTGACCGCCCATGGAATGGCCGATGAGAGCCGGTCGCTCGAGGCCCTGTTCGGCGATGTAGCGGCCCACTTCGGCCGCGACCGCCGCCATGACCGCGCCGCTGGCGTTGGCGCCGGCGGGCAGATCGCCGAAGCCGCGCACCGAGATCAGATGAAGCCGGTGTTTCGCGTCCAGCCGGTCCGCCACGCCGCGCCATACTTCAGCGGTCGAGGCCAGTCCGGGGATCAGGATCACGTCGGCCCCGCGTCCCCGTGTCGTCACCGTGATCCGTCGCGAACTGAAGGCCGTCTGCGCGCGAACGCCGGGTCCAGCGCCCCAGAGCACGGCGCCGCCGACCAGACCCCGGAGAATGTTTCGTCGTTGTTCCATGCAATCTTCGGTTTTACTGTTCGCGTCATATCGCGAGGGAGAACGTAGTGAGCCCGTCCGACGAGATCGTCTTCTACACCAACCCCATGTCGCGCGGTCGGATCGCGCGCTGGATGCTGGAGGAGATCGGCCAACCGTACCGCACGGTGGTTCTGGATTACGGCACGACGATGAAGGCTCCCGAATATCTGGCCGTCAATCCGATGGGGAAGGTGCCGGCCATCACCCATCGCGGCGTGACGGTGACGGAATGCGCGGCCGTCTGCGCCTGGCTGGCCGACGCCTTTGGCGAGGATGGCGGGCTACGGCAGTTTCGAATAGGTGGTCGACGCCCTCGAGGCCGTCGCTTCAGGCGCCGGGCCTTGGCTGCTGGGAGACAGGTTCAGCGCGCTGGACGTCTATCTCGGCAGTCAGATCGGCTGGGGCCTGCAGTTCAAGACCCTGCCGGATCGCGACGTTTTCAAGGGTTATGCGGCCCGGCTGTTCCAGCGCCCGGCGGCGATACGCGCACGCGAGATCGACGACGCCCTGATTGCGGCGGCCAGCAAGGGAAGCTGAAAAGCGAGCCTTAGCCCTGGGCGGGGCGCAGGCCGTCGACGGCGGCGTGCTGGACCACGGGGCGGCGTTCGCCGCCGGCCGCGCGGATGCGGTCGATGCGGGCCTTCTCGGCCTTGAACGCCGTCAGGTCCGCGCCGGCCAGAATTGTGCCTTCGGTGGTCCGCACGCCGGCCGGATTGATCCGCTGGCCGCCCCGCCAGATTTCATAGTGCAGGTGCGGACCGGTCGAGGCGCCGGTCGAACCGACATAGGCCACGATCTGGCCCTGACGCACGCGCTGGCCGGCGCGCATTCCCGAGGCGTAGCGCGACAGGTGGCCGTAGCCGGTCTCAAGACCGTTGGAGTGACGGATGCGCAGCCAATTGCCATAGCCGCCCCAGCGGCGGGCCTCGACGATGACGCCGTCGGCCGGCGCAACGACCGGCGTGCCGCTCGCGGCCGCGAAGTCGATGCCCTGGTGCATCTTGCGATAGCCGGCGATCGGGTGCCGGCGGAAACCGAACGAGGATGAAACGCGGAAGCCCCGCTCCAGCGGCGTGCGCATGAAGGCAGAGCGCGTGTTCTTGCCGGTGGCGTCGAAATACTGGGCCTCGCGGGCCCCGGCCGGCTGGAAGCGATAGAAGGCCACGCCTTTCAGCTCCGCATACAACAGTCCGTCGGTGCCGATGGTGCGGCCGTTCTCGGTGACGGTGCGGCCGAAGACATAGGTGAATTCGTCATTGGCGCGGATATCGCGGTCCATGTCGAACCGGTGCGAGAACAGGCGGCCGGCGGCGCGGGCGACATCGGCGGGCGCGCCCTCGCGACGGGCGGTACGTGTCAATGAGCCTTCGACCTTGCCGGTCAGGACCACGGTCTCGTGGGTGACCTTCTCCTCCAGCGCCCGCAGGCGCAGGGCGCCGTCGAAACTGCGCGACACGGTCAGCTGGCTCGCCGGGCCGGTCCGCATGGTCAGGCCGATCAGGCGGGCCTCGCCCAGGCCGCCGCGCGGCTGGGATATGGCGGTCTCGAACCGCTGGCCGGCGCGCATGGCGTTCACATCCATGGCGTTCGACAGGGTCGCGGCGACGGCTGAGGCCTCCTCCGGCGCGATACCGGTGCGGCGCACGGCCTGTTCAAAGGTTTCGCCGCGGCGGATCTGGACGGGAATGGCTTCAGGAGTGGTCAGGCCGGCGGGCATGCCGGCGGCGGCGAAGGCCTGATCGGCCAGCATGGCGATCTGGGTCTGGGTCAGAGGCGGAGCCTCTTCCGCCTTCGCGGGTTGGTATACACGACCGGCAAGCAGCGCCACCGAGATCGCGGCCACCGCCGTCAGGGCGTGAGGCGCGATGCGCATCGGTTGGCGACGTGGATCGAACTGAGCCATCGGTCCCCGAAAAACGACGACGCCGATCGGCGCCAAAGCCACTCGTAGCAAGGATCGCGCCGAAGCAGCCCCCTGCGCGAGACAGGCCGTATATCCCGTCCGTCCCATCATGGGAAGATGGTTCGTTACAGGGCGTTAACCGGAGCCGTAGTCACTGGTAAAGCTTGCGTGAACCATGAGACTATCGTCGGAACCCGACCGTGTATTCGCCGCGTTTGAGCGATGGATTGACTCATGACTTGCGGCAAAGGGTCCCGAACTGACCATCCTCCGCACTCAAAGTGGCCGATGCGCCACTCAACCGTGTTCCGTCGAACACGGTTCCAGTGTTGATCGGAACGATTCCTTTGCTCACCGGCCTTTCCTCCCGCCCGTCCGTCCCGATATGACCGGTCGATGACCGCCGCGACCGATTCCGCCCCTCCTCCGCCGCGGGTGCAGCCCTCACGCGGCCGCCGCGCGGCTCTGATCGCCGGCGTCATCCTTGGCGTGCTTCTGGTCCTGACCGCGGTGCTCTATCTCAACCGGCGCGCCGCGACGCGGCAGGTTCTCATCGGCTGGCTGGAACAGCAGGGGATCGAGGCCGACATGCAGGTCGAACGGCTCGAGCTCGACGGGCTGGTCGCCAGCGTCCGCATCGGCGACGCCGCCGACCCTGACATCATTGTGGAACGGGTCGAGGTCGACTACGCCATCGGCGCCCCCTGGTCGCGGGGCGGGCTCGGCCTGACGCCCACGCGTGTCCGTCTTGTCCGGCCGGTGGTGCGCGCCAGCGTCCGGGACGGCAAGCTGACCCTCGGTTCGCTGGACCCCCTGGTCGAGCGTTTCACCGGCCGCCCGCCACGCCCCGACAGCCGGGGCCCGCTGGTTCTGGTCGAGAGCGCCCGGGTCCGGCTTGATACCGACTTTGGCCCGACCAACATCCTCGGCGACGCCCGGATCGACGACGGCAAGCTGATGCGGCTGACCGCGCGCATGCCCGCGACAGCCTTCAGAAGCGGCGAAGCCGAGGCGCGCGGGCTGCGGGCCACGGTCGATCTGACCACCATGGGCGACCGCGTCGCCCTGCGTTTCGCCGCCGCGGCCGAACGCGCCAGCCTGCCGGGCTTCAACGGAGAGGCGGCGGCGCTGACCCTGACGGGCGATCTGCCCTACCCCGATCTCGAGACCCGACGCGGCGACGGCCGGGCGCGAGTTGACCTCCGCCTCGCCGCCGAACGCCTGACCGCCGCCGGGACCTCGGCGCGAGACGCTGACTTCCGTCTGACCTTCGACGGCCAGACGACAGGCTGGATCGAGACCTTCCGCATCGAAGGCGACAGCGACGCCGAGCTTCGCGCCGCCCGTATCGACGGTCCCGACGCCTCGGCGACGATCGCGCGCCTGCGCCTGACGGACGCCCGGACCGTGGTGGCGCGGGACGCCGGCGAGCTGGGCTGGCGACTTGACGGCGGCGCCACGATGACGGCGGCGCGAGCCTCCGGAGCCGGGTTGGACAGCGCCGGCGTCACGCTGACCTCTCGACGGCTGACCGTGGGCGGTCGCGGCGCGGCAGTCGAAGCGTCCGGCCCCGCGAGTTTGTCTGCGGATCGGCTGACCCGGGACGACCTGACCCTGACCGGGGTCCGGGGCGCGACGGAGTTCGACCTCGTCTCCGACGGAGGCCTTCGCGTCACGGCGAGGGGCGCCTTCAAGGCCGCCCGCGGGGCTTGGCCGCTGTTCGGCGCCCCGACCGGCGGTGATGTGCCGGAACTGGCCGGGATGAAGCGCGCCCTGTCGGCCTTTGCGGTAGACGCGCCCGGCCTCGAACTGATCGCCGGCCACTCGGGGACGCGCCTGACCCTGACCCGGCCGGCGACCCTGAGGCCCGCCAATGGCGGCGTGCTCACCGTCAGTTCGGTCGCCACGCCCATCTTCACCGCCACGCCTGGCCAGGCCGGCGGCGGCGCCCTATCGCTGACGGCAACGCGCGGACAGGGTCTGCCCGAGGCCGCCTTCGCCATCCCGGCCTGGCGGCTGACCCCGTCAGGCTTCACCGCCACGCTGGACGGCCGCGCGGCGCTGGACTTCGGCCTCGCGCGCGGGATCACAGTACAGACGCGCGGCGAACTGACCTCGTCCGGCGGGCGTCTCACCTATGCCGCCGCCCGCTGCGTCCCCTTGACCGTCGAACGGCTGGAGCTGGATGAAAGCGACGTGGTCGACATCGCCGGCGACATCTGCCCGGTCGTCCGTCCCCTGGTCAGCGTCGCCGACGGGCGCTGGCGGGCCGAGGGGGCTATGCGGGGACTCGACGCCTCTGCGCCGTTCCTGGCCTTGCGGTTCCGCGATGCCCATGGCGGGTTCACAGCCAACGGCGGCCCGGCCGGGCTCGGCCTTGACGCCCGTATCGACCGGGCGAGGGTCGAGGACGCCACCTCGCCCCTGCGCTTCAATCCGCTCATCGCGACCGGAACCGCCCGTCTGGCTGACGAAGACTGGACAGGCGCCTTCGACCTGAGCCGCAACGGCGCCGTTCTGGGCCGGATGACGCTCGCCCACGACGGTCCCGCCGGAGCAGGCGGCCTGACCATCGACGCCCCCTCCATCGTCTTCACGGACGGCGGCCTGCAGCCCGCTGACCTCAGCCCCCTCGCCGAGTTCGTGGGGTCCCCGGCATCCGGCTCGGTCGCCTTCGAGGGCCGCATCGACTGGCGGGCGGAGGCGGAGGGGACCAGTTCCGGCCGCCTCATCATTCCCGGCCTGGACTTCACCAGTCCCGCCGGTCCGGTGAAGGGCCTGCGCGGGACGGTCGATTTCATCAATCTGGCGCCGTTGACCGCGGCGCCGGGTCAGCGTCTGACCGCCGACCTTCTGGAGTCCATCGCCCCGCTGACGGACATCGAACTGACCTTTGGCCTCGACAAGGCGGCGATGACCATCCAGGCGGGCGACCTCAGCGCCGCCGGCGGGACCATCCGGGTCGAGCCCTTCGCCGTCACGCTGGACCCGAACCAGCCGATCACCGGCGTCATCGTTCTCGAAAATGTCCAACTCGGTCAGATCATCGCCGGCTCCGGCTTCGGCGACAAGGTCAACCTCGACGCGGTGGTCTCGGGCCGCCTTCCGTTCACCTCCGACCGGGTGAACGGCGTCCGCATCGTCGGCGGTTCGTTGGCCGCGGTGCAGCCGGGTCGCCTGTCTATCGCCCGCGAGGCGCTGAGCGGGCTCGAAGCCGGCGGCGGCGGCGAGGCCGTGCCGCCCAACACCGTGCAGGATCTGGCCTATCAGGCGATGGAAAACCTGTCGTTCGACATCCTCTCCGCCGCGGTCAACAGCCTCGACGAGGGCCGGATCGGCGTCCTGTTCCGCATTCGCGGCCGCCACGATCCGCCCCAACGCCAGGAACTGCGCATTCCGATCGCCGAATTCATCAGCCGGGAATTCCTCAACCGGCCCTTGCCCCTGCCGTCCGGCACGGGCATCGACCTGACGTTGGACACCACCCTCAACCTCAACCAGCTGATCGGCGACCTGCTGGAGCTCAACCGGGCCCGCGACGGGCAACCGTCGGCCGCGGCCGCCGCGCCGCCCGAGACGCCGCCCCCGGCTTCGCCGTGATCCCGCCGCCTTCGCCGTTCAGAACCCGTTCACGCTCGATCGCGTTAGATCGCTGCAGATTGAAGACCGGAGACCACCGCCCATGACCCGGACGCGCACCAGCCTCGCCCTGATCGGCCTCATCGCCGCCGTCGGCGTCAGCGCCTGCACGCCCACGGTTCGGCTGCAGGTCGATCCGATCCAGATCTATGCGAAACTCGACGCCGATGTTCGCGTGCGCCTCGACAAGGAGCTTCAGGACCTCCTCATCGAAAACCCCAACCTGTTCTGATGCGAAAGTTGACCCAGATGTCTTTCCGCAAGCTCTTCGTCGTGACGGCGGCCGTCGCGGCCCTCGGCGTGGCCGCGGGCGCGGCCTTCGCCCAGACCGCCTCCCAGAAGGCGATGATCGACGCCGCCAAGGCCCAGGGCACGGTGGGTGAACAGGCCGATGGCTATCTCGGCTTTCGCGTCCCGGCGTCCGACGCCGCCCTGACCGAGGCCGTGCAGGTCACCAACGCCGCCCGACGTGAGGCCTATGCCCGTAGCGCCCAGGCCGCCGGCACGACCGCCGACGTCGCCGGCGTCCGGATGTTCGAGGGCCAGTTGCTCCCGCGCATCAGCACCGGCCAATGGTACCGCAACGCCCAAGGCCAGTGGGTCCAGCGCTGACCAAGCGTGGTCTGCTGCCGAAACTACTTCTCGTAATTGGCGTCGCCGCCATCGCGACTGTCGGCGTCGGTCTGGCCTGGACCGCAATCGGCGGCGGACCGCTCGGCGTTCACGGCCTGATCGCCCTGTCATTGGGCGTTCTCGGGACAGTGGCCCTGACCTGGACGCTGATGGCGCTGGCCTTCAAGTCCAGCCGCGAAGGCTGGGACGACCGGCCCGATGATCCCGACAAGCCTTGAGCCTCCGCGCCTGCCGCGCGATAGGTCGCGGATGACCGACGCCGCCAAGCCTTCCGAGATCACCTACGCCGGCTATCTGGCGCTGGATGATCTGCTCGCCGCCCAACACCCGCTCTCGGATGAGCATGACGAGATGCTGTTCGTCATCATCCACCAGACCAAGGAACTGTGGCTCAAACAGATCCTGCACGAAGTGACTCTGGCCCAGGCGCTGGTCCGCGGCGGCGACCTGGTTCCGGCCTACAAATGCCTCGCCCGCGTCAGCCGCATCCAGGCGGTGATGACCATGAGCTGGGACATCCTGGCCACCATGACCCCGGCCGACTATCTGCGCTTCCGCGGCGTGCTGGGCTCGTCCTCGGGCTTTCAGAGCGACCAGTTCCGCCGCTTCGAATTCATGCTGGGACTGAAGGACGAGCGATTCCTGCGTTTCCATGTCGAACGCCCCGCGGCCCACGGCGCGCTTCAGGCCGCCCTGGTCGCGCCCAGCCTTTACGACGACACCCTCTCGCAGCTGGCCGTCGCGGGCCTGCCGATCCCCGTCGCGGTCCTGAATCGTGATGTCAGCAAGCCCTATGAGCCGTCCGAAAAGGTCGAGGCCGCCTGGCTGGAGGTCTATCGCGACACAGCCCGCTGGTGGCCCTTCTACCAGCTGGCCGAGAAGCTCGTGGACCTCGACGACGCCCTTCTGACCTGGCGGCACAAACATGTCGTCACGGTCGAACGCATCATCGGCCGCCGTCGCGGCACGGGCGGAACCGAGGGCGTGGCCTATCTGACCGAGACCCTCCAGCGCCGCTGTTTTCCCGAGCTCTGGTCGCTGCGCACGAAATTGTAGAACGGCGAAGCTGAAACCTTTTCAGGCTCGACAGCGCTTTCAGGTTCTCCTCCCGGAAACTGTGAAAGGCCTGTCCATGACCACCCCCAATCATCACGACATCCACGTTCTCAACAGCCTGATCGAAACCACCATCGACAGCGCCGACGGCTATCGCGAAGCCGCGAAGGAAACCGACAAGCCCAACTATCGCTCCCTGTTCGAGGCCCGTAGCTTCGAACGTCAGCAGGTGGCGGCGGACCTGCAGGGCACGGTCCGCAACCTCGGCGGCGAGCCCGAGGACGACGGCACCATTCTGGCCAAGGCCCACCGGGCGTTCCTCGACGTGAAGCACGCCCTGCTGCGCGACGAACAGGCGGTGGTGAATTCGGTCGAAAACGGCGAGGATTTCATCAAGGCCAAGTTCGAGCGGGCGCTTGAGGATTCGGATGTCTCCGCGACCACGCGCGAGACCATTCGGCGAGCCTATACGACGGTGAAGGACGGCCACGACCAGATGCGCGATCTCAAGCACAGTCTGGAAGGCCAGAAGGACGCGGACGGGCGGCTCTATCCGAACTGAGCCTCGTTCGGTGATGGAAAAAGGCCCCGGCGGAACCGCCGGGGCCTTTGTCATTTCAGCGAAATGAAGCGGCTTACGCCTCGGTTTCGTCGGCCTTCTGGGCCGTGCCGGTTTCCGGGACCACGACGCCCTTGACCGGGCGGACGGTCTGCTTCTCGGCGATCCGGGCCGACTTGCCGCGGCGGTCGCGCAGGTAATAGAGCTTGGCGCGCCGGACGACGCCGCGGCGCTTGACCTCGATGGCGTCGATGTTCGGCGACATCAGCGGGAAGACGCGCTCGACGCCCTCGCCGAAGCTGATCTTGCGCACGGTGAAATTCTCGTTGATCCCGCCGCCGGCGCGGGCGATGCAGACGCCCTCGAAGGCTTGGATGCGTTCGCGCTCGCCTTCCTTGATCTTGACCATGACCCGCAGCGTGTCGCCGGGCTGGAAGTCGGGGATGGCGCGCTTCGCGACCAGGCGGGCTTTTTCTTCGGCTTCGATCGTCTGAAGGATGTTCATTCTATTCTCCTCGAGCTTTTGCGCTCTTTACCTGTGATTTGGCGGGCTCATGGCCCGCATGGGTCTTGTCCGGATAAGCCGCCCAGAGGTCTGGCCGTCGTTCCCGGGTTGTCACTCGCCGCTGCTCTTCGCGCCATGCGGCGACCTTTTTATGGTCTCCGGACAGCAGAACCTCGGGTATCTCCAGCCCCTCGAACGTCCGCGGTCGCGTGTACTGCGGGTGTTCCAGAAGGCCGTCCTCGAAGCTCTCCGAACTCAGGCTTTCGGCCTGGCCCAGCACTCCGGGGATCAGTCGTACGCACGCCTCGATGACCACCATGGCCGCCGCCTCGCCGCCGGCGAGCACCGCGTCCCCGACGGAGACCTCCTCGAACCCGCGCGCGTCGAGCACGCGCTGGTCCACCCCCTCGAACCGGCCGCACAGCACCGTAATGCCGTCCGCCCGAGCCCATTCCTTGACGCGCGCCTGGGTCAGGGGCCGACCCCGGGCGCTCATGTACAAAAGCGGCCGGGGCGGGCCCGAAACGCTGTCGAGCGCCCTGGCCACCACGTCCGCTTTCAGCACGGCTCCCGGGCCGCCACCCGCGGGGGTGTCGTCCAGGAAGCCGCGCGTATCTGTGGAAAAGGCCCGAATGTCAACCGTATCAAGGCTCCAGAGGCCGCGCTCACGCCACGCCGTGCCGATCAGCGAGACGCCCAGCGGGCCCGGAAACGCCTCGGGGAACATGGTCAGGACGGTGGCGGTGAAGGGCATAGGGGGG
Source organism: Brevundimonas vancanneytii (assembly GCA_943367565.1). Classification (GTDB taxonomy): domain Bacteria; phylum Pseudomonadota; class Alphaproteobacteria; order Caulobacterales; family Caulobacteraceae; genus Brevundimonas; species Brevundimonas vancanneytii_C. The sequence goes on from CALRJO020000021.1 coordinate 15,800, forward strand.
TGATTGGTGGTTGGTGATTGGTGGTTGGGGCGGGCTGGAGGCCGACGACCGATGCTCTAGCCCCAACCGTGGCTATCCACCAATCACCAACCACCAATCACCCCTAACAGGCCTGCCCCGCGGCCCAACCCGACGACCAGGCCCACTGGAAATTGTAGCCGCCGAGCCAGCCGGTGATGTCGACGGCCTCGCCGATGACGTAGAGGCCGGGGACCGACGTCGCGGCCATGGTCTGCTGGTCCAGCTGGTCGGTGGCGATGCCGCCCAGGGTGACCTCGGCGGTGCGGTAGCCCTCCGACCCCACCGGCTTGACGGTCCAGGCGTTCACGGCGGCGTCGAGGCGGCGCAGGGTCTTGTCGCCGACCTCGGCCAGCTTGCCCTTGATCCCTTCGCGCTCGCAGACGCTTTCGGCGAGGCGGCGGGGGATCAAATGGCCCAGCGCCGTGTGGACCATCTGTTTGCCGTTCTCCTCCTTGGCGGCCTTGAGGCGGGCGTACACATCCTCGCCGGGGGCCATGGCGACGGTGATGGCCTCGCCCTCGCGCCAGTAGCTCGAAATCTGAAGGATGGCGGGGCCCGACAGGCCGCGGTGGGTGAACAGCATGGCCTCGGCGAAGCTTGCCTGTGGCCTATCGCCCTTCGGGCTACTTGAGGCCGGCCCGCCGCCTTTCACAACGGCGTCGACGGCGACGCCGGCGAGGGGTTTCAGCGTCTCCAGCAGGCCGGCTTCGAAGGTCAGGGGGACCAGGGCCGGGCGGGTGTCGGTGACGCGCAGGCCGAACTGGCGGGCGGCGTCATAGGCCCAGCCGGTGGCCCCCATCTTCGGGATCGACTTGCCGCCGGTCGCCAGCACCAGCGAGGCGGCGCGGACCACCGAGCCGTCGGACAGGGCGGCCTCATAGCCGTCGGCGACGCGGTCGATCCGTTCGACCGAGACGCCCAGCGACAGGACCACGCCCGCCGCCCGCAGGTCGTCGGTCAGCATGCGGATGATCTGTCTGGCGCTGTCGTCGCAGAACAGCTGGCCGAGGGTCTTCTCGTGCCAGGCGATGCCGGCCGCGTCGACGCGTTTGACGAAGTCGTGCTGGCTGAACCGCTTCAGGGCCGAGGTGGCGAACCGGGGGTTCTCGCCGAGGAAATTGGCGGGGCCGGTGCCGGTGTTGGTGAAGTTGCAGCGCCCCCCGCCCGAGATGCGGATCTTCTCGCCCGGCGCCCGGGCGTGGTCGAGGATGCGGACGCTGCGCCCGCGCCGCCCGGCCTCGATGGCGCACATCATCCCGGCCGCGCCGGCGCCGACGATCAGGACATCGAGGGCCATTGAGGTTCTTGGGGGGGTCATGCGGCGGGCCTTAGCACGGGCGGCGCGGGGACAGAAAAACACAGTGCGCATCGTGCGCATCGTGCGCTTCGGTCGCTCCGTCCACGGCGTGCGGAAGGGGCGGAAAGGCGCCGTCCGCGCGGAAAATATTTCAGGACGTCCGACGCGCGTGCGGGAGCAGCGTCATTGTGCTGGCAATCCGCGTCGGCCTGGGGCGGTCGGGCGGGGTTTTCAGGGTGGGGATGTCAAAGACCGGTCAGGCGGGGCGGGCCTGCGGCCGCCTCGAGCCGTATTATACGCCGGTGCGGGGGAGTGGTGGGTTGGCGGCGGTTCGCGGCGGCGCGCCGGCGCCGGAACCGGGGGCGAAAGGGCGCCTTCGGGGGTCGGGAGGGGCGTGTTTATCGGGGGCGAGAAGACACTGTTTTGCTTTCGTCATCCTCCGGCGAGCGCAGTGAGACCGGGGGACCCAGCGGCGCGCGATAGCGCGAACCTGTCGGGAGCGCGGTGTCGGCCGCGCCAAGGCCCGCAGACCCCAGTGTTTCGCCGCCGTCGCGGCGCCGCTGGGTCCCCCGGTCGCGGCGCTGAGGCGCCTTGCCGGAGGATGACGAAAGCAGGGGAGCACCCCGCTGTGGTTAAAAAGAACAAAAACAGAACGCAGAGATTGACTCCGCCCGCGCCAGGCGGCTGGATCATCCCGGGTCGGCGGCGTTTGAACGAAGGATACAGTCCATGCCGGCCGAAGACCGCATCGCCGCCCGCCTGCTCGCCGCCCTGGAGGGCCTCGACCTGACCAGCGCCGACGGCCGCGCCGGCATCAGCACCCTGCTGTCCGAGATCGAGCGCGCCTGCCCCGGCGCTATCCTGCGACAGGCGGCGGGGATCGAGCTGCGGCGGCTGGGGTTTAGGCTGCGGATTTGTACCGATTGAATTCGGGGGGAAGTAGCTCAAGGATTCTATCAGCCGATAGATCGGTCATGTCCCACGTAACATCGAGTTGCCGTCGAAGTACCGCTAGCCGGCGCGGAATGCCCGGCCCATCTTTCGATCCCGCACCTCTCTTGTTCGTTCCCTGCTCCTCATCGAAGTATAGAGCACGGCACGCCTTCTGGAAGTTCGCGCTAAACATGTCCTGCTGGCTGGTGAGTTGTTCACGTATATCTGGCCCGACCGACGGCCTTCCGCAGATCAAGTGATCTGCATCTTGTCCAAACGCGTTGAGGAGGAGAACCGGCATGCGAACCAGATGTCGCTGCGCTTTCTGCCAGTCATTTGGCGCACCGGGATACCACCGGTGAAGCTCCTTGATCTGCCGGATGTCTCCAACCTTCGGGAATAGGTTATCGAGAAGCACAAAGGTGAGCCAGGACCACAGCCCAATATCCCCCGCCAGCGCTTGTGGAGATTTGCTACCGAAGCTCATGCAGACGACGCTAGCCATATCCTTGGCGGTCGAGAAACTCCGAATTTCCAGAGGCTTGGTTTCTTCTAGCGCTTGAACATAGAGCGGATTATGGAGCTCGACTGCAGTCTCAGAAATCTGGCCGGTCATCACCCGTTCAAAAAGGCGAATGCCTTCTTCGGTGAAGCGGTAGAGGCTTGGGTAAGTAGTGGTCATGAGGGCTGTCCAATTTTGGCAAGCGCATGGCCCGCCAAGTCGTGGCGTAGAGCAAAGGTCGAGATCAGTTCTTCGATCCAAATGTCCTTGTCTGATTCGTTGGCATCAAACGGGACCTTGCTCCCAGGCATCAGTGCGGCCGCCCAAGCGAGCCAATCTGCCTCCCAGCCGTCATCTGGCGCAGTATTGAGCGCGAGCACTTTCTGCATGATCTCAGCCACCACGTAAGGCAGGACGCACGCGGCGAAGATCGGATCAGATTTGGCCCAGAGACTGGCGTCCGGAATGCGTTCGTCGACGTAAAGTATTGGGTGTTCCTGTCCATTGTCGCGAATATCGAGGCGCCAAAGCCGCGGCTTAATGTCCGCCGCTTGGAACAGCAGAATACCGTCGGGATCGCCGCCGGACTTCAGCGTCCAAGGGTTGGTGCTGCCGAGCAGCATGCCCACCTTATCAACTTGGCGGCTGACAATCCGGACTTGGCAAGAAGGAGCCCGAAAGCTCTCGTCTGACAGCTCCACTGTGACTATCGGCTTCGCGATCGATCCGAAGTGGAGGATTTCAACGAGCTTGTTTTCAACCAACTTCACCCGGACCTCGGAATCCGGCGGAAATCCGCTAAGTTCGTTGGGCTTAAGGATCGAGAAGGCTGCAAGGCGCTTCTCGCCGACTTCCATCAGCGCAAGCTTAAAGGAAGACTGCGCAAGCTGCTTGCGACCAGTTAGTCGGATGCTCCTACGCATGACGGAATGGCCTCACATTGGTGACCAGTTCCCGCCTCGAATCGAACCCCCGTATTTCTATTTCAAAATCAGGCCCGCAGTCGCGACACATGACGACATTCTTCTTGAACTCGGGCTCAGACCCCATGTGTTGTACCCGCAGTTGGCGGAACTCGAAATCATACTTGCTCCACTTGGGTCGACGGGAACCGTCAGCGTACGCGACCTCCAACCGAAGGCTAACTGGCCAGCCCGTGTAGTGTTCGCTTGCCCGAAGACGAAAGCCGTCCGACAATTCCTGGATTGCAAATATTTGAGGCTGCGCCGGCGGGATTGGACCCGGAGGGGGCACCGGGGAGGGCTTATCCCTCTCCCCTGAACCAGTGCTATTTTTGGTCTTTCCCGGATCCTGTTTCGGGACGGAAAAGAAGCCGCTGAAGATCGAAGCATCTGGTTTGGAAGCGTCCGGCAAGACTACTCGCCGGAGGTCATTCGGAAGGCTTCGCACGAGCCTCTTGTGAGCATAGCCGTCAGTAAACCCATTGTCTCGAAGCTTGGCCGAAACGTCCTTGTTCTCGATCAAGCCTAGGTGGGCTTTTCCTTCACAGAAATTCAAATAGGTTGCGAGCTCTCCTTCGCTAGACATGAGCACAAGATCAACATCCGCAGGACTTCGGGCGGTGACCTCTGGCAGGCACATGCCTTCACGGAAAAAGAGATCGATGGGGCGTTGTCCAGCTGGCGCTCGGCCAAGGGCGGCGCACAGACGAGACCGTGAAGTCTTGCCATGCCGAACGACAGGGACGTCGACCGCAATAGTCAGTTGGTCATCCGCGGCAAACCGCGATTGGAGCTCTTCCAATTCTTCCGGGCTTAGGGCGTCAGCGAGCGAGGCATTCGCCTTCGATAGCGTGATAGAAAAGGTCGGAGCGCCACCTGACATCCGAACTAAATTCAGGAATCGAATTGGGTCGTCCTGGAGCGGTCCGGCAGGAAACTCGCATGCGACCCTGATCGCCTCATCGTCGATGGTTTCGGCGTCTACGATCTTGTCATCGACTTCGACGACAAGGGCGTCGGAGATAATCGCAGGAGCAAAATGTTCGATCGCCGAAGCGATGACGGCGTCTCTTTGAAGTTTGTGGTGTGGGTAAGGGATGATGAGCGACAGACCCGTCGCCGCCGATGCCGCATAGTCGCTAATCTCAAAAGCCGAGATAAGGCCCTCCACAAACTGAGTGTCGTCGTAGAGCTCGTAGACGCTCTTGCTGGGCCCTTTGGCCAAGTAAGCGTAGCTACTCTTGAACTCTTCACCGACCATAACCGGCTTGAGAAGACTCATTCCGCAGGCAACGACAGACCCATCTGAGGCTCGCCGCGTGACGCCGATAACCGTGCTGATTCCAGACGCAATCAAAAAGGTGACGCGCCCAATCCCCCGCCCGCCCCGTCCCGCACCGTCCTTGTTCGAGATTCCAAAATTCAGCCAGTAATTCCAGAAGTCACTTGTCCGCTGGGAGAGCGCCCCGTTGAGCCCGGTGGAGTTGCTATCCTCCACAACGAGCCAAGAAATCTTCTCGTCAGACCACTCGTCGGGCCACGCCAGCCCGGAGGCGGCCTTTTTCTCAGTCAGGTCTGATAAGAACTTCCGTCTTGGGCCGATCGGGCCCTTGTGGAAGGCGAATCTTACCCGAACCGCCTTTGAACGGTCGCTCCGAGCGTCCAGGCTGTTTTGAATCGCTTCACGCACAAAAGTCTGAACGTGAGGAAATTTCTCCGAGTCAAAAATCTCGGTATCAAGGCCATAGTTTACAGGCGTCGGGCCGGTATCAGGCCACTGCCATGCGCGAACCTGTGTCACAGCCGAAAATCTCCCCCTACCCCGTCCCCTTCTTTGGAGAAGCGCGCTCTGGCGGACTCCAGCCCTTTCTGGAGCGCGGCAAAAATCTTCTTCACGTCGGCGTCAGTGAACTCGTAGGCCGAGCGGTTCGATAGATTTCCGACCAGTTGCAGATCTTTGAGCGTGCGACTTACTCTCGCTTCCGCAAGTTCTACAAACTTTTCTCGTTTGTTGCGCATTCGCTGATCTCCTGAGATTTCAGCGTTACATGTGAGGCGCTTGTTGTCAACATTTCCAAAATGTACCGGAAATGTGAGGCCTCCACGTCTTTGGCGGTGTCGCTTGGTGGGCCCCTAGTGCGCCTCATCCCAGTTGGCGGCGGCTCTCGCATCCACCACCAGCGGCACCGTCAGGGCCACGGCCGGTTCCGCCGCCCCCTCCATCGTCCGCTTGATCACGGCGATGGCGCGCTCGGCCTCCGCCTCCGGGGCCTCGAAGACCAGTTCGTCGTGGACCTGGAGCAGCATCTTCGTTGACAGGCCGGCCTCAACCAGAGCCCCCGGCATCCGCATCATGGCGCGGCGGATGATGTCGGCGGCGGCGCCCTGGATGGGGGCGTTGATGGCGGCGCGTTCGCCGAACTGGCGCTCGGCCCCCGACTTGGAATGGATGGCGGGGATGTGGATGCGGCGGCCGAAGACGGTCGAGACCATGCCGGTCTCGCGCACCTGGGCTTTCGTGGCGTCCATATAGGCGCGGATGCCGGGGAAGCGCTCGAAATAGGTCTTGATGTAGGCGCCGGCCTCGCCCTGGTCGATGTTCAGCTGGGCGGCCAGGCCGAAGGCGCTGATGCCGTAGACGATGCCGAAATTGATCGCCTTGGCGCGGCGGCGGGTCTCGGGGTCCATCTGGTCGACGGGGACGCCGAACATCTCGCTGGCCGTGGCGGTGTGGATATCGATGCCGGCGGCGAAGGCGCGCTTGAGCTCGGGGATGTCGCCGATATGGGCCAGCAGGCGCAGCTCGATCTGGCTGTAGTCGGCGCTGATCAGCACATGGCCGGGGGCGGCGATGAAGGCCTGACGGATCTGGCGGCCGGTCTCGGTGCGGATCGGGATGTTCTGCAGGTTGGGGTCGGACGAGGCGAGGCGGCCGGTGGTGGCGGCGGCCAGCTGGTAGCTGGTGTGGACGCGGTCGGTGGTCTTGTCGGCGGCCTCGATCAGGGCGTCGGTATAGGTGCCCTTGAGCTTGGCCAGCTGGCGCCAGTCCAGCAGGACGCGCGGCAGGTCGTGCGCAAGGGCCAGGGCCTCGAGCGTGGCGGCGCCGGTCTCCCACTGGCCGCTGGCGGTCTTCTTGCCGCCGGTCAGGGCCATCTCGCCGAACAGGATGTCGCCGATCTGGCGCGGGGAGCCGACGTTGAACGGGCGGCCGGCGAGCTCGTGCGCCTGCTGCTCCAGCTCGGCCATGCGCAGGCCGAACTCGGAGGACAGGCGTTTGAGGCGGTCGGGATCGACGCGGACGCCGGCCCGCTCCATGTCGGCCAGGACCGCGGGCATGCCGCGCTCCAGCGTCTCATAGACGGTGGTCAGGTGCTGTTCGGCCAGGCGCGGCTTGAGGATATGCCAGAGGCGCAGGGTGACGTCGGCGTCCTCGGCGGCGTAGCAGGTGGCCGGTTTCAGCTCGACGTGTTTGAAGCTCTTCTGGGCCTTGCCGACGCCGGCGACGGTCTTGAAGGCGATCGGGTCGTGGCCGAGGTGGAGCCGGGCCAGCTCGTCCATGCCGTGGCCGTGCAGCCCGCCCTCAAGCACGTAGGAGATCAGCATGGTGTCGTCGATCGGGCCGACGCGGATGCCGCGCCGGGCCATGACGGCGAGGTCGTATTTGCCGTTCTGGGTGACCTTGAGGACGGCGGGGTTCTCGAGCAGCGTCTTGAGCCGGGCGAGGGCCGTGGGCTTGTCGATCTGGGTGAGGGCTTCGCGCTGCTCGGTCTCGCCGCCGAAGTCGAGGCCGCCGGCGTTGGCCGCGGGCGGGTGCTCATGCGTCAGGGGGATGTAGCAGGCGTCATTGGGGCCGATGGCGAGGGAGACGCCGCACAGGCCGGCGTGGGTGGCGGACAGGGCGTCGGTCTCGGTGTCGAAGCCGACGACGCCGGCCTCGATCGCGCGGGCGATCCAGGCGTCGAGGTCTTCGAGGGTCTGGACGCAGGTGTAGGCATCGACATCGAAGCCTTGCGCCTCGGCCGGGCCGGCGGCGACCTGGCCGTAGCGGGGCGTGGCGACGGGGGCTGACGGGACCTTCGGCCGGGCGACGAAGGCGGTGCCGTTGGTCGCGGGGGCCTTGCCGTCGCCGACGCGGGCGCGAAGGCCGCGGAACTCCATCCTGTCGAGGAAGGCGGCGAGGGCCTCGGGGTCGGGGTGGCGGATGGCGAAGTCGTCGATCGGTTCGGGGGCCGGGGCCTCGCAGTCGAGACGGCACAGCTCGCGCGACAGGCGGATCTGGTCGGCGAATTCGATCAGGGTCTCGCGCCGCTTTGGCTGTTTGATCTCATGGGCGCGGGCCAGAAGCGTGTCGAGGTCGCCGTATTCGCCGATCAGCTGGGCCGCGGTCTTGGGGCCGATGCCGGGGGCGCCGGGGACATTGTCGACGCTGTCGCCGATCAGGGCCTGGACCTCGACCACCTTGTCGGGCGCAACCCCGAACTTCTCAAATACCGCCTCTTCGGCGAGGCGGCGCTCCTTCATCGGGTCCCACATGACGACCGAGGGGCCGATCAACTGCATCAGGTCCTTGTCGGAGGAGACGATGACCGCCTCGCCGCCGGCGTCGCGGGCGCGGCAGGCGTAGGTGGCGATCAGGTCGTCGGCCTCCCAGCCGGGCAGTTCGATACAGTGGACGCCGAAGGCGGCGGTGGCCTCGCGGACCAGCGGGAACTGCGGGATCAGGTCTTCGGGCGGGGCGCTGCGGTTGGCCTTGTACTGGTCGTACATCTCGCTGCGGAAGGTCTTCTCGGAGTGATCGAAGACGGCGACCAGATGGGTCGGGCCGTCGTCGCCCTTCATGTCGCGGATCAGCTTCCACAGCATGTTGCAGTAGCCCTGGACGGCGCCGACGGGCAGGCCGTCGGACTTGCGGGTCAGGGGCGGCAGGGCGTGATAGGCGCGGAAGATGTAGGCCGAGGCGTCGATCATCCACAGCCGCACGGCGGGGCCGTCCTGGGTGAGGGGGCGGTCGGAAGATTCGGCGGGCGCGTCGGTCATGGGCGGAACATAGGGGGACGCGGCCCCGCCGTCACCGGCCCTTACTTCGCGCGCAGGCCGGTGATGGTGCGGTTGGGGGCGATGTCCTCGGCCGAGGTGATCAGGTGGACGAGGGCGGGGCGGCCGGCTGCGCGGGCGGCGGCGAGGGCGGCGGGGAAGTCGGCGGTGGTCTCGCAGCGGATGCCGAAGGCGCCGAAGGCCTCGGCGTATTTGACGAAATCGGGGTTCTTCAGGTCGGTGGCGATGGTCCGCTGTCCGCCCGGATAGTGCATCTCCTGATGCATGCGGATGGTGCCGTAGGTCCCGTTGTCGACGACCACGACCACGGCGTTGATGCCGTACTGGACCGCCGTGGCGATCTCCTGGCCGGTCATGAGGTAGTCGCCGTCGCCGGCGATGCAGATGACCTCGCGGTCGGGGTGCACGGACTTGGCGGCGAGGGCGGCGGGATAGCCGTAGCCCATGGCGCCCGAGGTCGGGGCCAGCTGGGTGCGACAGGCGCGGTGGCGATAGAAGCGGTGCAGCCAGGCGGCGAAATTGCCCGCGCCGTTGGTGACGATGGCCGTCGGCGGCAGGGCCTCGCCGAGATGGGCCATGCACTCGCTCATGTTCACCGCCCCGGTGACCGGCACGGGGGTCGAGAAGGCCTGGTAGTCGGCGTGGGCGGCGGCGGCCTCGTCATGCCAGGTCCGGCCGGGATCGATGGCTGACAGGGCGTGGGCGGCCAGCGAGTTGTCCGCCGTGGCGCTCATCAGCGGGGTCCAGACGCGGCCCAGCTCCTCGGCGCCGGGATGGATGTGGACCAGGGTCTTCGCCGTATGGGCGCGATCGAACAAGGTATAGCCTTGGGTCGGATTCTCGCCGAGGCGGGCGCCGATGGCGAGGATGAGGTCGGCCGCCTTGGCCCGGGCCGTCAGTTTCGGGTTGCAGCCGAGGCCGAGGTCGCCGGCGTAGTTGGGGCGGTCGTTGGACAGGATGTCCTTGCGCCGGAACGACAGGCTGACCGGCAGGCCGATCCGCTCGGCCCAGTCGCCGATGGCGGCGGCGGCGCCCTCGGTCCAGCCGGAGCCGCCGAGGACCAGCAGGGGCCGTTCGGCCGTGGCCAGACGCGCGCGGACCTGTTCGACGAAGGCCGGGTCCAGCGCGGCCTTAGCGGGCGTCACCGGGCGGATCGGGGCGGGGCCGCCGTCGGCGTGGAGGATGTCCTCGGGCAGGGCGATGACGACCGGGCCCATCCGGCCCTGAAGAGCAGTGGCGAAGGCGCGCTCGACCACCTCGACGGTGCGTTCCGGGCTCTCGATCTCCGTGGCCCATTTGGCCAGGCCGCCGAAGACCTCGCGATAGTCGACTTCCTGGAAGGCGCCGCGGCCGCGGTCGGTCAGGGCGATCTGGCCGACGAACAGGATCATCGGGGTGGAGTCCTGATGCGCGGTGTGCACCCCGATCGAGGCGTGGGTCGCGCCCGGGCCGCGGGTGACCATGCAGACGCCGGGCCTGCCGGTCAGCTTGCCGTAGGCCTCGGCCATGTTGGCGGCGCCGGCCTCGTGACGGCAGGCGATGACCTGGATGCGGTCGCGGACGTCGGCCAAGGCGTCGAGGACGGCCAGATAGCTTTCGCCCGGAACGCAGAAGACGCGGTCGATGCCGTTCATGACGAGGGTGTCGACGATGCGGCGGGCGGCGGTGTTCGCGGGCTGGCTCATGCCGGAGCGGTTAGCAGATCAGACCCCGGCTTGGCCATGCAACCCCACGGCCACGCTTGCGTTTATGGTCAAGGTTCATGGCCCAAAGGAATTTCCCGTGAAGAAGATCGTCGCCCTCACCCTCGTCGCCGCCGCCCTGGCGGTTTCGGCCTGCAATACCGTCTCGGGTGTCGGACGTGACGTCTCGGCCGCCGGCCGCGCGGTCTCCGGGGCGGCCGAAGACATCAAGAATTAGGTCGACCAAACATCACCGCTCATCCCCGCGAAAGCGGGGACCCAGTACTTTGGGTGACGTCGGCATCAGGACCGCCAAGGTCCATTGTCCTGAAACGCCTGCGTCAAGCTGGACAGAACTGGGTCCCCGCTTTCGCGGGGATGAGCGGATTTGTTTATGGATTCTCGTAGCTAACGCCCGTCAGATAGAGCCCTGTGGACGGCGCCACGGGGCCGCAGGCGGCGCGGTCGCGCGCGCCCAGCGCCGCCGCGACGTCCTCGATCGCCCAGCGTCCCAGTCCGACCTCGGCCAGGGTGCCGGTCATCGACCGGACCTGACGATGCAGGAAACTGCGCGCCTCGAAGACCAGATGCACCTCTTCGCCGACGCGCCGGACGGACGCCAGATCGAGCGTTTTTTCGGGCGATTTCGACTGGCAGTTCACATCGCGGAAGGTGGTGAAGTCGTGCAGGCCGACGAGGGCTTGCGCCGCCGCCTGCATGGCGTCCGCGTCCATCGGCTTGCGCATGTGCCAGACCCGGCCCCGGTCGAGCGCGGGCGGCCCGGGGCGGTTGAGGATGCGGTAGAGGTAACGGCGGCCCGTCGCCGAGAACCGGGCGTGCCAGTCGCTGTCCACCTCCATGCAGTCCAGCACCGAAATCGCCTCGCCGACCAGATGGGCGTTGAGGGCGTTCATCACCGTCCGCGCGGGCCAGTCCTTTTCGAGATCGAGGCTGATCACCTGGCCGGTGGCGTGGACCCCGGTGTCGGTGCGGCCGGCGGCGGCGAGGCGCACGGTCTCGCCGCAGAAGGCGGTAATCGCCGTCTCGACCGCGCCCTGCACCGTCGGCTGGTCGGTCTGGGCCTGGAAGCCGTTGTAGCCCGAGCCGTCGTATTCGAGGGTCAGCCGATAGCGCGGCATGTATGTGTCCCTATCGCTCGCCCCGCGGGGGCTCGCTGCTTGAGGGAGAGAGCACCGTTCCGGGCGGCAGCGGGAAGCCGCGCAGCATCTCATCGGCGGACTGGGCCGCCTTGCCCGCGCGCTGGACCCGTAGCAGTTCGACCGCGCCTTCGCCGCAGGCGATGCGCAGCCCGCCGTCCAGAACCAGGCCGGCTGTACCTGCGCCGTCCGGCGCGACCCGCGACATCAGGACCTTGATCCGCACCGGGCCGTCGTCGCCGGGAACCTCGAACCAGGCGCCGGGGAAGGGCGACAGGCCGCGAATGTGGGCGTCCACGCCGGCGGCGGGGCGGGACCAGTCGATCCGGGCCTCGGCCGGAGTGATCTTTTTCGCATAGGTGGGTTCACCCGACTGTGGCGTGCCCTCGACGGCGCCACGTTCGATCGCCGCGAGCGCCCGTGGCCACAGGCTGGCGCCGGTGTGGGACATGCGCTCACCGAGCGAGGCGGCGGTGTCGTCCGGGCGGATGTCGAGGATTTCGGACAGCAGGATCGGCCCCTCGTCCAGCCCCTCGGACATGCGCATGATCTGGACGCCGGTCTGGCGGTCGCCGGCCATGATGGCCCGCTGGATCGGTGCGGCGCCGCGCCAGCGCGGCAGCAGGGAGCCGTGCAGGTTGAAACAGCCAAGCCGGGGCGCCTCGAGCACCTCGGCCTTGAGAATCTGGCCGTAGGCGACGACGCAGGCGGCGTCGACCTCGAGGCCGCGGAAAGTCTCGATCGCTTCCGGGGACTTCATCGAGGCGGGGGTGAAGACCGGCAGGCCCATGGTCTCGGCGAAGGCCTGGACCGGCGACGGCGTCAGCTTCTGGCCGCGGCCGCGCGGCTTCGGCGGTTGGGAGTAGACGGCCACGATCTCATGCCCCGAGGCGATGAGCTCGGCCAGCGACGGCACGGCGAATTCGGGGGTACCCATGAAGGCGAGGCGCATGGGGACGCTTTAGAGGCTGGCGGCGGTTACTGCCAGCGCGTGTGAACGCCGCCGCCCTCGTCCCATTCGCCGCCGGCGTCCAGGGCGTCGTCGAAATCCAGCATCCGGTCGAGCAGGACGCCGGCGATCACGCCGACCGCCGCCACGCCCAGCAGCACGGCCACGCTGCCGATGCCGACCTTTTCATTGCGCGTCAGGCGGCGGCGACCCTGGGGGTCGATGATCCGGTCGCGGCCACGCTTCAACCGGGCCATCAGGCGGCCAGCCTTGCGTTCTTCTTGACCCGGGCCACGGCGCGCTCGCGCTTCAGCCGGGACAGGTGGTCGATGAACAGGACCCCTTCGAGGTGGTCCATCTCGTGCTGGATGCAGACGGCGTAGAGGCCCTCCGCCTCTTCCTCGACCGTCTCACCGGCATAGTTCATGTAGCGGAGACGAACCCGGGCGGGGCGTTCGACGCTGTCGAAATACTCCGGCACCGACAGGCAGCCTTCTTCGTAGGTGAACAGTTCTTCGGAGGCCCAGACGATCTCGGGATTGACGTAATAGCGCGGGTTGCGGCGCGCGAGCTCCCATTTCGCCCGCTCCTCGTCCGACAGTTCGGCGGGGTCCTGATCGTCGGCGACGCCGTCGCGATCGTTCAGGTCCATGACGATGACGCGGCGCGTGTCGCCGATCTGGACGGCGGCCAGGCCGATGCCGGGCGCGGCGTACATGGTCTCGAGCATGTCATCCATCAGACGGCGCAGCTCATCGGTCACCGGCCCTTCGACGGGGGTGGAGATCTGCTTCAGCACCGCCAGGTCGGCGGCGTTGTCGATGGTGAGGATGCGACGGACGGCCATGCCCGCGAGGTAGGGGCGCGGAGGCCAAACGTCAAGATTTCCCACTGTCGCGGTGGGTTATCCGGCGGCGTCCGGCAGCGGTCTCGGCTTGCGGTCGCCGTCGATGGCCACATAGGTGAAGACGCCCTCGGTGACCCGCTCGGAAGCCGCCTGGGCGTGGTTGCGGGGGCGTTTCCAGGCCTCGACATGAACCCGGATCGAGGATCGACCGGTCTTGAGCACCCGGGCGTAGATCGAGACCTCGTCGCCGACCGAGACGGGCCGATGGAAGACCATGCCGTCCAGGGCGATGGTCACGCACCGTCCCTGGGCCAGTTCGAAGGCCGGGGTGGCGCCGGCCAGGTCCATGTGCGCCAGCAGCCAGCCGCCGAAGATGTCGCCCTCGGGATTGGTGTCGGCCGGCATGGCGATGACGCGCCCGACGGGCTGGCCCATGGGTTGGCCCTGGGGCTGGCCCTGCGGCAGGGTCGGAAGGGCGTCGGTCACGCGCGGCTCCGGCTTGGGGAAGGAAAATGGCGCACCCGACAGGATTCGAACCTGTGACCCCTGCCTTCGGAGGGCAGTACTCTATCCAGCTGAGCTACGGGTGCGTCTGGCGGCGAAACGCCGGACGAAGGGCCTTACAGCAGGAGTGGCCCGCCCTCAATCCCGAATGCGCCCGGCTTGGCGTGAAGCGATGCGCGGCCTAGCCTGCGCCCGCTTCGACGATGGAGATCCCGATGCGCGCGTTTCTTTTCGGACTGCTGATGCTGCTGGGGGCCTGCGCCACGGCGCCGGACGATGTGACCACCGGCCATCCGGGGGTCGCCCCGGACAGCCTGGACGCCATCGCCGAGTCCTATGTCATGCTGATCCTCGACATCGGGGAGCTCGAGCCCGGCTATGTGGACGCCTATTACGGGCCGGCCGAATGGCAGACGGCGGCGAAGGCGGAGACCGAGACGGCGGCCCAGCTGACCCGGCGGGCGGCCTATCTGTCCAGCCGGCTGGCCGACCTCGACCGCAATGGTCCGTCGGCGATGACGCCCGAGGAAATCCAGCGGCGCAAATATCTGGTCGCCCATGTCTCGGCGGCCTCGGCTCGCTTAAGAATGCTGTCGGGCGAGAAGATGAGCTTCGCCGATGAGGCCGAGGCCCTGTTCGGCATCCGGCCCGAGCTGCGGCCGCTGGAAAGCTATGATCCCATCCTGGCCGAGATCGACGCCCTGTTGCCGGGCGAGGGGTCGCTGACCGACCGGGTCACGGCGTTCAAATCGCACTATGTGATCCCGAGAGACCGGCTGCAGGCCGTCATGGACGCCGCCATCGCCGAATGCCGGGCGCGGACGGTGCGCCACATCACCCTGCCGGCCCATGAGCGGTTCACCCTCAGCTTCGTCGGGGACAAGCCGTGGTCCGGGTACAACTATTATCTCGGCGACGCGGCCAGCCGGATCGAGATCAACGCCGACCTGCCGATCTATACCGAGCGGGCCGTCGATCTGGGCTGCCACGAGGCCTATCCGGGGCACCACGTCTACAACGCCCTGCTGGAACAGACCTTCGTGCGCGAGCGCCGGTGGATGGAGATGAGCGTCTATCCGCTGTTCTCGCCCATGTCCTTCGTCGCCGAGGGCAGCGCCAACTACGGCATCGACCTGGCCTTTCCGGGCGACGAGGCGGCGGCCTATGAGCGCGATGTGCTGTTCCCGCTGGCGGGGCTCGATCCGGCGACGGCGGACAAGAAGGCGCAGCTGGCGGCCCTGACGCGGCGGCTGGCGCGGGCCGAATACACCATCGCCGACGGCTGGCTGGCCGGGCGGATCGAGCGGGACGAGGCCATCCGCCAGCTGATGAAATACACCCTGGCCACCGAGGCCCGGGCGACCCAGCGGCTGCGCTTCATCGACACCTACCGCAGCTACATCATCAACTACGGCCTCGGCCGCGACGTGGTCCAGGCCTGGGTCGAGCGCCAGGGGCCGGACCGGTGGGCGGCGATGGAGACGCTGCTGTCGAGCCAGATACTGCCGGTGGATCTGGTGGAGTGATTAGTGGTTGGTGGTTGGTGATTGGTGATTGCGGGGTGGAGAGGCGCGCCTCCCTGATCCATCACCGGTGCAACCTCCAACCACCAATCACCAATCACCCCGTCACTGCGCCAGCATGCCGCCGTCGATCTTGAACTCGGCGCCGGTGACGAATTTCGACTCGTCGGCGGCGAGATAGAGGACGCAGAACGCCACGTCGTTCGGCTCGCCGATCCGCTTGAGCGGAATGCCGCGGCTGAGGCGTTCGTGGGCCTTGGCCTCGTCGCCGCCGGCCATGGCGATGAAGGGGTCGAGGATCGGGGTCTTGATGAAGACCGGATGGACCGAGTTGCAGCGCACGTTCCAGTCCATCTTGGCGGCCTCGAGCGCGACGGTCTTGGTGTACATCCACACACCCGCCTTGGTGGCGTTGTAGGCGCCCATGCCCGGGGCGGCGGCGAGGCCGGCGATCGAGGAGATGTTGATGATCGAGGCCGGCGCGGAGGCGCGCAGGTGGGGCATGGCGTGTTTGCAGCCCAGCATGATCGACAGCAGGTTGATCTCGAACTGACGCTGCCAGCAGGCGACCGTATCCTGTTCGACGAAGGCCAGGACGTCGCCGACGCCGGCGTTGTTGACCAGGATGGACAGGCCGCCCATCGCCTTGACGGCTCCGTCGATGACCGAGGCCCACTGATCCTCTTTCGCGACGTCATGCTGGAAGGCGAAGGTCGAGCCGGGGATTTCGGCGTTGATGGCGGCGGCGAGCGCCTGAACCCCCGCCAGATTGACGTCGGTGACCGCGACCTTCGCGCCCTCCCGGGCCAGCATCCAGGCCATGGCCTCGCCCAGTCCGCCGGCCGCGCCGGTGATCAGGGCCTGTTTGCCCGCGACCCGTCCTGTCATCACTTCGCTCCCATCGCGCCGGCCGCCTCGTCGATGAATCGCGCCATGTCGATGTCCCTCTGCGTGACGCCGTCGGCGTCGTGCGTGGTCAGCAGGACCTCGACACGATTGTAGACGTTCGACCATTCCGGATGGTGGTCGACCTTGTCCGCCAGCAGGGCGACGCGGGTCATGAAACCGAAGGCGGCGTTGAAGTCGGCGAAGGTCAGGCCGCGCACGATCGCGGGGCGGTCGCCCTCGTGCGCGCGCCACAAGGGCAGGCCCTTCAGAGCTTCCGCAACGTCAATCCGGTCGGCCATGGCGTCCTCCTGTGCTCTTCGCCGTATCGCGCCCGCCGGGGGTCCACAAGCGCTACGGAACGCGCCGTGAAGCTTTGGCGTTACCGAGCGTCACCTTTCATGACGGGAGTCCGACTTGGACAATATGTGGATCGCCGCCCTGGACCGCGCCGACCGGCGACGGATCGAACCACATCTGCACGAGCGGCCCTTCGAGCAGGGCCAGATGCTGTACGACGCCGGCGAGGCGGTCGAGGAGGTCTGGTTCCCGATGAGCGGGGTGGTCTCGTTGATGACCCTTCTCGATGACGACCGGATGATCGAGACCGCCGCCATCGGGCGCGAAGGCCTGGTCGGGGTGACCTGCGGCCCGCTGAACGCCCGCGCCGCCAGTCGGGCCATCGCCCAGGTCGACGGCGTATCGGCCTGCTGTCCCTCGGACGTCTTCGCCGACGCCCTGCACGAGAGCGAGGCGATGCGCACGGCCCTGGCCAAATTCACCGAAAGCCTGTTCGCCCAGGTGCAGCAGACCGCCGCCTGCAACGCCCAGCATCGGCTGGACGAGCGGCTGGCGCGCTGGCTGCTGACCATTCACGACCGGGCGGACGAGGATCGCTTCGCCCTGACCCAGGCCGATATCGCCGGCATGCTGGGCGTGCGCCGCGCCACCGTGTCCGAGGTCGGGACCGTGCTGGAGGACAAGGGGCTGATCCAGCGCGGCCGGGGCTGGGTGGAGGTTTCGGATCGCAAGGCGCTGGAGGCGGCCGCCTGCGGATGCTACGGCGCGATGCGGGGCCTGATGAAGGATCTCGGCGTGCCGCGCCCCCTGGCCGGCGCCCACTGACGGCCGCTCTGACGCCGCGACCACGCGGCCCGGTGACGGCGGGGCGGCGACGCGCTAGACCGCGCCCATGACCGACGCGTCCGCTTCTTCCGGCAAGACCTCCTCCTTCGGCTTTCGCGACGTGGACGCGAAGGAGAAGGTGCAGCTGGTCCGCGGCGTGTTCGACAGCGTGGCCTCCAGCTACGACCTGATGAACGACCTGATGAGCGGGGGCGTGCACCGGCTCTGGAAGGACGCGGCGGCGGCGAAGCTGAATCCGCGGCCCGGCGAGACCATTCTCGACGTCGCCGGCGGCACCGGCGACATGGCGCGGCGCTATGCGAAGATGGCCCGGGCGGCGCAGGAGCGGCGCGGCGGAGAGGACGCCTCGGTCATCGTGCTGGATTACAACGCCGAGATGATCATGGCCGGCGTCCACAAGGGCGGCGAGCCGGAGATGCAGTGGTCGGTCGGGGACGCCATGGCCCTGCCGCTGCCGGACGCCTCGGTCGACGCCTATTCGATCAGTTTCGGCATCCGCAATGTCGCCGACATTCCGCAGGCCCTGCGCGAGGCGCGGCGGGTGCTGAAGCCCGGCGGCCGGTTCCTGTGTCTGGAGTTCTCGCGGCCCACCGCCTCTGCGATCCGCAAGGCCTATGACGCCTGGTCCTTCCACGCCATTCCGCGCATCGGCGGCTGGGTCGCGGGCGACCGTGACAGCTATCAGTATCTGGTCGAGAGCATCCGTCGCTTCCCCGACCAGCCGACCTTCAAGCGGATGATCGAGGACGCGGGCTTCAGTCGCGTGACGGTGACCAATCTGTCGGGCGGCGTGGCCGCCATCCATCACGGGTGGGCGATCTGACCAGTCCCGCCGACTACAAGACGGCGCCGCCGCCGCCGCTGACCGAGCCGGTGCGCCATCCGGTCGAGGCGACCCTGCGGCTGCTCGGCTGGGGCTGGGTGCTGGTGCGCCACGACGCCCTGGCGCCGCGCGAGATCACGCCGTTGCTTCCGGTGTGGATCCGCTGGTTGGCGCATCTGCTGCACGCCTTCGCGGGCAAGGAGGGCCGCGAGGGCCGGCCCGGCCAGCGGCTGGGCAAGGCGTTCGAACATCTGGGGCCGGTCGCGATCAAACTGGGTCAGGTTCTGGCCACCCGGGCCGACATCTTCGGGATTGAGTTCGCGCGCGATCTGGGCCGGCTGAAGGACGCGCTGGAACCCTTCCCGGTCGATCAGGCGCGGCGCGAGGTCGAACGGTCGCTGGGCCGGCCGGTCGAGAGCCTGTTCACCGATTTCGGTCCGCCGGTGGCCGCCGCGTCGCTGGCGCAGGCGCATCCGGCCTGGCTGGCCGACGGGCGCAAGGTGGCGGTCAAGGTGCTGCGTCCGGGCGTGGAGCGGCGGGTGGCGCAGGGGCTGGATTCGATGCGTCTGGCGGCGCGGATCGCCGTGCGTTTCGTGCCCCTGGCGCGGCGGCTGGAGCCCTCGGCCTTCGTCGAGACCATCGCCCGGACCTTGCGCCTGGAGCTGGACATGCGGCTGGAGGCGGCCGCCGCCTCCGAGCTCAAGGACATCATGGACAAGGACGTCGGCGTCGGCGGCCATATGACGGCGCCGGCGGTGATCTGGGACGGGGTCGGGAAACGGGTGCTGACGCTGGAATGGGCGCCGGGGATGGCCATGACCGATCCGGCCGCCGCCGATCAGCCGGGGCTGGACAAGAACGCCCTGGCCGACAACGTCGTGCGCGCCTTCCTGACCCAGGCGCTGGACCACGGGACCTTCCACGCCGACCTGCACGAGGGAAACCTGTTCTGCCACGCGCCGGCGGAGCTGACGGCGATCGATTTCGGCATCGTGGGACGACTGGGGCCGTCCGAGCGGCGCTATCTGGCCGAGATCCTGTGGGGCTTCCTCAGCCGGGATTATGACCGCATCAGCCGGGTGCATTTCGAGGCCGGCTATGTGCCGCCGGAACATTCGGTCGAGGCCTTCGCCCAGGCCCTGCGCGCGGTCGGGGAGCCGGTCATCGGCAAGGCGGCGTCGCAGGTGTCGATGGGCCGGCTTCTGGGCCAGCTGTTCGAGATCACCGACCTGTTCGACATGCATCTGCGGCCCGAACTGATCCTGCTGCAGAAGACCATGGTGTCGGTCGAGGGCGTGGCGCGGCGGCTGAATCCCGACCACGACCTGTGGGCCGCGGCCAGTCCGGTGGTCGAGCGCTGGATCCGCCGTGAGCTCGGGCCCCAGGCCCAGGTGCGCGACGCCATCGAGGAAGTCCGCGCCACGCTGAAGGCGCTGGCCCGACTGGCGCAGAATCCGCCGCAGCCGCAGACGGTGGTCATCCGCGAGCTTCATACGCCCGCCTGGATGATCATCTGTGTCACGCTCGCCATGACGGCCGCCGCCGCCGCCCTTGTTCTGTCGCTTTGGCCCGGCATCGTCTGACCTCAGTACCGGAGACGACTCCCATGAAGCCGCTTTTGATCGCCGCCGCCCTCCTGCTCCTTCCCGCCACAGCCCAGGCCCAGGTCGCCGCCGGCTCCCTGCCCAACAGTTTCGACGCAGCCGCCCAGCCGCCCCGCGCCGCCGCTCCGGCCATTCCGGCCGCTCCGGCGCCCGCCAATCCCCGGGCTGAAGAGGTGCTGCGCGATATCATCGCCGGCGCCCAGGCGGGGACGATCGACTATTCGCTGATGAGCGACGACCTGGCCGCCCGGGTGCGTGAACAGGAAACCACCATCCAGCCCCTGATCGCCGGCTTCGGCCCGGTGCAGGCCGTCGATTTCGTCGGCAATCAGAATGGCGCGGACCTGTTCGCCGTGACCTTCGCCAATGCCGCGACCCAATGGGTGATCGGCTTCAACGAGGCCGACAAGGTCGCCGCCCTGCTGTTCCGTCCGGCGGAATAGTCCGTCAGTCGTCGCCGCTGGGACGCCCACGACCGCTCTTGATCGTCGATCGTTTGGCCTTGCCTTCCAGCCGTCTTTCCTTCGAGGCGCGGGTGGGTCTGGTCGGCACGCGATAGACCGGGGCGACCGAGGCCTTGTCGACAAGTCCCTGCAGCCGCTCGATGGCGTCGGCGCGGTTGCGCTCCTGGGTGCGGTAGCGGACGGCGGTGATCAGGATCACCCCGTCCAGCGTCAGCCGGCTGCCGGCCAGCTTCATCAGCCGCGCCCGCACCGGCTCGGTCAGGGAGGGGGAGTTGCGGGCGTCGAACCGCATCTGCACCGCGGTCGAGACCTTGTTGACGTTCTGGCCGCCCGGGCCGCCGGCGCGGAAGAAGCGGAACTCCAGCTCGTTCTCGGGGATGACGGTCACCGGGCTGCCCTTTGGGCCCGGACCACGGCCTGATCCAGCGCCTGCAGGAAGGCCGAGCGGTCCTTTGGCCCGAACGGCGGCGGGCCGGAAGTGGCGACGCCCATGGAGCGCAGGTGTTCGCCGACCATCCGTCCGGCGAGGGCCGAGCCGATGGAGTCGGGGGTGAAGGGCTGGCCGTTGGACTTCAACGCCTGGGCCCCGGCCTTGAGGCAGCGGTCGGCGAGCGGAATGTCGGCGGTGATGACGACGTCGCCCGGCCCCGCCCGCTCGGCGATCCAGTCGTCGGCGATGTCAGGCCCGGCGTCGACCACGACCTGTTCGATCCACGGCTCGCGCGGGGTGTTGATCCAGCTGTTGGAGACCACGAACACATGCAGGCCGTAGCGGCCCGCCACGCGATAGACCTCATCCTTCACCGGGCAGGCGTCGGCGTCGATGAACAGGCGGGGGAACGTCATGGGCGGCATGGTAGCTCTCCCTCCCCTTCATGGGGAGGGATGTCGGCGCGAAGCGACGACAGGGTGGGGTGTGTCTGGCGTTCCCCACCCGGTCGCTACGCGGCCACCCTCCCCATAAAGGGGAGGGAGAACGCGTTTTGACTACCGCGTATAAGCCGGCGGCATCGCGCCTTCGCCGCCTGATGCATAGCGGTCGCGGAGCAGGAACTGGCGGCTGGTCGGGGCCTGTTCGGCGCCGCCGATGAAGATGGTCTCGGCGTCGCTGAGCGGCTCCAGCGGGTCGCCGGACCAGATCACCACATCGGCCGCCGCGCCGGCGCGCAGTTCCCCGAACTGGCCGGCCATGCCGAAGATGCGGGCCGGATTGACCGTGATCGCCTCGATGGCGGCGTCATAGGGCAGGCCGTGCGAGACGGCGTTGCCGGCGTTGTAGCGGGTCTCGCGGACCCGGTGGGAGCCGTCATTGCCCTTGATGGCGATGACCACGCCGGCGGCGTCGAGCGCCGCCGCGTTCTGCATCCGCGCCGCCCGGGTCTCCAGATTGCCCGGCAGGTTGGAGATGGGGTTGAGCAACACGGCCACGCCGGCGGCGGCGATCTGGTCGGCGACCAGCCAGCCTTCCTCGGCGCCGTCGAGGATAATCTTCACCCCCTCCTCCCGCGCCAGCCGCAGGACCTGCTGGATGTCGGCGGCGCGGCGCACGGTGACGATCAGCGGCATGGAGCCGTTGGCCACGGGGATCAGGGCCTCGAGATCGGCGCGCGACAGGCTGAGGTCGCGCAGGCCGGCGCGGTCATAGGCGGCGCGGTTGCGGGCGTAGAGGCGGACCTCGGCGAGGGTTTCCTTGAACTGGGTGAACTGGGCCCCGCGCGCGCCGCCGGCGATGCCGGCCCCGGCCTCGCCGAACGGGGCGACCATGGCCACGCGCGCCCTGACGAGAATGTCGGTCCCCTCGGCCAGGTGGATGACGGCCGCCTGGCCGGCGAACAGGCCGGGCGATTGCAGGCCGCCGTGGCCGACGCCGGCGAAATCGCTGTCGTCATGGGCGTGACCGCCGCCGCCGCCCGCGTGACTGGGCACGACGATGGCGCGGGTGATGCCGCCGAGGCGGGCCACCGGCAGGGTGAAGGACCAGGGGTCGAGGCTATAGCTGACATCGAAGGAGGCGCTGATGGAGTTGGCGCCGTTGCGCAGGTCGTTGGAGCCGCTGACCGACGAGATCTCGGAGCCGCCGAGACTCGCATCGACGGCGACGAAGCCGGGCGTGACCACCTTGCCCCGGGCGTCGACGATGCGGGCGCCCGAGGGGGCCGCGCCGGTCCCGACCGAGACGACCCGGCCGTTCTGGATCACCACGGTGCCGTTCTCGATCACCGAGGTTCCGGTCAGCACCCGCCCGCCGGTGATGGCGGTCAGGGACTGGGCGAGGGCGGGGGTGGAGACGGCGGCCATGCAGACGGCGCCGAGGATGAGGTTCCTGAGGCGCATCAGCGGGCTCCTTGCACGACGTTGGCGGCCGGCAGGCCGAAGCCCGGCTGGCCCAGTTCATAGTCGGACAGCGGCTGGTAGGCCGGGTTCATGCGGTCGAAGGTCAGGGCCCCGTCGATGAAGACCTGATCGGCGCGGGCGTAGACGCTGAAGGGATTGGCGCTCCAGATCACCACGTCGCCGCGCTTGCCGGCTTCCAGCGAACCGGTCTGGTCGGCGATGCCCAGCGAACGGGCCGGGTTGAGGGTGATCCAGCTGATCGCCCGCTCCTCGCTGATGTTCATGCCGATGCGGCGGCCGGCGGCCAGGGCGGCGGCGGCCTCCTGGTTCAGCCGCTGGGTCAGTTCGGCGTCGTCGGAGTGGATGACGGCGCAGGAGCCCGCGGGCGCGTCCACCAGGGCGGCGTTGGCCTCGACGGCGTCCAGAGCCTCCATCTTGAAGCCCCACCAGCCGGTCCACATGTCGGCGCAGATGCCTTCGCGGGCCAGCAGGGGCGCGATCTTGTAGGCCTCGATGGCGTGGTGGAAGGCGGTGATCCGGTAGCCGAACTCATTGGCGATATCGATCATCACCGCCATCTCGTCGGCGCGGTAGCAGTGGTTCTGGATCAGGACCGAGCCGTCCAGCACCCCGGCCAGGGTCTCGAGCTGGAGATTGCGGGTCGGGGGCGTGCCCTCGCCGTCCTCGCGCCATTTGTCCCATTTGGCCTTGTAGTCGCGCGCGGCGATGAAGGCGGCGCGATAGCCGGCGACATTGCCCATGCCGGTGGCCGGCGAGGTGTTGCGGCCGCCGTAGACGCGGCTGGGGTTCTCGCCGCAGGCCATCTTCAGGCCGTAGGGCGCGCCGGGCATCTTCATGCCCTGCATGGTCACCGAGGGGACGTTGCGGACGGTCACGCCGCGGCCGCCGAACAGATTGGCCGAGCCGGGCAGGATCTGGAGGGTGGTGATCCCGCCGGCGCGGGCGGCGTTGAAGCCGGGGTCCTGGGGCCAGAGCGAATGTTCGGCCCAGACCTGGGCGGTGTTGGGGTTGGTCGCCTCGTTGCCGTCGCTCATCCCCGTCACGCCCGGCGAGGGATAGACGCCGAGGTGGGAGTGGGTGTCGATGATGCCGGGGGTCACGAACCGGCCGCGC
Source organism: Brevundimonas vancanneytii (assembly GCA_943367565.1). Lineage (GTDB taxonomy): Bacteria > Pseudomonadota > Alphaproteobacteria > Caulobacterales > Caulobacteraceae > Brevundimonas > Brevundimonas vancanneytii_C. Next base: position 39,622 of record CALRJO020000021.1, read on the forward strand.
GCGTCGACGACGCGATGGCCGCCGGGCACGGGGGTCGAGGCGTCGCCGACCGCGGCGACCCGGCCGTCGGTGACGATGACCACGCCGTTCTCGATCCGCTGGCCGGCGCCGGTGAACACCGTGCCGCCGACGATGGCCATGTTCTCGCGCGGCAGGCCGCGATAGGTCGAGGGGAAGGGGTCGGGGTTGGCCGCGACGTCGAGGCCCCGCGCCAGCGGCGCGCGCGCCTCGGAGCCGGACGAGCCGTCGGCGGCGGGCGTCTCATCGCCGCCGCCGGTGGTGGCGCAGGCCGACAGGACCAGTGAACCCGCCAGCACGCAGGCGAGGGTGGCGAGGCTGGAGCCCCGCAAGGCGTGGAATTTCATCGGACGCTCCCCGGAAGCGCCCGTCGTGAAGGGTGGGCGCAAGTCGGGACGGATTACAAAGCGCCGGGCGCGCCACGTCAAAGCCGGAAACATTACAGATCGGTAAGGCGACGCCTTGCCTCGTCCCCAAACAGGCCCGCGATCTCCAGAATCTTGGTCCGCGACTGGCCGCCGCGCTGGATGGCGACGGCGGATTTCGGCACGCCGAGGGCTTTGGCGACCAGCTTCACGAGCCCCTCATTGGCCTCGCCGTCGATGGGCCGGGCGCGGACCCGCACCTTCAGGACGGAGCGCCCCTCGGCGTCGACATCCCAGCCGTCGATGCGGTCAGCGGCGGCGCCGGGGGTCAGGCGGACGGCGATCTGGGCCACGTCGGTGAAAGATCAGATTTCGTCAACGGCCGCCCGCAGATGCTCGCCCACCTTTCGTGCGTGACCCAGCAGTTCGGCGTTGTCGATGGACGCCATGGAGGCCGCCGGTTCGACAGCGAACACCTCGACGCCGTCGGCGGTCTGCTGAACCACGACGTTGCAGGGCAGCATGACGCCGACATGGGACTCCATCATCAGGGCCTCGTGGGCCATGACGGGGTTGCAGGCGCCGAGAATGCGGTAAGGCCGGAACGCCTCTCCGATCTTCGCCTTGAGCGTGGCCTGGACGTCGACCTCGGTCAGCACGCCGAAGCCGTGTCTCTGGAGGGCGGCGCGGGTGCGGTCGAGGACGGCGTCGAAATCACCCTCGACGGTCCGGGCGTGGAAATAGGTCATCGGGTTTGGTCCTTCGGCAGGTCGCGACAGCCGTCGCACGGAGACTGTCGGGCTAAACGCATGAGGCCGTAGAAGGGCCCCCGGCCGGGATCCGGAAACCGATGGCTAGCCCAGCGCCTTCATCAGCTCCGGAACCACCGTCTTGTAATCCCCCACGATGCCGTAGTCCGCGACCTGGAAGATCGGGGCGTCGGCGTCCTTGTTGATGGCGACGATGACCTTGGAGTCCTTCATGCCGGCGAGGTGCTGGATGGCGCCCGAGATGCCGATGGCGATGTAGAGGGCCGGGGCCACCACCTTGCCGGTCTGGCCGACCTGGTAGTCGTTGGGGGCGTAGCCGGCGTCGACCGCGGCGCGCGAGGCGCCGACGGCGGCGCCCAGCTTGTCGGCCAGCGGGTCCATGACGGCGTGGAACTCCTCGGCGGAACCGAGGGCGCGGCCGCCCGAGACGACGATCTTCGCCGCGCCCAGTTCAGGACGGTCCGACTTGACCATCTCCTCGCTGACGAAGGCGGCCTTGCCGGCGTCGGCGCCCGCGACGGTCTCGACCTTGGCCGAGCCGCCCTCGGCGGCGGCGTCGAAGCTGGTCGGGCGGACGGTGATGATCTTCTTCGCGTCGCCGGACTGGATCGTCTCCAGGGCGTTGCCGGCGTAGATCGGGCGCACGAAGGTGTCGGGGCTGACGACCTCCATGATGTCCGAGATCGGGGCGACGTCCAGCTTGGCGGCGATCCGGGGCATGAAATTCTTGCCGTCGGTGGTGGCCGGCGAGAGGATGGCGTCATAGCCGCCGGCGAGGCCGACCACGGTCGCCTCGACCGCCTCGGCCAGCTGGTGACCCAGGCCGGCGCTTTCGGCCAGCAGCACCTTGCGCACGCCGGCGATCTTCGCCGCCGCGTCGGCCGCGGTCTTCGAGCCCTGGCCGATGACGAGGATGTCGACGTCGGACGACAACTTCAGAGCGGCGGTGACGGTCTTGTGGGTGGTGTCGCGGACGGTATCCCCGTCGCGGTCGGCGATGACGAGAACGGCCATTACAGGACCCCCGCGGTCTTGAGTTTCATAACCAGTTCGGCGGCGTCGGCCACCTTGATACCGGCCGAGCGCTGGGCCGGGGCGGTGACCTTGAGGACCTTGAGGCGCGGCGCGACATCGACGCCGTAGTCGGCGACCGCCTTGACGGCGATCTCCTTCTTCTTGGCCTTCATGATGTTGGGCAGGGAGGCGTAGCGCGGGGTGTTGAGGCGCAGGTCGACCGACACCACGGCGGGC
>CALRJO020000022.1:0-41819 GCA_943367565.1 Brevundimonas vancanneytii
GGCCGCTCCAGCGATGGAGCGGCCCTTTTTCGTGGCTGATGACGTGGCCGACTATTCGTCGTTGCGGATCTGCTCGCGCGCGACCGACGAAAGCTCGTCCATCTTGCGGCGGATTTCGCCCTCGGAGACGGTCAGGCCGGCGCCCTCCAGGTCCTGGGCGATCTTGCGGTAAACGTCTTCCTCGCCGGGCTGTTCGAAATCGGCCTTGACGATGGCGCGGCCGTATTCCTCGGCGCGATCGTCGTTCAGACCCATTTTCCCGGCGGCCCAGAGGCCCAGCAGCTTGTTGCGCCGGGCGATCGCCTTGAATTCCTGTTCCTGATCGAGGGCGAATTTGGACTCGAAGCCCTTTTCCCGATCGTCAAAGGTCGTCATGGGCGTCGCAAGGCTCCGTTCAGGCGGCTGGAATGCACGGCCGCAGTCGCCGTGGTCTATAGCCGCCCCATTGCCGAACGCAACCGGAACTCGCCGGGTTGCGACGCCGTGACGAGCGGCCTTGCCGCGACGCCGTCGGTTTGTATCGCGGCGCCGCATCCGCTAAGGGTTCCCGCGACTTTTTCCCGCCCGCCCGATTCCGGATTGCGCCGCCCAGATCTCCCTCTGGCCGCGCGATTGTCGTTTCCGGCGAGGCCCCGCCCGGACCGACCATGATGAACGTCAAACGCAAGAAGATTTACGAGGGCAAGGCCAAGATCCTCTACGAGGGTCCCGAGCCCGGCACCCTGATCCAGTATTTCAAGGACGACGCCACCGCCTTCAACGGCGAGAAGAAGGCCCAGCTCGAGGGCAAGGGCGTCATCAACAACCGCATCAGCGAATTCATCATGTCGCGCCTGAACGGCATCGGCGTGACCAACCATTTCATCAAGCGCCTGAACCTGCGCGAACAGCTGATCCGCGAGGTCGAGATCATCCCGCTGGAGGTCGTGTGCCGCAACATCGTCGCAGGCTCGATGAGCCAGCGGCTGGGGATTGACGAGGGCACGCCCCTGCCCCGCTCGATCATAGAATTCTATCTCAAGAAGGACGAGCTCAACGACCCGATGGTCACCGAAGAGCACATCACCGCCTTCAACTGGGCCACGACCCAGGAGCTGGACGACATGCTGGCCATGACGGTGCGGGTGAACGACTATCTGTCGGGCATGTTCGGCGCGGTCGGCATCACCCTGGTGGACTTCAAGATCGAGTTCGGCCGGGTGTGGGAGAACGATTTCTCGCGCGTGCTGCTGGCCGACGAGATCAGCCCCGATTCCTGCCGTCTGTGGGACACCAACACGGGCGAGAAGCTGGACAAGGACCGCTTCCGCCGCGATCTGGGCAATGTGATCGAGAGCTATACCGAGGTGGCCCGTCGCCTCGGCATCATGAAGGACATGCCGACCGTGATTCAGGGGGGATTGCACTGATGGCCAAGGTCAAGGTTCACGTCTTCCTCAAGCCGGGCGTGCTGGACGTCCAGGGCAAGGCGGTCGAGGGCGCCCTGCACGGCCTGGGCTGGGCCGATGTGTCGAACGCCCGCGTCGGCAAGCTGATCGAATTCGACCTCGGCGACGGCGTCGAGGACAAGGCCGCAGAGATCAAGCGGATGTGCGAGACCCTGCTGGCCAACACCGTGATCGAAAGCTATCGCATCGAGGTCGCATGAATCGGTTGATCCGGTTTTCCGTCGCGGCCTTCGTGCTGGTCTGCGTGCTGATCTTCGCCGCGGCCCTGGCCGGCGGCCTGACAGACGATACCGCCTTCACACAGGCGGCGAAGGACGCGGCTCACTAGCGACCCGGGCCGCGGTCATGCGTTAGGATCAGTCCCAACCGCAGTGAGGAGCGACCCATGGCCTTTACCGTCACGTCCAACGGCTTCACCGACGGCGGCATCCTGCCCGAGGCCCAGGTCCAGTCCAGGGGAAACCGCTCGCCGCAGCTGAGCTGGTCCGGCGCGCCAGAGGGTACGAAGAGTTTCGCCGTCACCTGCTACGACCCCGACGCGCCGACGGGCTCCGGCTTCTGGCACTGGACGGTGGCCAATATTCCCGCCGACGTCACCGACCTGGCCGAAGGCGCATCGCCGGACGGCCTTCCACACGGCGCCGTCGAGGGGCGGACGGATTTCGGCGAGCCGGGCTTCGGCGGCGCCGCCCCGCCGCCGGGGCACGGGCCGCACCGCTACATCTTCACGGTGTTCGCCGTGGACACGGAGCGACTGGACGTGACGCCGGAGAATTCGGGCGCCGTCTTCGGCTTCAATCTGCATTTCCATACCCTGGCCAAGGCGTCGATCACGGGCGTGTACGAGAACAAGGGTTGAGCGCGGCGGCGATCGGGAGGGCGGCATGAAGACACTGGTTCTGGCCATCACGGCGGGCGCGCTGTTGCTCAGCCCCACGGGCCCATTGGCGGCGCAGGAGACCCCGGCTGCCGCGGCGGCCCCGACGGCGACGCCCGCCGGCATTCCGCTGGACAGCCCGTGGCGGCGCGGCGTGTACGAACAGGCGAACACCCACCTCCAGCACCCGAGCTGGGGCGTGCGTCACTCCGAGCGCAACCATGTGCTGGGGATGGCGCTGGCGGAGGCCGAAGGGTTGACGGTTGATCCCGACGTCCTGTTCGCCGCCGCCTTCCTGCACGACTGGGGCGGAATCGAACCCTTCGCCGTCGCCGGCATGGATCACGCCGTGCGTTCGGTCGAACTGGCCGAGCCCTTTCTGACCGAGCTCGGGTTCCCGATGGACAAATTCCCGGCGGTCCGCGCCGCGATCCTCGGCCATATGTACGACAAGGAGCCGGAAGGATCCGAGGCGGTCGTGCTGCACGACGCCGACGCGCTGGACTTTCTCGGGGCCTTGGGCGCAGCGCGGTTGCTGGCGGCGACGGGCGACCGGCCGGACTATGATCAGGCGCTAGGGCGGATCGAGCGATTCGCCGTCGACATCCCGCCGCGCCTGAAGACCGCCGCGGCGCGCGACCTGGCCACGCAGCGCATCGCGGTGATGACCAATTTCCTCGCTGAAGTGCGGCGTGAGACTCCTAAGGGCGCCAGACCCTGACATGACCGGCAAACGCTGCTAAAGGGCGCCGCCATGAGCGCAGCCGTCATCGTCTTCCCGGGTTCCAACTGCGACCGCGACTGCAAGGTCGCCGTCGAACGCTCGACCGGCGAGCGGGTCGAAATGGTCTGGCACCAGGAGACGGAGCTGCCGTCGGGTCTGGACCTGATCGTCCTGCCGGGCGGCTTCTCCTATGGCGACTATTTGCGCTGCGGCGCCATGGCGGCGCAGTCGCCGGTGATGCAGGCGGTGAAGAAGGCCGCGGACGACGGCGTGGCCGTGGTCGGCATCTGCAACGGCTTCCAGATCCTGTGCGAGGCGGGAATGCTGCCGGGGGCGCTGCTGAAGAACGCCGGGCTGAAATACGTCTGCAAACCGGTCACCCTGACCGTCGCCAACGGCCAGACCCGTTTCACCGCCGGCTATCAGGGCCAGCGCGAGGTGGTGATGACCCAGGGCAATGGCGACGGAAACTATTTCGCCGACGCCGAGACCCTGGCCCGGATCGAGGGCGAGGGGCAGGTGGTGTTCCGCTATGTCGACAACCCCAACGGCTCGGTCGCCGACATCGCCGGACTGCAGAATGCGCAGGGCAATGTGCTGGGTTTGATGCCTCACCCGGACCGGGCGTTCGAGGAGGAACTGGGTTCCGCCGACGGCGCCACCCTGTTCCGCAGCGTCTTCGCCGCCGCCTGATCCGACAGCAGGGCTTGACCCGCGCCGCCTGAACGGTCGATCTCGCCGGGCGCAGGCGGGGACCGACCCATGTTCATGAGCGAACGCCAGAAGATGATCTCCGGGCTGCCGTACGATCCCGGCGATCCCGAGCTTCAGGCCGATCAGACCGCCGCCAAACAGTGGATGACCCGCTACAACGCCGCCATGGCCGCCAGCCCCGCCGAACGCCGCGACCTGCTGCGCCAGCGGATGGGCGAGGTCGGCGAAGGCGCGATCATCCGACCGCCGTTCCACTGCGACTATGGTTACAATATCCGGCTGGGCCGCGGCGTCTTCCTGAATTTCAACTGCGTCATCCTGGATGTCTGCGAGGTCGAAATCGGCGACCAGACCCAGATCGGGCCGGGGGTGCAGATCCTGACCGCCGACCATCCGCGCGACGCCGCCCAGCGAGCCGAAGGCATCGAGTTCGGCAAGCCGGTGACCATTGGCCGGAATGTCTGGATCGGCGGCGGCGCCATCATCCTGCCGGGCGTGACGATCGGGGACGACGCGGTGATCGGAGCGGGCTCGGTCGTGACGCGCGATGTGCCGGAAGGGGCGACCGCCATCGGCAACCCCGCCCGGGTGAAGGCGGACTCGACCTAGAAGTGGCGCGTTCTGGCGAGTAGGTCTGGATGACCCATGACCTTGGGCCGGAGCCAATCGATGAAAATCTGGTCAGCCGCCCTCGTGGTCCTCGCCCTGACGGTCGCCGGCCCGGCCCGGGCGCAGGAGCCGACGAGCCAGGACTGGGCGCTCGTCGAGGCGCCGGAACGCGACGCCGTCATCGCCCTCACCAGTTTCGACAATGGCGTCACCCTGGCGGGACGGTGTGTGAACGGTGTGTTCGATGTGACGGTCGCCGGCCTGCCTCCCGCGCGCGGATTCTCCCGGGTCGTTCGCGTGTCGGTGGGCGACGAAGACCTGAGGCAGGAGACCTGGACGGTCGGTGAGGACCGGACCATCGCCTTCAGCCGATTGCCGGCGCCGTTTGCCCGTCGGCTGGCTGCCGGCGGACGATTGCAGATCTCCATTCCGGGAACCGGCGGCCAGCGAGGAACCCGATATGTGATGGAGCTGCCTCCGTCGCCGGCGACGCTGGAGCGTACCCTGACCGCCTGCGGCCGTTCACTGGCTGATCCGCGGGACGCGAACCTCGGTCGGGATGCCCCCGACGGCCTGTCGGCGGGGTTGGACTGGGCCTTGCGGCCACGGCTGGAGCTGCCCGATTCGGTTCGGGGCCGCTACGTCACCCATGCCAGCGTGACGGTCTCTTGCCTGGTCGCCGGGACCGGCGCCCTGACCGATTGTGTGATCGAAAGCGAACATCCCGGCGGCTTCGGGTACGGTCGTGAGGTCGTCCGTTCCCTGAGGAGCGGGCGGGTCCGGTCGCAGACGCCCGACCTCACCCTCGGCGGCCAGTTGGTCATCTTCACCGTGCGATTCACCGACGGTTGAAGGCCGATCTCAAACGCCCCAGGCCTGACCCCCCGCGCCATAGCCGTCGACGGCCTGGAACAGGGCCGAAACGAGGGCGCGCTCCTCTTCGCTCATCTCCGGCTTCCAGACGTCGAAGATCAGGATGGTGCGGTCCTGACCGCTGTCGTTGGCGGCCTCGTGTTCGATGGTGTCGTCGAAAGCCCAGGCCTGACCCTCGCGCCAGTCGCGGGTGTCATTGCCGACACGAAAGCGGCTGCCCGGAGGGGCGATCAGCGGCAGATGACAGATCAGCCGGGTGTTGATCAGGCCGTGGTGGGGCGGGATGCGAGCCCCGGCCTTCAGTTTCGAGAACAGGATCGACGGCGTCCGCCCCGGCACCCGGCAAAGCGGAACCCCGGCCAGCGCCTCCATCGTGCGGGGGCAACGGCGCGCGATGTCCGGCTGTTCCTCGCCGTCCTTCCAGAGAAACAGGGCGCTCCAGTCGGCGTTGGACATCATCCCGGCGGCGTCCCGATTGGGACGGTCGGCGCGCGGCTCGACATAGGGACGGAACAGGTCGGGCTCGGCCAGCAGACCATCCAGCTCGGCGCGGATGTCGCCGGCCGCCGCCTCCACCGACGCCAGCCAGGGCAGGGTATCGCGCGGCTGGAACTGGATCTGGGGCAGGCCGGGAAAGAGGTAGAAGCGCGGCTCCTGCTGATACAGTCGCTTGCGCCCGCTCATCAGATCCAGCGACAGGGCGAAGCGGTCGCTGGAGGTCGCCGCATCGAATCCGGCGCCGGCGAGGCTGGCCGCCAGATGGGCTTCGAACCGCTGCGTCTGGGCCTGAACGGCGGCCTGGGCCCGGCGCAGGTCGGCGATCACCGCGGGGGCCAGCCCCTTGCCGTCGCCCGCCGCGCGCAGGGCAGAGCTGTAGAAGCTGGCGGCGGCTCGACTGTCGCCCAGACCAGCGAGTGCGTCGCCCTTGGCGATCAGAGCCCGCAGATCGCGCGGATCGGCGGCCAGTGCGCGATCAGCCGCGTCCAGCGCGGCGCGGTGGCCCTGTTCGGTGTTCGCCATTCGACGATCGGAGATGGGCGAGCCGCGTCCGTCAAGGCGTAAGCGTCAGAACGCGCCGTTCCGCGTTCTCGCATCGCCCTGTCCGGCATCCTCCCGGCCGACCGACTGGTCGAGGGCGTCCGGGTCTGGGCGTGTGCTCTCCCCACCGGATGCCCCGGCGCGGTCAGCCGATTCGCCGGTTGCGGCGTCCCCGGTCCGGGCCGGCTTGGGACGGTTCGGGTCTGTCATGACGATCTCCCTGGTGCGGAGAATCAACCGTTTCCGGCGACGGCGGGTTCCGCGCCATTGAACCTTCACCGCGCGCAAGCGTAGTCAGGCGAACCCTTCGGAGCCGCCATGTCCATCGTCCGTCCCTCCTCCGCCCATATGACCCGCCGCCTGATCGTGCTGGCGGCGACCGTCTTCGCCGTGGTGATCGGCCAGACCCAGGTCCTGCTCGGCTGGGGCCAGTCGCCCGCCGAGTTCTCGGCCGACAGCGACGACACCCTGAAGGTCGCCGGCTATGCCTTCGCCATCTGGGGTCTGATCTATCTGTGGCTGCTGGTCTATGCGGTGCGACAGGTGTTGCCTCAGACGGGCGAGAGCCTGTTGATCCATCGTCTGGGCTGGCCCTCGGTCGCCGCCCTGTTCGGCATAGGTTTGTGGGTTGTGGCCGCCGCCTTTGACCAGGAGGCGGCGACCGTCGTCCTGATCTTCGGTTCATTGGCGGCGCTGCTGGTTCCGTTGCTGGGCAACGCGGGCGCCATCCGCGCCCTGCCGCGCGTCGACCGCGACCGCTGGATGACCATCTGGCCGCTGACGATGCTGGCGGGATGGCTGACCGTGGCGGCGCCGCTGAATCTGATCACCGTGGTCACGGGCAATGACGCCCTGCCCGCCATGCTCTCGCCGACCGCCTGGGCGGTCCTGGCCATCGTCCTGGTGACGGCGACCGCTCTCGGCGTGACGCAAAGGCTGCGCACCCTCGCCTACGGCCTGCCGATCGCCTGGGGCCTGCTGGGCGCCTTCGTGGCCGAGCAGGAGCGCAATCCCGTGGTGGCCTATGTCGCCCTCGCCGCCGCCGTAGCTGTGCTGGTCGGGGTGATCGTCCTGACCTTCAGGCTGCGAACCGGCGTCGAACGGCGGAAGGCCTAGTCAGCACGGTCGTCGTTGGCCGCCTGCTTCGAGGCGCGCTCGGCCGCGGCGGTGGCGCCCGCGTCGTCGGCGGCGATCTCCGGCGCGTCAACGTCTTCCGGGGTGGCGGCGGGGTCGATGGGCTGGTCCGGCACGGCGGCCTCCTTCGGCTGTCGACCGATTCAATGGCGAACAGCCCACGATGTTCCGCCGCAATGGCTGACACGACTCTGTTCAGCGGCTAGAAGGCGCGCCCATGAGCGCTCCCGAAAAGACCATGGCCGAACTGGCCGCCGACTACGGCCTGGCCCCGAACGAATATCAGGTCGTCCTCGACCGGCTGGGGCGCGAGCCGAACAACGTCGAACTGGGCGTCTTCTCGGTGATGTGGTCCGAGCACTGCTCCTACAAATCGTCGAAAATCCACCTCGGCAAATTCCCGACCAAGGGACCGCGGGTGATCTGCGGTCCTGGCGAGAACGCCGGGGTCATCGACATCGACGACGGCGACGCCTGCATCTTCAAGATGGAGAGCCACAACCACCCGTCCTATATCGAGCCCTATCAGGGCGCGGCGACGGGCGTGGGCGGCATCATGCGCGACGTCTTCACCATGGGCGCGCGGCCGGTGGCCCTGCTGAACGCCCTGCGCTTCGGCGACCCGTCGCACGAGAAGACGAAGCGGCTGGTCAGGGGCGTGGTCTCGGGCATCGGCGGCTACGGCAATTGCGTCGGCGTGCCGACCGTGGCGGGCGAGACCAATTTCCACGCCGGCTACAACGGCAACATCCTGGTCAACGCCATGTGCGTGGGCGTGGCCAAGGCCGACGCCCTGTTCTACTCCGCCGCCCCGGCGCCGGGACTGTCGGTGGTCTATTTCGGATCGAAGACCGGCCGCGACGGCATCCACGGCGCGACCATGGCCTCGGCCGAGTTCGACGAGGACTCCGACGAGAAGCGGCCGACGGTGCAGGTCGGCGATCCTTTCGCCGAGAAATTGCTGATCGAGGCGACGCTGGAGCTGATGGCCTCGGGCGCCGTGGCGGCGATCCAGGACATGGGCGCGGCGGGCCTGACCAGCTCCTCCGTGGAAATGGCCGGCAAGGGCGCGGTCGGCATCGAGCTGAACATGGACGCCGTGCCCCAACGCGAAGAGGGGATGACGGCCTATGAAATGATGCTGTCGGAAAGCCAGGAGCGGATGCTGGCCGTGCTGAAGCCGGGCCGCGAGGAAGACGGGTATCGGATCTTCAGGAAATGGGGACTGGACGCCGCCGTCATCGGCGTCACCACCGACACCGGCCGGCTGGTGCTGAAGCACCACGGGGAGACGGTGTGCGACGTGCCGCTGGCCCCGCTGTTCGACGATGCGCCGCTGTACGACCGGCCGTGGGTTCAGCCGGAGCTGCAGCCGCGTCTGGCCCCCGCCGACGTGCCCCCGCCCCAGAGCTGGGTCGACGCGGTGATCAAGGTCGTGTGCTGCCCGGATATGGCCTCGAAGCGCTGGATCTGGGAGCAGTACGACCGCCACGTCATGGCCGACACCCTGCACGACTCGGCCACCGCCGCCGACGCCGGGGTGGTGCGGGTGCATGGCACGGACAAGGGTCTGGCCATGACCTCGGACTGCACGCCGCGCTATGTGCAGGCCGATCCCTATGAGGGCGGCAAACAGGCGGTCGCCGAGGCCTGGCGCAACCTGACCGCCGTCGGTTCGCGGCCCATCGCCATCACCGACAACCTCAATTTCGGCAATCCCCAGCGGCCAGAGATCATGGGCCAGATCGTCCGCGCCATCGACGGCATGGCCGAGGCCTGCCGGGTGCTGGACTTCCCGGTCGTGAGCGGGAACGTGTCGCTCTATAACGAGACAAACGGCGCGGCCATTCCGCCGACGCCGACCGTTGGCGCCGTGGGCCTGCTGACCAACTATGACGTGGTGGTCGGCTTCGGCGGCATGGTCGAGGGCGATGTGCTGGTGCTGATCGGCGAGACGGTCGGCGAGCTGGGCTCGTCGATCTATCTGCGCGAGGTGCTGGGCCGCGAGGATGGCGCCCCGCCCCCGGTCGACCTGGCGTTGGAGCGCAAGACCGGCGACTTCGTGCGCGAACAGATCGAGGCCGGCGCCCTGACCTGCGTCCACGACCTGTCGGACGGCGGCCTGATCGGGGCGGCGGCGGACATTGCCCTGGCCTCGGACTGCGGGGTCGAGCTGGACGCCACCTCGGCGACCCATGCCCACATCCTGCTCTTCGGCGAGGATCAGGCCCGGTACCTGGTCGCCGTGCCTGAGGCGACCGCGATCATCGCCGCGGCCCAGGCCGCCGGGTTGCACGCTTCGGTCGTCGGTCGAGCCACGGGCCGGGACTTCGCCTCGGGCGGTTCGGGCGGCGACCTGTTCCGCCTGCCGCTGGATCACCTGCGCGAGATGCACGAAGGCTGGATGCCCGGCTGGATCGAGGTGGTCGCATGAGGCGCGCCCTCCCCGCCCTGGGTCTGATCTTCGCCCTGTCGGCCTGCGACGGCGGCGGCGATCCCGTCGAACAGGCCCTGCGCGATGCGTCGGCCGCCAACCACGCCGCGACGGTGCGGGACGGCGAGGTGACCCAGAGGCGGGTCGCGGCCGCGGATCACGCCGCCCTGGGCCATGGGCCCACCGCCGGAGACCAGGCTTTCGCCGCCTTGGAAGCCGCCATGCACGCGGGCATGGCCAATGCCTCCGGCGCGACGGTGGACGAGGCCTATATCGCCAAGATGATCGAACACCACCGCGGCGCCGTGGCCATGGCCGATGTCGCCCTGGCGCGGTCGCGCGATCCGGAAATCCGGCGCATGGCCCAGGCCGTCAAGGATACGCAGACCCGCGAGATCGCCGAGATGCGGGCCTGGAGAGCGGTGGCGCAACCGACCCCGTGACGCCCGTCACATTTCCGGGCTAGGTCGGGACCGTCGTCGCCCCGGAGGCCCAGATGCGCTCACTCGATTCGGTATCCCGCCGTGGATTGATGCTGGCCCTCGGCGCCGGCGGGGTCGTGCTCGGCTCAGGCCGGCGGGCGCTGGCCGATCCCGTCTTCGCCGAATACCCCTTCCAGCTGGGCATCGCCGCCGGCGATCCGGCCCCCGACGGCTTCGTCATCTGGACCCGTCTGGCGCCTCGCCCGATGGAGATCGGCCACGGCATGCCCTCGGCGCCCGTGCCGGTAAAATGGGAGGTGGCGACCTCGCGTGGCTTCGGCGCCGCCGTGGTCCGCTCCGGCGAGGCGGTGGCGCGCCCCGAACTGGCTCATGCGGTCCATGTCGAGATCGAGGGGCTGGAGCCGAACCGGGAGTATTTCTACCGTTTCAACGCCGGACGCGAACGGACCGCGATCGGTCGGGCCAGGACGGCGCCCGCCGCGGGAGCTGCAACGGCGCAAGCGCGCTTCGGCGTGCTGGGCTGCCAGGCCTATGAGCAGGGCTTCTACACCGCGCACCGCAAGGCGGCGGAGGAGAACCTCGACTTCATCTACTGCTACGGCGACTACATCTATGAGGGCCGGGGCAATCGCACCTACACCGGCTCGGGCGGCACGATCGAGAACCCGCGCCAGCACGTCGGCGGCGAGATCTACAGCCTCGACGACTACCGGCGGCGCTACGCCCAGTACAAGCTGGACACGGACCTGCAGGCCAGCCACGCCTCGACCGCCTGGTTCTGCACGTGGGACGATCACGAGATCGACAACAACTGGGTCTCGGCCCTGGACCAGGACGGCACGCCGCCCGAGGTCTTCGCCCTGCGGCGCCAGGCGGCGGCCCAGGCCTTCTATGAGAACATGCCCCTTCGCCGGTCGGCCTTCCCGCGCGGAGCGGAGATGCAGCTGTACCGCCATGCCGCCTGGGGCGACCTGCTGGACCTGAATTTCCTCGACACCCGCCAGTACCGCAGCGACCAGCCCTGCAACGACGCCTGGGCGACGACCTGCGCGGGGGTGGCCGATCCGGCGGCCCAGGTGCTGGGCGAGGCGCAGGAGGCGTGGCTGTATCGAAATCTCGACCGGTCGCGCGCCCACTGGAAGGTGCTGGCGCAGCAGATCATGGTGATGAATCTGGACCGCAAGGAAGGGCCGGAACCCGGCTACAACCTCGACACCTGGGCCGGATACTCCATCCCCCGCCAGCGGCTGCTGGACCGGCTGCGCGAGCGCCGGATCGGCAACACCGTCGTCCTGACCGGGGACGAGCATCAGAACTATGCGGGCGAGCTGTATCGCGACAGCCGCAATCCCGAGGGGGCGCCGATCGCCTCGGAGTTCGTCACCACCTCGATCAGTTCATCCGGCGACGGGCAGGACCAGAGGACGGACGGGCGGCGCTATCTGGCCGACAATCCGTTCCTGAAGTTCAACAACGCCCAGCGCGGCTTTGTCGTCTGCGACGTGACACCCGAACGCTGGCAGACAGAGTTCAAGGTGCTGGACAAGGTGTCGGAGCGCGGCGGGACGCTGACCACGCGAACGAAATTGGCGGTGGCCAGCGGGGACGCGCGGGTGGTGGCGGCCTAGCTCCGCCAGTCGGTCATTCCGTCGGCAGATAGACGACAGGCTCGACCAGGCGGAAGCCGGGCGTGTTCTGGACCATCTCGCGCAGCCAGGAAGCATGGCCAGCGCCGTAGACCACCACGATGCGGTCGCCGGGTTGAGCGGCCTGCATCAGACGGGCGAATATCTCGGCGTTGCGGGTGAACCAGCGGCCGTTCAATACGGCGCCCGGCTGATCGTCGCCCGCCCCGAATTGCATCAGGGCGTAGTGGAAGGCCTTGTCTTCCGCGGCGGATTCCGGGCCGTTCATGAAAGCGAGGATTGGCCCGACGCCTTGGGTCCGCTGCCGTTGTTCGAGGTCGGCCACCTTGGCGGCGATCATCGTATGCATGGCGTCCAGGTCCGCCGCGCGGCCGTTGGCGTGCGCCCAGTTGTGCACGGCCTCGAACGGGAAGTAGGTCGGCTCGCCATCGCCCTCTTGTTCGTCAATCGCATAGATCCGGGTCAGGCTCAGGCGATGGGCGAGGCGATAGCCGATCTGGACGCGTTCATCGGGATTGGTCAGCAGATCGGCGGGCGCGAAGCGCGGATAGCGGTGATCCAGCATGGTCGACTGGTCGGCGGCGACCCGCTCGACTGCCACGGCGGTGGGACGGAACCGGGCCAGCCCCTCGGCGACCGCTTCAAGCTGGGCCTGCTTGTCAGGCGTCAGGACGGAATCGATACGAGCGTTGTGAATATCCTGACCTGGATTGCCAAAATGGTAGGTCCCCAGGATCATCACCTCGATCGGCGCGGAATCCGGCGCCTGCGCCATGGTGGCGGTCGGAAGGGCGAGGGCCATGAGGGCCGCGAGAAGTTTCATCATGGACGGGCTCCGGGTCTGGAAACCAGAGGCCGGAACCCGTCCGTTCAGATGCGCCCGGAGACGATTAATTTCCGGCGGGCGCGCTGCTGCGACAGGCCGTGAAGCACCAGATGGCATAGCCAAGCGTCACGATCACTGCGGCCGCGACCACGACCATCGAGGCTGGATTGGCGAACGACAGCGGGGCGAAGGCCCAGAGTCCGGCGTGCATCAGACCCGCGAGCGTGATCGACCAGCCCCCGACCCGCTGTGCCGCCTGGGCTCGCGTCTCGGCCTCGACCGATTTGCGCGGCCCCTTCAGCTGTTTGGGCATGACATTGGCGTATGCGGCGAGCCCCAGGCCAATCACGACCTGAACCGCCCGCGTCGCCGTCTCCTCGCCGAGAAAACCTTGCGAACCGGCGTAGCGGAGGGCCGCGGCGAGGGCGAGGAAGGAGATGGCGAGCGCGATGGCGCCGCCTAAGCGTTTCAGGATCATGATCTGGGTCCTTTCGAAGGCGCCGGGGCGGGGTCTGCCGTCGCGCTGTTGTTGTTCAGGGAACCGAACCCGAAGGTCTGGGCGAAGCCCAGCAGGGCGTCCTCCAGGACCGACAGCTTGATCCGGTAGGTGATGGTCGTGCCCTGTTTCCAGGCGTCGATGAGGTCGGCCTCGCGGAGCACGTTGAAATGGGCCGACATGGTCGGCTTCGACACGGGGAAATGCTCGCTGAGCTCGCCTGCCGTCATCGGCCGCTGGCGCAGAAGCTCCAGCACCCGGCGGCGGGTCGGATCGGAAAGGGCCTTGAACACATTGCTCATGAGTTGATGATTAGCTAATCATCGAAATAGAGTCAAGCCGCGGCAGCGGACATGTTCTTCCCTAAAGGTCGATCCGGTCGGCCAGCAAGGCGACGAGCCGGTCCGGTTTGCCGTCGAACAGCCGATCCAGCAGATCCTGAACCTCGCCCTCGACATAGGTCTGGCGGTCGATGACGGCGTGATAGCGCTGGCGACCGTCCTCCTTCACCGACTTGACCGCGCCCTTCTGCATCAGGCGATGCAGAAGGGTCTTGATCGTCGCGTCGGCCCAGGGCTGACCCGCCTTCACCTCCTCGACAAGCGAGGCGAAGGACAGCGGACCGCGCCGCCAGAGCGCGCCCAGCACGACGCTCTCGGCCTCGGTGACGGCGATGGAGGGCGAGCGCGTCAGGACCTCAACACCGCGCGATCGATGCGCGCCTCGACGACCCAGTTGCAGATGACCGCTACGATCCCGGTTGTCAGACCCAGCACGAACAGGAAGACGGACTCGGCCACGCCGGGTGCGAGCACCGGATAGGAGGGTTGCTCGCCGATGTTGGCGATGGCGATAGTGATCAGCAGTACATTCCAGGCCGCCCCCAGCAGGCCGATCAGCGGTCCCCCGAGGCGCAAGGCCTGCAAGAAGGCCGATCCGCCGGTGAGGCGCGGCCCCGACATGACCTTGAGCGCCGTGACGACGATCGCCGCCAAGGTGGCCACGATCAGGGCCAGCATCAGGATCTTCATCGTGGGGGCGGCGTTGAACAGAATATCGACCGGCGCCATCGCGACCGCCTGCCCCACACCGGGAATCAGGAATGCAGCGGCGCTAAGGGTGGAAAGACGAAGAATCGACATGGCGTTCTCGCAGTTTACGTTTGTAGTTCGATCAGACTACATCCGTAAACTATGAAGTCAACGGCTCAAACCGTGGGAACGCTCTGGCTCAACCGTCCGCCGACACGGATCGGTTCAACCCGCGTGGCCAGTCCCGTCCTGTCGTCGGTCTCGACATAGACGCCGCAGACGGTCGCCGGGCCATGGGCCGGGACGTAACGACCGCCCGACAAGCGGGTGGTGAAGCGCCGCAAGGGCTCTTCCTTCTCGTTGCCGATCACCGAGTCATAGTCGCAACAGCCGCCGGCGTCGGTCTGGTAGGCCGTGCCGCCGGGCAGGATCTGGCAGTCGGCGGTGGGCACATGGGTGTGGGTGCCGACCACCAGCGAGGCCCGGCCGTCGCAGAAATGGCCCATGGCCATCTTCTCGGACGTCGCCTCGCAATGCATGTCGACGATGATGGCGTCGGCCACGGCGCCCATGGGACAGGCCGCCAACTCCTTCTCGACCGCGCTGAACGGACAGTCCATCGGATCCATATGGATCCGGCCGAGGACGTTCATGACCAGGATGGTCTTGCCGGAATGGGTCTCGAACAGATTGGCCCCGGCGCCGGGTGCGTCCATCAGGCGGGGGTAGTTGAGCGGGCGGATCAGGCGCGGCTCGCGCACGATATAGGTCAGAGCCTCGCGCTGGTCCCAGCTGTGGTTGCCCAGGGTCAGGCAGTCGGCCCCGGCCATGAACAGCTCGCGTGCGGTGTTCTCGGTGATGCCGAAGCCGCCGGCGGCGTTCTCGGCGTTGACCACCACGAAATCGAGTTTCAGGTCGCGCTTCAGGCCGGGCAGGTGATCGCTCAGGCCGTCCCGTCCGGACTTGCCGACGACATCACCGAAGAAAGCCAGTCTCATGCGAAGGGTCTATAGCCGGTCTCGGTCAGAACGCCATGCAGACGGATGTCATGCGCCTCGACGGGCAGGTCGTCGACCTCCTGGCCCGCATAGGCGAAACCGATACGCATGGCGTCCGGCCGCGCCGCGAAGGTCCGGTCGTAATAACCGCCGCCCTGCCCCAGGCGACCGCCCTGGGCATCGAAGGCCAGAAGCGGCGTCAGGATCAGGTCGGGATCGACGATCTCGGCGAGCGGAAACGGCGCCGGTACGCCCGCTTCGTCCAGCTCCAGCGGCTCTCCGGGAGACCAGCGCCGGAAGATCATAGGCGCATCCCGCTCCACCACCACCGGCAGACAGAGCTCGCGGCCCGCCCGCTCCAAAGCCAGCGAAAGAGCGGCGACGTCCAGTTCGGACCCGATGGCGCGATAGACGGCGACAACAGGCCCCGGCGGCAGGGCTCCGGCCTGTCCCGCCGCGCGCTCGGCCGCGCCCGCATCGAGCCCGGCCAGACGCTTGCGCGTCGCCCGCATGATCGATCTGAGCTCGCGTTTGTCGATCATGGGAGAAACAGGTTGGCGGCGCCGCAAGAACCGTGAAGGGCGTTTAAATCCTCTCGACCTGGGTAGCCAGGTGGGCGCCGTATGCCCAGGCCCACGAGCCTGATCAGGGACAGCTCCCTTTGAGTGAATTAAGGTCGCAAGGAAATGTTGCCTTCGACGAGAGCCGCAGCAGGACCCGCCATCGAACAAGATAGTCCCTAAGCCGGGGCGGGACAATGGCCGGGCGTCACAGTCCCTGGGCGATCTTTTCCAGCCGCGCGGCGACGGCGTTCAACGCCTCGGCCACGCCGTCGCTCGAGGCGGCTGCCGCGGCCGACGCGCCGGGATTGCCCAGCCGGACCTCGTGCAGTTCGTCGGCCAGCATCAGACCGGCCATGAGGAACAGGCGGATGTCGCCGACATGGCCGACCTCGCCCGCCACCTGGCGTACATGGCCGTCGAACTGTCTGGCCAGCATGCGGACGCGTTCCTCCTGCCCGTCGGCGCAGCCCACGGCGTAGGGGCGGCCGTTGATCTCGACGGTCACCGTCGCCATCAGCGGGCCTCCTGTTCGGCCAGGGCGGCGCGAATGGCGTCGGCGGCGTGAGACAGGGTTTCGGCGGCGTCGCGGCCGGCGGCCTCCAGTTCATGGATGCGCGCGCGGTCGGTCTCGGTCGAGGGTTCCGGCGCGAACAGGTCGTCGTCGGGCACGCGGCTGGTCCCGACCGCGCGGCTCTTGAGATCCAGCAGACGGCGTTCCAGCAGCGCCAGCGCGCGATCAACCCGGTCCTTGGCGGCCGATGCAGCGTCCATTCAGGTCACTTCCTCCAGAATCCGTATAGAACCCGCCGACGCGTCGGGGTAAAGCGGCGCGCCTCCCTTTTTCCGCCTCCCGACGAAAGTGCCGCCCGTGGCCGACAGCAAATCCGTATCCGAAAAAGCCACCCCCAAGCAGATGGCCGACGCCATCCGGGTGCTGTCCATGGACGGGGTGGAGAGGGCGAAGAGCGGTCACCCCGGCATGCCCATGGGCATGGCCGACGTGGCGACGGTGCTGTTTTCGAAGTTTCTCAAGTTCGACGCCAGCCGCCCGGACTGGGCCGACCGCGACCGGTTCATCCTGTCGGCGGGCCACGGCTCGATGCTGATCTACAGCCTGCTGCACCTGACCGGTTACAAGGCCGCGACGAAGGAGGAGCTGTCCAACTTCCGCCAGTGGGGCTCGAAGACGGCGGGCCACCCCGAGTTCGGCCACATGCCCGGCGTCGAGACGACCACGGGGCCACTGGGTCAGGGCCTGGCCAACAGCATCGGCTTCGCCATGGCCGAGCGCCATCTGGCCGCGCGGTTCGGCGATGACCTCGTCGACCATCGCACCTGGGTGATCGCCGGCGACGGCTGTCTGATGGAGGGGGTGTCGCAGGAGGCGATCGCCCTGGCCGGCCGCTACCGCCTGAACAAGCTGACCGTGCTGTGGGACGACAACGCCATCACCATTGATGGAGCCGTGTCCCTGTCGGACGCCACCGACCAGAAGGCCCGCTTCAAGGCCGCCGGCTGGGCCGTCAAGGCCATCGACGGCCATGACATGAAGGCCATCAAATCGGCCCTGCAGTGGGCGACCCGGCAGGACAGGCCGACGCTGATCGCCTGCAAGACGAAGATCGGCCGCGGCGCAGCCACCATGGAAGGCAGCCACAAGACCCACGGCGCGGCCCTCGGCGCGGCCGAGATCGCCGCCACCCGGCTGGGTCTGTCGTGGAGCCACGAACCGTTCGAACTGCCCGAGGCGGTCGACAAGGCGTGGAAAAAGGTCGGCAAACGCGGCGTGAAAGGGCGCAAGGCGTGGGAAGCCCGCCTGAACGCCTCATCGCAATCCGCCGACTTCACCCGCGCCATGAAGGGCGACCTGCCCGCCGGCGCCTTCGACGCCCTGAATGCGAAGATCGCGGAACTGGTCGAGACGAAGCCGGCCCAGGCCACGCGCCAGTCCTCCGGTGCGGCGCTGGACGAGCTGTTCGCCGCCGTTCCGGAACTGATCGGGGGCTCGGCCGATCTGACGGGTTCCAACAACACCTTCGTCAAGGGCACGCCGATCTTCGACGCGCCGACCTATGAGGGCCGCTACGTCAACTGGGGCATCCGCGAGTTCGGCATGGCCGCGGCCATGAACGGCATGGCGCTGCACGGCGGGGTCATCCCCTACGGCGGCACCTTCATGGTGTTTTCGGACTACAGCCGCCCAGCCATCCGCCTCGGCGCCCTGATGGGGGTGCGGGCGATCCAT
Organism: Brevundimonas vancanneytii; assembly: GCA_943367565.1. Taxonomy (GTDB): domain Bacteria; phylum Pseudomonadota; class Alphaproteobacteria; order Caulobacterales; family Caulobacteraceae; genus Brevundimonas; species Brevundimonas vancanneytii_C. Next base: position 18,100 of record CALRJO020000022.1, read on the forward strand.
GTGCTGACCCACGACTCGATTGGTCTGGGCGAGGACGGGCCGACGCACCAGCCGGTCGAGCATCTGGCCGCCCTGCGCGCCATCCCCAACCTGCTCGTGTTCCGCCCCGCCGACACGGTCGAAGCCATGGAGTGCTGGCAGGCGGCGCTGGAGCACAGGAACGCGCCCTCGGCGCTGGCGCTGTCGCGCCAGAAGACCCCGGCGGTTCGCACCGTGGCCTCGGACGAAAACCTGTCGGCCAAGGGGGCCTATGAAATCCGCGCCGCCAGGGGTGCGGCCAAGGTCACCCTGTTCGGCACGGGTACGGAGCTCGCGCTGGCGCTGGCCGCCGCCGATGTTCTGGAGGCCGAAGGAACGCCCACCCGCGTCGTCTCGGTTCCCTGTTTCGAACTCTTCTTCCAGCAGCCGAAGAAATACCAGGACAGCGTCATCGGCCGGGGCACGGTCCGCGTGGCCATCGAGGCCGCCGTCCAGCAGGGCTGGGAACGGTTCATCGGCGAGGACGGCGCCTTCGTCGGCATGACCGGCTTTGGAGCCAGCGCCCCGGCGGAGGTGCTGTACGAGAAGTTCGGGATCACCACGGATGCCGTGGTCGCGGCGGTCAAGGCGCGGCTGTAGGGCGATGCCCCGTCTCGGCGCCGTCAGCCTTCTGGTCCGGGACCATGACGAGGCCATCGCCTTCTATGTCGGCAAGCTCGGCTTCGATCTGAGTGAGGACACGGACATGGGCGGCGGCAAGCGCTGGGTTCGGGTGACGCCAAAGGGCGGCGAGACCTCGCTGCTTCTGGCGAAAGCCACAACCGATGCGCAGCGCGCCCGCGTTGGTGATCAGGCCGGCGGTCGGGTCTGGCTGTTCCTCGAGACGGATGACTTCGCCCGCGATCACGCGGCCTTCTGCGCGGCCGGTGTCCGCTTCCGAGAGGAGCCACGGCGCGAGCCCTATGGAATGGTCGCGGTGTTTGAGGATCTCTATGGCAACGGCTGGGATCTGATCGAAGCCGGATCGACTGAAGACCGGTGATCGACCCCTGCCTGATCGTCAGGTTTCGACGCCAGTGAGTCCCGCCAAACCGGGTATGTTGGCCTGGGGCGTCCCCGCCCTGATCCGGATGGAGGGAACCGTGAAGAAAGCTGCATCCATTCTCGCCCTGACAGGGCTGATGGCCATCATCGCCTTGCCAGCCACGGCCCAGGATCGTCGGGTCCCGGCGGACGCCACCGGCAAGCTCGCGGAGTTCGGGGGCCAACCCTGGTATGAGCCCTTGGCCTACTGCACCGCGGTCTGGTCATCGCTTGTCACCCTGACGCCGGACGAGGCAGGGAAGCGCCCCTACAGGTCCAATGCCGTAGCCTTCCGTCATCGCGGTTCGCTGCGGCTCGCCGCGGACCGTGGCTGGGACCAGCCGCGCGCGCTAGAGGCCTTCGGCGGACGGGTTGAACATCATGCATTCCTGATGCGAAGGATGCAGACCCAACAGTCCCTGCTGGCCGAAGGGCCCGGATGTCAGGGCGTTCTTGAAAGCTATGATGCCGCAAACCCCTGAACCGTCCGCCGTGCGCCTCGGCACCCCGCTCTCCGACAGCGCCGTGCGCGTCATGCTTCTCGGCGCCGGCGAGCTGGGCAAGGAGGTGGCCATAGAGCTGCAGCGGCTGGGCGCCGAGGTTATCGCGGTCGACCGTTATCCGAACGCCCCCGCCATGCAGGTGGCGCATCGCAGCCACGTCATCCCGATGACAGATCCGCACATCCTCGCGGGGGTGATCGCGGCGGAGATGCCCCACATCATCGTGCCCGAGATCGAGGCCATCGCCACCGATGTGCTGGCCGAAATCGAGGCGGCGGGGCACGCCGTGGTCATCCCGACCGCGCGGGCGACGCAGCTGACCATGAACCGCGAAGGCATCCGCCGGCTCGCGGCCGAAGAGCTCGACCTGCCGACCAGCCCCTATGCCTTCGCCCGATCCGCCGCCGAACTGGCGGAGGCCGCGCACAGCATCGGCCTGCCGGTCTTCGTCAAGCCGGTGATGTCGTCGTCGGGCAAGGGCCAGTCGATGATCGACGCCCTCGAGGACGCCGCCAACGCTTGGGCCTGGGCCCAGTCCGGCGGGCGGGTGGAGACGGCGACGGTGATCGTCGAGGGCCGGATCGACTTCGATTTCGAGATCACCCTGCTGACCGTGCGTTCCCTGCTGAACGGCGCGGTCCGCACCGACTTCTGCGCCCCCATCGGCCATCGCCAGGTCAAGGGCGACTATGTCGAGAGCTGGCAGCCGCAGGCGATGACACCCGCCGCCCTCGCCTCCGCCCGGGACATCGCCCGCACGGTCACCGACGCCCTCGGGGGCCTCGGCGTGTTCGGGGTCGAACTGTTCGTGAAGGGCGATCAGGTCTGGTTCTCGGAGGTGTCCCCTCGCCCGCACGATACCGGACTGGTCACCCTGGCCACCCAGACCATGAGCGAGTTCGCCCTGCACGCCCGCGCCATCCTCGGCCTGCCCGTGGACGTCAGCCAGCGCGACATCGGCGCCAGCGCGGTCATCTACGGCGGCATGGATGCCGTCGGGGTCGCTTTCGAGGGCGTCGCCGAAGCCCTGTCCGTCCCCACCGCCGACCTGCGCCTGTTCGGCAAGCCCGAGAGCCATGTCAGCCGCCGCATGGGCGTGGCCACGGCGCGCGGCGAGACCGTGGAACAGGCCCGCGAGCGGGCGCGCGAGGCGGCGTCGAAGGTTCGGGTGGTCGCGAGTTAGAGCGCCGGCGTGGACTGAACCGCCATCGCCGGCTCCGCAGGCCCGCCGGCCAGGGCGGCCAAGGCGGCGTCCAGCCCGGGATCGCGACCGGCGCGCCGGTCTTCCAGCGTCAGGGGCGCGGCCACGTCGGGGGTGACCCCACGCTTCTCGAGCCGCACCCCGCCCGAGGTGACGAAGTCGGCGCGGCTGAGACTCAACCGCCCGCCGTCGGGCAACCCCGTTTCCTGTGAGATCAGCACAGCCCCCGCCGTCGGCGCCCCGACCACCACGGCGCGCCGCGCCTCCTGAAGGGCGGCGGGGGTCAGTTCGGCGGCGCTGCGGCTGTTGGCGTCGACAAGGATCGCCACATCGTTTCCGACCGGCTCGTCCAGATCGCCGCATCCGCCGGCGGTCCTGAGCTCCACGCGCCGCCCCGAGCGGCCGGTGCGGGCCGCCCACAGCTGGTCGCGCGGAAGAAAGCAGCTGAGCACAGCATCCGCTTCGGCAAGTCGTCCGCCGGGATTGCCGCGCAGATCGATGATGACGTCGGTCTCCGGCGGCAGGTTTTTCAGCTGATCGCCCATCCAGCGGCCCAGTCCTGCCTCGAATCCGTCCACCGTCAGCAGCAGTACGCCGGGCCGCGAGCGGTCGGCCTCGAAGGCCGGCGTCGGCTCCATCATGCGCGGGGTCAGGGACAAGGGCCGCGCGGCGCCCTCTCCATCGACCAGCGAAAGGGTGATGGACCGGCCCTCGGCGATGTCCTGTTCCGGGGTCCAGAGCGCGCCCTCGCCCGTGATCAGCCGCCAGCCGACGGCCACGCCGGCCTCGGCGGCGGGCGAGTTGGGCCGAACCCGCTCGATCAGATAGGCGTCGCCCGAAGGCTCGGGGCGCAGGGACACGCCGATGGCGGCGCGGCGTTGGCGCAGCGTGTCCTGACGTCGGGCCACGGCCGGCGGCGCGGCGCCGGCGTGGTCATCGTCCAGCAGGTCCAGCATGTCGCCGAGCGCGCGATACAGGGTCCGGTCATCGGGAGCGGACAGGGCGACCGGACGCCAGGTCTGGCGCGCGGCGTTCCAGTCCACGCCGTGAAGGGCAGGGTCATAGTACTGGGTGCGGACCTCGGTCCAGACACGGTCGAAGACGCGCTGGTTCATCCGCGCCCGCTCGCGATCCGGCCTCGCCGGCGCCGGAGCCGGGGCCGCGGCCGGCGCCTCCGCCACGGCTCCAGGATCGGCCGCGAAAGCCGGAACGGCGATGAGCGCGATGCTCATCGCCGCTGAGGCCGGCAGTATGCGGAGAAGGCGACCGAGGTTCATGGCGCCATTAGAGGGCGCCTTGGCCGCCTTTCAAATCACGAAGTCGCAGACGGATCAGTCTTCACCATCCTGTCGTGTTTCGATGCGGTGGACGAAGACCTCCGAGCCCCGGCCGGAGCCGCGCTCGCCTTCCTCGATGAAGCCCGAGCGGTCGGCGTCCATGCGGGCGAAAGCGTCGCGCAGGGGGGCCGTGAACTCGGCCTCGCTGATCCTGCCGTCATTGTCGGCGTCCAGATCGTTCCCGCCGCCGGGATCCACGCGCCGGATCTCGATGCGCTCGCCGGGGCCGCCTTCCGCATCTGCGCCCGCCCACATGGGGGCGTGGCCGCCGGGGCCGCCATGGATAACGATCCGCCGCTCGCCGCCGGCGCCGGGGTCGCCGCCGACGAAGACCATGCTCCGCCCTTCGCCATGCCCGGGATGGGCGCCGGCCTCGCCGCCTTCACGGCGCAGTTCGAAATGCCGCACGCCCGAACCGCCTGGACCGCGGATGATCGTGACATCGTGGTGGCCGCCTTCGCCCCGGCCGCCGTGACCGGCCGTCAGTTCCCCGGTCGACAGGCGACCGTCGCCGTCCTTGTCCAGCCGGGTGAAATGATCGTTCAGGGGCGCCGCGAACTCCTCGCGGGTAATCTGGCCGTCGCCGTCCTTGTCGAGTCCGCCCGGACCCTCGGCGCCCATGACCATGAATCGGGCGTGAACCTCCGGCGGCGGCGGCGGGGCCGGCGGCTGCTGCATCAGGGCGACGGAAAGGGCGATGAGGGTCAGCATGAGCGACGGGCTCCCGTTGTTGTTCAGCGCCCGGTTCGACCACGAACCGCTTGCCGTTGTGTTTCAACATCGGCGCCGAATGTTTCAATGCTGAAATGACGGCGAGCGTCGGCTTCGCCACAATGGCCTTCATGCAAGCCGACGCCACCGCCCGCATTCTCGTCGTCGACGACGATCCCGGCATCCGTGAAGTGCTGTGCGATTACCTGATCCAGCACGGCTACGACGCCGTCGGCGCCGCCTCGGCCGCCGAGATGGATCGCGCCGTGGCGCAGCAACCGCCCGACCTGATCGTGCTGGACCTGATGATGCCGGGTGAGGACGGGCTGTCGGTCTGCCGCCGTCTCGCCGGCAAGGGGCCGCCGATCGTCATGCTGTCGGCCATGGGCGAGGACACCGACCGGATCATCGGCCTGGAGCTGGGGGCGGACGACTACCTGGCCAAGCCCTGCAATCCGCGGGAGCTGCTGGCCCGGGTCCGCGCCGTCCTGCGCCGCCCGCGCGATGAGGCCGCGGCCGAAGGGCCGGCCCTGACCTTCGCCGGCTGGCGGCTGGACCTTTTGCGCCGCGAGCTGACCCGGCCGGACGGCTGCGCCGTCCAGTTGTCGGCGGGGGAGTTCGCCCTGCTGCGCGCCTTCGCCGAACGGCCGGGGCGGGTGCTGACGCGCGACCAGCTGCTGGAGCGCGCGCGGGGCGCCGACGCCGACGTCTTCGACCGCGCCATGGACGTGCAGATCAGCCGCCTGAGGAAGAAGCTCGATGACGGCTCCGGCCTGGAAATGATCCAGACCCTGCGCGGCGAGGGCTATATGTTCGACGTGCGGGTGGAGCGGCTGAACGGCGCGGTCCGGGGCGCCGCGTGAGGCGTCCCTCGTCCTTCCCGGTCCTGGTCCAGGTCGCGGCGCTGGCCGCGCTGGCGGTGATCATGTCCCAGGCCGTGGCCTTCGGGGTCGTGGTCCTGGCGCCCGAGCCCCGTCCTGCAGGATTCAGCATCGCGGCGGCGGCCGACGCCCTCAGGGGAGAGCCCGCCGAGACCTCGGACGGTCGCCCCCTGCGCCGTCGGCTCGTCGACCGTCCCCCAACGCCCGAGGCAGCCGGACAGATCGATCCGATGGCGCTGGCGATCCGGGCCGGCCTGGCCCAGCGGCTGGGCGTTGAGCCCGGGACGGTGCGGGTGACGGTTGACCACGATTTTCCGCGTCGACCGGGTCCCGGCGCGGACCGGCCCGCCAACGACCGTGTGGGCTTTGTCCTTGTCCGGCCAGGTGGCCCACCAATCCCGCCGGCCCCGCCGGCTCCCCCCCCGCCGCCGGCGCCGCAGCCGCCGCCGTCCTGGCGCGCAGGGGAAAACGGTGAGACCGTGGTGGTGCGACGCGGATCAGAGGTCCGGGCGCAACTGCGCCTGCAGCATCCCTCGCCGGAGGGCGCCGACGGAGCCTTCGTCATCGACCGGGAGACGCGACAGTTCACTGTCCTGGCCGACCGTTTGACCTTCGCGCCCTTCTCCGCCTCGGTGCGGCAGCCGGACGGCCGCTGGGCCACGGTCGAGCCGCCGCGCGGCCTGCTGTCGCCTTGGCAGCACCGCATCCTGATGGCGCTGGGCATTTCCATGCTGCTGCTGGCGCCGCTGGTGTGGTGGATGGCGCGGCGGCTCACCCGGCCGATCCGGGTGTTCGCCGACGCCGCAGAACGGCTGGGCGCCGATCCCGAGGCCGAACCGCTGACGCCGTCCGGACCCAGCGAGGTGCGCACCGCAATCCACGCCTTCAACGACATGCAGGCGTCCCTGCGCGACCACATGCGCCGCCGGACCCAGACCGTCGCCGCCATCGCCCACGACCTGCGCACGCCCCTGACCCGCCTGCGCTTCCGGGCCGAACAGGCGCCCGGGGCGGTGCGGGAACGCATGGCCGCCGATATCGAGGAGATGGACGCCCTGATCGGTCAGGCCATGGCCTATGTGCGCGGCGAGGCGACGCCGGACCGGCGTGAAGCCTTCGATCTCGACGCCCTCGCCGCCGACTGCGCGGAAGGCTTCTCCGAGACCGGCGGCGCGGTGACTTTCGACGGCGGTGGCGAGCTGGCGGTCGAGGCTGACCCGGCCGCCCTGCGCCGGGCGTTGGGTCATCTGATCGCCAACGCCGTCAAATACGGCGGCGCGGCGCGGGTGAAGTCTTTCGCCCAGGACGGGCGCGCCGTGGTTCTGGTTGAGGACGACGGCCCCGGCCTCCCCGCCGAGGAACTCGAGGCCGTGTTCGAACCCTTCCACCGCGCCGAGCGCTCGCGCAGCCGCGAGACCGGGGGAGCGGGCCTCGGCCTGACGGTCGCCCGTCAGGCGGCGCGCGCCCACGGCGGCGACGTCACACTTTCCAACGGGAGCGAGGGCGGCCTGATCGCCCGGCTCCACCTGCCCCTCGCCCCGCCCACGGAGACGCCCTGATGCGCGCCCTGATCCTCGCCGCCCTGCTGGCGGCCACACCTGTCCTCGTCCACGCCCAGACGGCTCCGGCTCCGGCGGCCGCAACCCAGCCGTCGCCGCGCGAGATGGTCGCGGCGGTCGCGGGCCGAATCCGCGATCTCTATTTCGACCCCGCCGCCGGCGACCGCATCGCCGACGCCCTGGAGGCCGAGGCCGCCGCGGGAGCCTTCGACAGCCTGACCGACCAGCGCGACCTCGCCGCGACGCTGAGCCGCCGCCTGCGTCCGCTCGACGCCCATTTCAACGTCGCCTGGGATCCCAACGCCCCGGCCGGTCCGCCCCCCGCCATTCGCCGTCCCCCGCCGTCAGGGGCGGCGCCCGCGGGCGGCGATCCCATACGTCGCCTCGCCCGGCCGTCCAATCCGATGGAGGCGCGTGGAAACTTTGGCTTCCGTAAGGTGGAGATCCTGCCCGGCAATATCGGCTACATCGACCTGCGCCAGTTCTCGAACATCGACTTCGAAAATCCAGCCGATCCGGCCCGGCGCGCCGCCGACGCGGCCCTGAATTTCGTGGCCGACGCCGATGCGGTGATCTTCGACCTGCGCGACAACGGCGGCGGCGCTCCGTCGATGGTCGGCTATCTGACCAGCGCCTTCACCCCGGCGGACGCGCCGATCTACAACGTCTTTCACAGCCGCGAGGGAACGGAGAGCGAGGCTCCCGCCGTCTTCCATCCGAACCCTCGCCTTGAGGTCCCGGTCTATGTGCTGATCAGCGGCCGCACCGGCTCCGCGGGCGAGGCCTTCCCCTACACCCTGCAAGGCGCGCGACGCGCGACCATCGTCGGCGAAGCCTCGGGCGGCGCGGCCAATCCCGGCGGCATGGTCCCGGTGGGCGACGGTTTCGCCGTCTTCGTCTCGCAGGGATCGCCGAAGAACCCGAACACCGGCGGCAACTGGGAGGGCACAGGGGTCATCCCCGATGTCGCCGTGCCGTGGGACCAGGCCCTGACCCGCGCCCATACGCTGGCGCTGGAAGGCATCGGCGCCGCCGACAACCGCCGCACCGACGCCGCCTGGGCCCTGGAGGCCCTGAACGCGACCGCGCAGACCGGCGACCTATCGGCCTACGTCGGCGCCTATGGCGAGCAACAGGTGTCCGTGGTCGGCGACACGCTGCACGTCGTCCGCGGCCGCCGTCCGCCCGTGGTCCTGTCGGCCCTTGGCCCGGACCTGTTCACGGTCGTTGGCGACCCCGCCCGCCGGGTGCAGTTCACGCGCGACGGGTCGGGCCGCGTCACCACCATGGACTCGGTCGGTTTCGGCGGTCCGGGACCCCGCGCGCGCCGCACTGACTGACGCCCGACGTTACAGTTCATCACGCCTTGTTACGGGCGCGGGGTTGATCCCCGCGCCCTCCGGTTCCATTGAAGCGCCAACCCTGACACCGCTTCATCGGAGAACCGCCCATGACCGTCCGCGTCGCCATCAATGGTTTCGGCCGCATCGGCCGCCTCGTCCTGCGCTCGATCGTCGAGCACGGCCGTCGCGACATCGAGGTGGTGGCGATCAACGATCTGGGCCCGGTCGAGACCAATGCCCACCTGCTGCGCTACGATTCCGTGCACGGCCGGTTCCCGGGCACGGTCGAGACCGGCGCTGACTGGATCGACGTCGGCCTCGGCAAGATCAAGGTCACGGCCGAACGCGATCCGTCCAAGCTCCCGCACACGGAGTTGAACGTCGACATCGCCTTCGAATGCACCGGCCTGTTCACGACCAAGGAAAAGGCCTCGGCCCACCTGACCGCCGGCGCCAAGCGCGTGCTGGTCTCGGCCCCCTGCGACGGCGCCGACAAGACCATCGTCTACAAGGTCAACCATGACGTCCTGACCGCCGAGGACATCATCGTCTCCAACGGCTCGTGCACCACCAACGCCCTGGCCCCCGTGGCCAAGGTCCTGCACGACCTGTTCGGCATCGAGCGCGGCTATATGACCACCATCCACGCCTACACCGGCGACCAGCCGACGCTGGATACGATGCACAAGGACCTGTACCGCGGCCGCGCCGCCGCCCTGTCGATGATCCCGACCTCGACCGGCGCCGCCAAGGCCCTGGGCCTGGTCCTGCCGGCCCTGAAGGGCAAGCTGGACGGCTCCTCGATCCGGGTTCCGACGCCGAACGTGTCGGTCGTCGACCTGAAGGTCGTCGCCGGCCGCGACGTCACCGTGGAGGAGATCAACGCCGCCATCCAGGCCGCCGCCGATGGCCCGATGAAGGGCGTGCTGGCGACCACGATCGAGCCGCTGGTCTCCACCGACCTGAACCACATCGCCGCCTCGTCCACCACCGCCCTGCCCCAGACCCAGGTCGTCGACGGCAAACTGGCCCGCGTCCTGACCTGGTACGACAACGAATGGGGCTTCGCGACGCGGATGGCGGATACGGCGCTGGTGATGGCGAAACTCCTCTAGGGATATCGAAATGCAGCAAGGGCTCCGTTGGATCGGATGGATCGGGTGGGCCCTTGCTTCAGTCGCCCTGTCGTTTCTCGCCGGACGCACCATCGCGACGGTCTGGGCCATCTTTTCCTGGCCACTGACGGCTGGCCCACGATCACTCTATCCAGTGGGTTCCGTTCGAAACGGGGAAGCGCTCGCTGCCTATTGGATGACTTGGAATGGACTCGCTTGGACGACCGCCTTGGTCCTTCTGTGTGCCTGCGCCTTCGCATTCGGCGTCGTACGCCTTGTCTCGAGGCCTAACCCGCGTCCCAGGTTAGTCGCGGTTCTCGCCCTCGTTTTCGTGATCGGTATGACGACCTACTGTGCCTATCAGATGATCAGATCTGATCCCTATTGGGATGTGTTTATCGTTGTCCCGACCTGAACTTCCGCGCTCCCCAATCTGAGGCCTTGATGACCTTCCGCACCCTCGACGACACCCCCTCCCTCGCCGGCAAGACCGCCCTCGTCCGCGTGGATTTCAACGTTCCGATGGAGGACGGCAAGGTCACCGAGGACACCCGCCTGCGCGTCGCCATCCCGACGATCAACCGGCTGCGCGACGCCGGCGCCAAGGTCGCCCTGCTGGCCCATTTCGACCGGCCCAAGGGCAAGGTCGTCCCGTCGATGAGCCTGAAATACATCGTCGATGAGTTGTGCGAGGTTCTGGGGGCGCCGGTCCACTTCGCCGGCGACTGCGTGGGCGACGAGGCCCGCGCGGCCTTGGCCGACCTCGATGTCGGCGGGGTGCTGCTGCTGGAGAATGTCCGCTTCCACCCGGGAGAGGAATCCAACGACCCGGATTTCGCGAAACAGCTGGCCGAACTCGGCGACGTCTATGTCAATGACGCCTTCTCCGCCGCCCACCGCGCCCATGCCTCGACCGAGGGCCTGGCCCGCCTGCTGCCCGCCTATGCCGGTGAGTCGATGCGCCGCGAGCTCGACGCCCTCGACGCGGCGCTGGGAAAACCGCAGAAGCCGGTCCTTGGCATCGTCGGGGGGGCCAAGGTCTCGACGAAGCTGGACCTGCTGAAGAACCTGGTCGGCAAGCTGGACCGCCTCGCCATCGGCGGCGGCATGGCCAACACCTTCCTGTTCGCGCAAGGGATCGATATCGGCGGCTCGCTGGCCGAGAAGGACATGGCCGACACCGCCCGCGCCATACTCGCCGAGGCCGAGGCCCGGGGCTGCGAAATCCTGCTGCCCATCGATGTGGTGGTGGCGAAGGAGGTCAGGCCGGGCGTCGAGACCCGCACCGTCCTCGTGCGCGAGGAAGTCGGCGACGACGAGAAAATCCTCGACGCCGGCCCCCTGACGGTCGAGAAATTGATCAAGGGCATGGCCCTGTCGCGCACCCTGATCTGGAACGGTCCGCTGGGCGTGTTCGAGGTGCCGCCCTTCGACGCCGCGACGGTGAAAGCGGCCCAGGCGGCGGCGCAGCTGACGACCTCAGGCGCCCTCGTCGCCGTAGCCGGCGGCGGCGACACGGTCGCGGCCCTGCACCATGCGGGCGTGGCCGACGACATGACCTTCGTCTCCACCGCCGGCGGCGCCTTCCTCGAATGGATGGAGGGCAAGCCCCTGCCCGGCGTCGAGGCCCTTCAGGCCTGACGACTTGCGTTGTTACATTGCGTGACTTCGTGGCCCGGTGCGGCTAAACCACCGGCAAAACTCACGGGCTCAGGAGACACCCCATGGCGCGCATCACGCTGCGACAGCTTCTCGATCACGCGGCCGAAAACGACTACGGCCTGCCCGCCTACAACATCAACAATATGGAACAGGGCCTGGCCATCATGGAGGCGGCCGAGGCGGTCAACGCCCCGGTCATCATCCAGGCCAGCCGCGGCGCCCGCAGCTACGCCAATGACATCGTCCTCGCCAAGCTGATCGACGCCCTGGCCGAACTGTATCCCCACATCCCGGTCTGCATGCACCAGGACCACGGCAACGGCCCGGCCACCTGCGCCACCGCCATCCAGTACGGCTTCACCTCGGTGATGATGGACGGTTCGCTGGAAGAGGACGCCAAGACCCCCGCCTCCTACGAGTATAACGTCGACGTCACCCGCCGCGTGGTCCAGATGGCCCACAGCTGCGGCGTCTCGGTCGAGGGCGAACTGGGCGTGCTGGGTTCTCTGGAGACCGGCATGGGCGAGGCCGAGGACGGCCACGGCTTCGAAGGCAAACTCGACCACTCCGCCCTGCTGACCGACCCGGACCAGGCCGTGGACTTCGTGCGCGAGACCCAGGTCGACGCCCTCGCCATCGCCATGGGCACCAGCCACGGGGCCTACAAATTCAGCCGCAAGCCGGACGGCGCCGTCCTGGCCATGAATGTGATCGAGGAAATTCACCGCCGCCTGCCCGACACCCATCTGGTCATGCACGGCTCGTCCTCGGTGCCGCAGGACCTGCAGGACATCATCAACGCCTACGGTGGCGAGATGCCCCAGACCTGGGGCGTGCCGGTCGAGGAGATCCAGCGCGGCATCAAGCACGGCGTGCGCAAGATCAACATCGACACCGACAACCGCATGGCCATGACCGGCGCGATCCGGAAAGTTCTGTCCGAAAAGCCCGGCGAGTTCGACCCGCGCGCCTATCTCAAGCCCGCCAAGGAGGCGATGCGGAAGCTCTGTCAGGAGCGGTACCTGCAGTTCGGCTGCGAGGGCCAGGCCTCGAAGATTCGGCCGCTTTCGACGGCCCAGATGGCCAAACGCTACGCCAAGGGCGAACTGAACCCCCAGTTCAGCGCCTCGGCCTCAAAGGCGGCCTGATCCTCCGCGCGGCCGGGTTTCACCAGCCGCCGTACTGGCCCTGAAACCGGCGACGCACGTCCCGAACATCGCGTTCGGCGTCGTCGACGGCGTTCTGCGCCCGCCGCCAGTCCCGTTCGGTGTCGGCCCGCTCGCGGCGGATTTCCTGGATACGGTTGCGGATCACGTCGCGCTGCTCGTCGGTCAGCCCCTCGGCGCGCGCCTCGGCCTGTTTGGCGACGATCTTTTCGTCCAGGTCCTCCAACCGGGCTCCGAGGCTGGCGACGGTGCCGTGCGCGCTCATCAGCGCCTGTTCAGCGGCATGGACCAACTGGCCGTCGCGATAGGCCGGCAGGAATTCCTCTTCCTGCGCGGGCGTGCAGACCCCGTGATAGGCATCGCCCTCGCGACCTTCGCGGAATCCGCGTTCCCACCGGCAATAGCCATTCAACCCGTCCGCGCGGGCCGAACGATAGGCGACCAGATCCGGCGTCACGCCATATTCGGCGCAGGCCTTCTCATGGTCCGCCAGCAGGCTCATGGGCTGGCCTTCAGACCCATCCCGGTAGCCGACCTCGCCCCAGGCTCCTGCCAAACATTGATCCTTGGTCATTGTGGCGCAGCTGACCAACGCCAGAGTGGCTCCGCCTGCGGCGGCGAGCAGCAACAGTCTCATGGCGGTCTTCTCCCCTACAGCCCAGCTTGAAGATGACCCAGCTTGGCGCTCACGCCAAGGTCGCGCCTTGCCCGCCCGCCCGCCCGACGTGCTAGATCACGCGACCGCCCGGTCCGAGCGGCGGAGCGCCCCTTGTCGAACGACCCCCTGATCGAAGATTTCGCCGCCGACGAGGACCTCCCGCCCGTGCTGGAGGCCAGCCTCGCGACCGGCGGCGCCCGCCTCGACAAGGCCCTGTCCGACATCTTCCCCACCCTGTCCCGCGCCCGCATTCAGGCCCTGCTGGCCGAGGGCGTCGTGACCCGCGACGGCCAGCCGGTGTCGACCGCCTCGGCCAAGGCCCTGCCCGGCCTCTACGCCGTCGCCCTGCCGGCCGTCGTCTCGGCCATCCCCCAGCCCGAGAATATCCCCCTGACCGTCCTGTTCGAGGACGCCCATCTGATCGTGGTCGACAAACCCGCCGGCATGGCGGTTCATCCGGCCCCGGGCAGCGAGACCGGCACCCTGGTCAACGCCCTGCTGCATCGCTGCGCCACGTCCCTTTCCGGCATCGGCGGCGTCGCTCGTCCCGGCATCGTCCACCGGCTGGACAAGCACACCTCGGGCGTCATGGTCGCGGCCAAGTCCGACGCCGCGCACGCCGGTCTCTCGGCGCTGTTCGCCGCCCACGATATCGAGCGGACCTATATCGCCCTGGTCCGCGGCGCGCCCCAGCCCGAGAAGGGCCGCATCGTCTCCAACCTCGGCCGCTCGACCGGCGACCGCAAGAAGATGGCGGTGCTGAGAACAGGAGGCCGTGAGGCCATCACCGACTATGTTGTCGAACAGGTCTTCGGCGCTGTCGTCCGGAAGGGCAGCCGCCCCGCCGCCCCGCCCATGGCGGCCCGCGTCGCCTGCACCCTGCACACCGGGCGGACCCATCAGATCCGGGTCCATATGGCCTCGAAGGGCGCGCCTCTGCTGGGCGACCCGGTCTACGGCACAGGCAGCCCGGCCAATCCCGTCCGCGCCGCCATCGCCGAAGCCGGTCTGACACGGCAGGCGCTCCATGCCGCCATCCTCGGCTTCGCACATCCGGTGACAGGTGAAGCCCTGCGCTTTGAGACCCGCCCCCCCGAGGATATGCGCCTGCTCGAACAGGGACTCGCCGCCCTTTAACGGCGGCGAGGTCAGTCTTGATTAAGGACTGACCGTCCGCTATACACTTGCTCAGTCGGTGCCGTGGCGCCGGGGCAACGGTCACGCTCTCGTGTGACCATCCGCCACTGACAAGTGCGGAAACCCGACCCTATTTCATCGGTTGAGGGGTGAGGCGACGGCGCACATCGGGTGGCCGCTTCCGAAGAACCCGCTCGTTCTCACGGTCGGAGGGACCAGACTAATGGCTGTAGCCAGATCGCTCGCGGTGATGTCGCCTGAACAGGGACTGTCGCGATACCTGACTGAAATCCGCAAATTTCCGATGCTGGCGAAGGACGAGGAGTTCATGCTCGCCAAGCGCTGGACCGAGCATCAGGACCCCGAGGCCGCCCACCGTCTCGTGACCTCGCACCTGCGCCTCGTGGCCAAGATCGCCATGGGTTATCGCGGCTACGGCCTGCCGATCGGCGAAGTGATTTCCGAGGGCAACGTCGGCCTGATGCAGGCCGTCAAGAAATTCGATCCTGACAAGGGCTTCCGCCTCGCGACCTACGCCATGTGGTGGATCCGCGCGTCGATCCAGGAATACATCCTGCGCAGCTGGTCGCTCGTGAAGATGGGCACGACCGCAGCGCAGAAGAAGCTGTTCTTCAACCTGCGCAAGGCCAAGAGCCAGATCTCGGCCTTCGAGGAAGGCGACCTGCGCCCCGAACACCTCTCGGCCATCGCCACCAAGCTGGGCGTGTCCGAGGAAGAGGTCACCAACATGAACCGCCGTCTCGGCGGCGACGCCTCGCTGAACGCACCCCTGCGGGCCGACGGCGAGAGCGAATGGCAGGACTGGCTGGCCGACGACACGGCGGTCTCGCAGGAGACCCAGCTGGCGGAAGACGAGGAAAAGTCGATCCGCCGGGGCCTGCTCGAGGAAGCCATGCACGAGCTGACCGACCGCGAGAAGCACATCCTCACGGAACGCCGCCTCAAGGACGATCCCGTCACGCTGGAAGAGCTCGCCGGCCAGTACGGCGTGTCGCGCGAACGCGTGCGCCAGATCGAGGTCCGCGCTTTCGAAAAGCTGCAGAAGGCCATGCGAGCCGCCGCCGAAGAGCGGAATCTGGTCGACGCCTGATCCCGACCCCGGGCGGCCCCTCGGGCCGCCCGGTTTCAGGTCACTGCCGCGCCTGTCTGATACCGCGAATCCCGCCAGCTCTCGCTGTCGAGTATCTCGCCCAGCACCTCGACCGCGTCCCACACATCGACGTGCCGCACATACAGCGGCGCGAAGCCGAACCGGATCACGTCCGGCGCGCGGAAATCGCCGATCACGCCGCGCGCGATCAAATTCTGCATCACCGCCCACCCCTGCGGATGTCGGAACGAAACCTGCCCGCCCCGCGCCGCCGCCTCGCGGGGACTGGCCAGAGCCAGACCCTTGCCGACGCATCGCGCCTCGGCACGCTCGATGAACAGATCACCCAGCGCCCCGGCCTTGGCCCGCGCCGCGGCCATATCCACCCCGTCGAACGCGTCCAGCGCGGCATCCAGCGCCGCCAGGCTCAGGATTGGCGGCGTCCCGCATAGCCAGCGGTCTACGCCCTCCGCCGGCGCATAGTCGTCGACGAAATCGAACGGCCGCGCATGGCCCATCCAGCCCGACAAGGGGTTGCGCAGCAAGCCCTGATGTCGCCTCGCCACGAACAGATACGCCGGCGCCCCAGGCCCGCCGTTCAGGTATTTGTACCCGCAGCCCGCCGCCAGATCGGCCCCGTCGCGGTTGAGGGCGACGTCCAGCACCCCCGCGCTATGGCTCAGGTCCCACAGGCTCAGGGCGCCCACGGCGCGGACCGCTGCGCTCAAACCCGCCATGTCCCGCACGGCCCCGCTGCGATAGTGGACATGGCTCAGCAGGACTACCGCCACCCGGTCGTCCAGCGCCGCCTCTATCCCGCCCGGCTCGACCACCCGCAGCTCGACCTCTCCCAGCATCCCTGACAGCCCCTGCAGGATGTACAGGTCTGTCGGAAAGTCGCCTCTCTCGGTCAGCATCACCCGCCGCCCGCCTTCGGCGCCCACCGCCGCCGCCGCCAGCTTGAACAGATTCACGGACACCGAGTCGGCCGCCACCACCTCGCCCGCCTCCGCGCCGATCAGGCGCGCGATCTTGCCTCCGAGCTTCTGCGGCAGGCCGATCCAGCCGTGCTTGTTCCAGCTGGAGATCAGATCGGCGCCCCACTGCCGGCCGACGGCATCGCGCACCGCCTCCGCCGCCCCGACCGGCAAGGCGCCGAGCGAATTGCCGTCAAGGTAAATGACCCCGTCCGGCAGGCTGAACCGTTCCCGCGCCGCGATCAGCGGATCAACGGCGTCCCGGCCCAGACAGTCCTGTCGCGTAGTCATTCTCTGGCGCTCCGGCTATCGAACCGCTGCGCCAGGGTCTTCAGCTCGCCCTGGCGACCGGTTCCGGTTGATGCATGGCCAGCAGGGTTCCGATCGGCACCGCCAGCGTCGCCTTGGTCGGAGGCCCGGCGGCCATCGACACCTCCAGGGCGCCGACCGCCACGGCGAGCCGCGAGTCCGAAGCCTTCATGGCCAGCGTCTTCAGCATCGCCGCCTGCTCGCGGATGGCCCGAACAGCCTGCATCGGATCATTGTCGAACTGGTCCAGCGCGGACCCAAGAATTCGCATGGCCTGGTCCTTGGCCGCGGCGTTCCCTGCCGGACCGGTCGCTGACCGGTCGGCCTTGCGCTTCCTTGCGCCTGAGAATTCGCCTGAGTTGAACCGGCGCCGGTCGGGTCCGACATAGCCCACCGCCTCGACCCAGTCGCGCGGCTTCAGGGCTACGTTCTCGACCCGCTTGAACAGGTCGGCGCTGGTGAAGGGTTTGCGCAGGAACTCGTGCACGCCGGAATCCCGCGCCCCCAGAATCGTTCGCGCGGTCGCGTCGGCCGTGACCATGATGATCGGCGCCCGGCGGCAATTCATGTGCGAGCGCCGCAGCGCCCTCGCCAGCGACTCGCCATCCAGCCCATCGCCGGTGCGTTCGGTGAAGACGATGCCGGGTTCCAGCGCCTCCGCGGCTTTCAGGGCGCGCTTCTCATCCGGCTGAACCACGATATCACGCGCGCCCAGCCCCTTCATGATGTCGGTCAGAAGGCGCGCGGCGTGAGGATTCGGGTCGACGATCAGCACCCGTTTGACCACGGGCTCCAGCTTCGCCAGCACACGACGATCGACTGCAAACAAGACGCGAACCTCCACCTCGGAGGTCGTGCTTAGCCGGGTCGGGTTAAGGTCCCTTGAACGCTGGGCTTTCGGGGTTCATCCGCGCCGTCGTCTAACCCCGGAACGGATCATGCATCATGATGGTGTCGTCCCGCTCGGGGCTGGTCGACAGCAGGGCCACCGGAGCGCCGATCAGCTCCTCGATGCGGCGAACGTATTTGACCGCATTGGCGTTCAGGTCGCGGAAGCTGCGCGCCCCGGCGGTACTCTCGCTCCAGCCTTCCATCTCCTCGAACACCGGCTCGGCCGCGGCCTGGGCCTTCAGGCTGGACGGCAGATAGTCCAGCACCTGCCCGTCGATCCGGTAGCCGGTGCAGATCTTCAGCGTATTCAGCCCGTCCAGCACGTCCAGCTTGGTCAGGGCGATGCCGTCGATGCCGTTGATGGCCACCGACTGCCGCACCAGCACCGCGTCAAACCAGCCGCAGCGCCGGGCCCGCCCGGTGTTGACCCCGACCTCGCGCCCCACCGTCGCCAGATGCTCGCCCACGGCGTCATTGAGTTCACAGGCGAACGGACCTTCACCAACACGGGTCGTGTAGGCCTTGACGATCCCCAGCACATAACCGACCCCGCGCGGCCCGATGCCTGAGCCCGCCGCCGCCTGCCCGGCGACCGTGTTCGAGCTGGTCACATAGGGATAGGTGCCGTGGTCCACGTCCAGGAAGGCGCCCTGCGCGCCCTCGAACAGCACCCGCTTGCCGTCCCGTCGCGCCTGATCCAGCACCCGCCAGGCCGGCTGCGCATAGGGCAGGATCTTCGGGGCGATCTCCAGCAGCTGCGCCAGCAGCGCCTCCGGGTCGATCGGCTCCAGCCCCAGTCCGGCCCGCAGCGGGTCATGGTGCGATCGCAGGCGGTCGATCTTGACCCTCAGGTCATCGACATTGGCCAGGTCGCAGACCCGGATCGCCCGCCGCCCGACCTTGTCCTCATAGGCCGGGCCGATGCCGCGTCCCGTGGTGCCGATCCGCGCGCCCGGCGCGCTCGCCGCCGCCTCGCGCGCCACGTCAAGCGCCGGATGGATGGGCAGGATCAGACAGGCGTTGTCGGCCACGATCAGCACCTCGGGACTGATTCTGATCCCCTGCGCCTCGATCTTCCCGATCTCCCCGACCAGATGCCAGGGATCGACCACCACGCCATTGCCGATGATCGAGGGCTTGCCCTGCACCACGCCCGAGGGCAGCAGCGCCAGCTTGTAGACCTTGCCGTCGACGACCAGCGTATGGCCGGCGTTGTGCCCGCCCTGGAACCGCACGACCATGTCGGCCCGGTTCGACAGCCAGTCGACGATCTTGCCCTTGCCCTCGTCGCCCCACTGGGCGCCGACCACCGCGACGTTCGCCAAAGCACTATTCTCCGCTGGGAATGCGGGCGCAGCCTATAGCCGGGGAATCGGCGGGTGTCCCGCCGTCGGACGATTATTCCGCCATCGCCGTCTCGAAGGCCCAGTCCAGCCAGGGCGTCAGGGCCTCGATATCGGCCGTCTCGACCGTGCAGCCGCACCAGATGCGCAGGCCCGCCGGCGCATTGCGGTGGCTCTCGACATCAAACGCCGCGCCTTCGTCCTCCACCAGCGCCTTCATCCGCCGGACCAGCGCCTGTCGCGCCTCTTCGGCCATCGCCGTCACGCGCGGATCGACCATCTTCAGACACACTGACGTGGTCGACCGCGTCGCCGGATCGCGGGCCAGATAGTCGATCCAGTCCGTGCGCCGGACCCATTCGTCGAGGGCCGCGGCGTTGGCGTTCGTCCGCGCGATCAGGGTCTCCAGGCCGCCGGCGGCCAGCCCCCATTCCACAGCGTCGATCCAGTCCTCGAGGGTCCAGACCGAGAAGGTGTTCAGCATCGACCCGCTGGCCAGCAGCCGGTCGAAACCGTTGCCGTCGCGCAGCCGCAGCACCTTGGGCACCGGCCTTGGCGGATCATAGCGGTCCAGGCGCTCGATCGCGCGCGGGGACAGGGCCGCGACGCCCAGTCCCGCCTCGCCGCCCAGCGCCTTCTGGAAGCTGAAGGTCACCACATCCAGCTTGCTCCACGGCAACGGCATGGCGAAGGCCGCCGAGGTCGCGTCGCAGATCACGACGCCCTCGCGGTCCCCGGCGATGAAGTCCGCGTTCGGCGCGCACACCCCCGACGTCGTCCCGTTCCAGGGAAACACCAGATCCTTGGCCGGATCGACCGTCGAGGTGTCGGGCCATTCCCCCCACGGCGCCGCGATCACCTCGGGCGCCAGCTTCAGATGCTCGACCGCGTCGGTCGCCCACACCTTGCCGAAATTCTCGAACGCCAGCACCTGCACCGGCCGTTCCCCCAGCATCGACCACATGGCCGCCTCGACCGCCCCGGTGTCGGACCCCGGCACATAGACCAGCACCCAGTCCGCCGGGACCCGCAGCAGCTCCCGCGTCAATCTCAGGCCGTGGGCGAACCGTTCAACCACCTCCGGCGCGCGGATGCCGCGGCCCAGCAGTTCATGTGGAATCGCCTGCGACGACCAACCGGGCCGCTTTGCCGTCGGGCCCGACGAGAACCATGGCCGCGCCGGCTTCAGGTTCGGTCGGTTCGCCATCAGTCGCGGAACGGCCGCATCGGCCCCTTGTCGCGCACGGCCTGGGCCAATTTCGTCAGCTCGGCGCTGTCCTCGGGAAGGGTGATCATCAGCTTCGCCAGCAGGTCGCCGCGCTTGCCGTCCGCGAAGGCTCCCCGGCCTTTCAGCCTCAACACCTTGCCCGAGCTGGAGCCCGCCGGAATGGTCATGCTGACCGTACCCTCGGGGGTCCGCACCGGAATCTTGCCGCCCAGCACCGCATCATACAGCGCCACCGGCTGATCCATCGTCAGGTCGGCGCCTTCGCGGGTGAACACGGGATGCTTCGCAACCTTCAACTCGATCAGGGCGTCGCCCGCCGGACCACCGCGCCCCGGCGCCCCCTGGCCCTTCAGCCGGATCGTCTGCCCGTGAGCCGCTCCCTTCGGGATCGCCACATCCAGCATCCGCCCGTCCGAGAACTGGATGCGCCGCGTCGCGCCGGAAATCGAATCCTCAAGGCTGATTTCAAGCGTCGCCTTGACGTCCTGACCCTTCGGCGCAAATCCGCCGGCTCTGGCCCCGCCCGGTCGCGCCGCGCCCCCGAACATCCCGCCGAACAGCTCATCCAGATCGATGTTCTCGAAGCCGGGCCGCGCGCCGCCCTGTCCAAACGGGTTGGCTCCTGGACCACCCCGGGCTCCGCCCGCGCCGCCGCCGCCAAACCCCCGGAACTGCTCGCGCCCGTCCGCGTCGATCTCGCCCCGGTCGAATTTCGCACGCTTGTCCTTGTCGCCCAGCAGGTCGAAGGCGGCGGTGATCCGCTTGAACCGCTCGTCAGCCACCGTATTGCCGGGGTTCTTGTCGGGGTGCAGTTCCTTGGCGAGCTTGCGGAACGCCTTCTTGATTTCGTCCGCGCTCGCGCCCCTCGAAACGCCCAGTTCCTTGTAGGGATCGCCCGCCACGTCGAATGCCGCTCCATCGAAAGCCGAGAGCGTCAGTTAGGGCATCGCGCGCCCCACGCAAAGGGAGGCGCGGCAAATCAGGCCATCAGGGTGGCGAACGCCTCCATCCCCCAGCCGTATCCGTCGCCCCACCGGGCCACCGCGACGCGGGAATCGCCGTCCAGCCCACTTGGAAAATCCGCAACCAGATCAGCCGCCGCATAGGTCGCGGCGCCCGCCTCGACCTCGAAGCTGCGCTTCTCCTCCGCGCCATCCAGCACCCGCACGCGAAAGCGTTGCGACCCGAACGCAGCCGCCTCTCCGTCCCAGCGGTCGCCATCGATCCTGTTCCGTGCGAGCCAGCCCAGGTCGAAGCCGCCGTCCGTCCGCGCCGCGGCCCGCAGGTGCGCCGGCGACCATGGTCGGTCATGTACGCCCCTCGGCGTAAACCCGACCTCGCTCACCCCTGCGCCCCCGGCGGCTCCGCCGGCGAGCCCGGCCCGCCAGACAAGAGGCAGACCCCGCTCTGCGGGCGGCGACTCCGCCCTCGCCGGCGTCTGGTCCAGAAACACGACGATCGCTCCGCCTGTCGCGCCAACCGCCTCGCTCCCCTGCTGCCCCCGCAGCAGGCCGGTCAGCCGCCAGACCCCGTCCCCGACCAGCGTCGCCGAGCGAAACTGCACCAGCTCCCAGCCGGTGGCGGCTTCGATCGCCACCGCATTGCCGCCCGCGAACACCGCCGCTTCCGAGCGGCTTTCCGGCGACCGCCCCTCCACCCGGACCACCAGGGCGTTCACCTCGTCCCAGCGATGCCGCACACCCGCCGCAAGCGCTTCGACCAACACCCCCACCGTCGCCGGTCGGACGACATCGCCTCTCGCCGTCAGGGAGCCGGCACCCGCCCCGGCGAACACCCGCATCGGTCGCCAGGGGTCCGCGGCCACGATCGCGATCGGCCGCCCGTCGTCCTCGCTGCCGATCAAGGGCGGCAGTTCGATCATGCGGAAGAAGGGCGCGCCGGCCACCCCGGACGCCCCGCCCGCCGCCGGCTGACCGTCATCCTCACCGACCCTGACAGCCGAAACCGGCTCCAGCACCGCTGACGGCGTCTCATCCATGTCCAGACGCATCACCCGCCAGCCGCCACTCCGACCTTCGACCGACACCGTATCGCCGGGCTCCAGCGCCAGCGCCCCGACCGGCCCCAACAACGCCGTCAGCCGGTCGGCGCCCCCGGCCTCCAGCGCCCGCTCCGCCGCCGCCCGCGCCAGGGCGCCGGAACAAACCGCCGGCAGATCCAGATCGACCCCGCCGCCTTCGCCTCCTGACCGCACGACAGCAGAGCCCGTCTGATACCCGTCCTCCCCGTCGATGTAGCGCACCCGCGCCAAACCCGGCCTCAGCTCCAGCACCCGCTCAGCCTTCAGGCTTGCGCCTTCCTCCGGCAGCGCCAACGTCTCCAGGGTCAGCGTCGCGACTGTGGTCTCGTCGCCGACCACTGCCACGCGGCCGTTGCGCTCCGCCGCTACCAGGCCCAGGCCGGCCAGCAAGGGCTCCAGCGCATCCCGCGTCCGCATCGGCCGGTCGATGACATACCCCTGCACCTCGCCCGGCGAGCCGCCGATCTCGAACGCGTCCTCGCTCAGCCCCCCGCGCCTCAGCACAGCCGCGATCAGGTCGCGCGTCTCGCCCGTCAATCGCCCGTTCAGCCAGTGTCCGGTCCGCCAGCCGCCGGCGTCCGCCCAAACGTCATCCCGCGCCGGAAACGCAGGATACGGCCGCGCGTCCCAGCACCAGGCGTCCGCCGCCTCCATCATCGGTCGGCCGTAGATCGCCGAGACGGGGTTGTTCCCCGCCTCCGCGAAATGCCCCAGCACCGCCTCCAGCGCCCTGCGCTGCATCCGGTCGTCCCGCCCGCCCGCCGAGAACGGCGGAAGGGCGCTCTCGGCGCTCTTGGGGTCCTGAAACAGGTTCGGCGCATTGCCGCCCCGGTCCACCGCCGCGCAGCCGAACTCCGTCAGCCGGATCGGCTTCATCCCGGCGACCCAGCCGGTCGGCGTCGCGCTCCTCGACCCGCCGGGTCGGTCGTGGTGGGCGTTTGACCACCAGCCCTTCAGATCCTTGACCCGGAACACCCAGTCTTCGCCGTGCGCCGTATCCGTGATCGGAGTCCGCGCCTGCGCCGCCCGGTCCGCGTCCGAGGCATAGAACCAGTCATAGCCGTCGCCGCCCGCGACCTGCGCCGCCAGATAGTCGGGATCGACCGGCCCCGCGAAAGCTTCGCCGTCCAGGCCCCCATTCCCCGCCCGCCAGTCGCCCAGCGGCGGGTACCAGTCGATGCCGACGTAATCGATCGCCGCGTCCGCCCACAGGGGATCGAGGTGGAACGCCACCTCGCCCCCGTCCCGCACCCCGGCATACTCCGACCAGTCGGCCGCATAGCTGATCGCGACATGGGACCCGACCACCGCCCGGCACTCGGCCGCCAACGCGCGAAATTGCTCGACCGCCGGAAACCCGCCGCCCGCGTCCCGTGTCGTGGTCAGCCCCCGCATCTCCGAGCCGATCAACAGCCCGTCGGCCCCCGTCTCGGCCGCGAGCGCCGCGTAGTGAAGCGCGAACCGCCGCAGGCCCCAGCCGTCGGC
>CALRJO020000023.1:0-40305 GCA_943367565.1 Brevundimonas vancanneytii
GAACGAGCCGGCGGGGACGTCGCATTTCGTCGTCGTCGACGCCCAGGGCAATGCGGTCAGCATGACCACCACGGTCGAGAGCGTGTTCGGCTCGGGACGGATGGCGGCGGGCTTTTTCCTCAACAACCAGCTGACCGACTTCTCGTTCGCGCCGACGCGGACCGACGGCGAACCGGCGGCCAATGCGGCCGCGGCGGGAAAGCGGCCACGCTCGTCGATGGCGCCGATCCTGATCCTCGATCGCGAGGGGCGGCTGGTCGGGGCGCTGGGCTCGCCGGGCGGCACCTCGATCCTAGCCTATAACGCCCGGGCGCTGATCGCGATTCTGGACTGGGGTCTGCCGGTGCAGACAGCCTTCGACCTGCCCAATCTGGTGGCCCGGGGCGATGGCTTCGGCGCGGACACCGAGCGGTTCACAGAGTCGCTGCGGACGGGACTGGCGGCGCGCGGCGTGACGCTGCGGCCCAATGACAGCGAAACCTCCGGCCTGCACGGGGGCGTCTGGCGCCAGGGTGGGGACGGCTGGGCCTGGGACGGCGGCGCCGACGACCGGCGCGAAGGTGTAGCGAGAACGCACTAGTGCGCCGCGCTCAAACAGGTCGCGACCGCGTCGCGGCCGTCAGCGCGACGGGGATGCCCTACTCGGGCTTGATCGACAGCTGGAAGGCGATGACGCCTTCGGAAACGTCGGTGTCGACGCCGTGGCCGGCGCGCAGACCCTCGACGCCGATCTCGCGGTAGATCAGGCCGATGGAACTCTGCACCGGCCCCCGCCGCATGGCCACGCCCAGAGAGGCGTCGCCCATGAAGACGCCGGAGTCGTGGCTGACACCCGAGCGGGCGAACTCGCCGTCGCGGTTGCGGGCCCAGTTGTAGCCGACCGCCCGGCCCGAGCCGGCCGCATACAGATACCAGCGGGGTCTCTGGCCAAAGGCGTCCTCGCCGTCGGGCACCAGCCGGTCGAGGTCGGGTCCGATGCGCAGGGTGGCCCCGGCCTCGGTCGTGCCGCCGCGCGAGCCGACGCCCACGCCGACATGGGGCGTCAGCGTCACGTCGAGTCCCGACGCCGTCTGGCCCAGGGTCTCGGTCCAGCCGCGGGTATAGGTCAGGTCATAGTGCTGGGCTTCGTACGCGGCCGGATCCAGCGGTCCTGGCGGCAGGGGCGATCCGTCGGCGCGGCGCACGGGGCCTTCGGTGCGCAGCCGCAGCCGGTCGTCGAAGGCGCTGTTCTCGAACCAGACATCGCGGCTGGAAGCGACCCAGGGCGAGGCGCCGCCGCGGGGAGAAGGGGCATAGCCGCTCCAGCCCTGTTCCGGGCCGAAGTCGTGGCGATCGGTCCCGGCGAAACGGGCGTCGCGGTCGATGCGGGTCAGCAGGTCGGAGACGGTGGCGGGGGGTTCGCGAACGACAACCCAGGGATCGGACAGGGCGGTCTGCGTTTCGGGGGGCGACTCAGCGGCGACCGCCGGGACCGCAAGGGCCGCAGTCGCCAACACTCCGAACACGACAACCGTCATACGCATCAACGGTCCTCCCGATCCGTTAACAGATACAACACTGCACGACGCGGGCCGCCTCGCCAACAGACTTCTGCTCCGGCATCCCAACGTCAACCCCGGAGCGCGGTTCCAGGGTCACAGGGCTACTGACAGGCCAGACACTCGTCATAGTCGGTGCGGGCGGCGCTGAAGAGGTCGGGCTGGTTCGGATCGATCTCTTCCTCGACCTTGTTCTCGGCGCCGGCGAAGGCCGCGCGCTGCACCGATTTCGAGCGCAGATAGTAGAGCGACTTGACGCCCTTCTCCCACGCGGACCAGTGCAGCATGTGCAGGTCCCATTTGTTCACGTCGCCGGGGATGAACAGGTTGATCGACTGGGCCTGGCAGATTTCCGGGGCGCGGTCGGCCGACAGTTCGACAATCCAGCGCTGGTCCAGTTCGAAGGCCGTCTTGTAGATCGACTTCTCGTCCTCGCTGAGGTCGTCCAGATGCTGGACCGAACCCTCGTGCTCGAGAATGGAGTTCCACACCGCCTCGGTGTCGATGCCCTTCTCGCCCAGCAACCGCTCCAGATAGGGGTTCTTGACCGCGAACGAGCCCGACAGGGTCTTGTGGGTGTAGATATTGGCCGGGATCGGCTCGATGCCGGCCGAGGTGCCGCCGCAGATGATCGAGATCGAGGCGGTCGGGGCGATGGCGAGCTTGTGGCTGAACCGCTCCATGACGCCGCGCTCGGCGGCGTCCTCGCAGGCGCCTTTTTCGTCGGCCAGCACCCGGCTGGCCTTGTCGGCCTCGCGGCGCAGATGCTTGAACAGCCGCATGTTCCACGACTTGGCCATGGCGGACTCAAAGGCCACGCCCTGCTGCTGCAGGAAGGAATGGAAGCCCATCAGGCCCAGACCGACCGAGCGCTCGCGCTTGGCCGAATAGACAGCCGCGGCCATGGCCGGCGGGGCGCGGCGGATGAAATCTTCCAGCACATTGTCGAGGAAGCGCATGACGTCCTCGACGAATTTCGGTTCCTCGCGCCACTCCAGGAACATCTCGGCATTGACCGAGGACAGGCAGCAGACGGCGGTGCGGTCGACGCCGAGGTGGTCCCGGCCGGTGTGCAGCATGATCTCGGCGCACAGGTTCGACTGTTTGACCGACAGGCCCAGCTCGCGCTGGTGCGGGGCCATCTGGCGGTTCACCGTGTCGGAGAAGATCAGATAGGGCTCGCCGGTCTGCAGGCGGATCTCGAGGATCTTTTGCCACAGGGCGCGGGCGTCGACGGTCTTCACCACCGCCTTGTCCTTGGGCGACAGCAGATCGAACGTCCGGCCGTCGCGGACCGCCTCCATGAAGGCGTCCGAGATGTTGATCCCGTGGTGCAGGTTCAGGGATTTGCGGTTGAAGTCACCCGACGGTTTGCGGATCTCGAGGAACTCCTCGATCTCAGGGTGGTGCACGTCCAGATAGACGGCGGCCGAGCCGCGGCGCAGCGAGCCCTGGGAGATCGCCAAGGTCAGGCTGTCCATCACGCGGATGAAGGGGATGATGCCCGAGGTCTGGCCGGCGCCCTTGACCTTCTCGCCGATCGACCGGACGCCGCCCCAATAGGTGCCGATGCCGCCGCCGTTCGAAGCGAGGGCGACGTTCTCGTTCCACACCGACTGGATACCGTCCAGGCTGTCGGCCACGGCGTTGAGGAAACAGCTGATCGGCAGGCCGCGATCCGCGCCGCCGTTCGACAGCACCGGGGTCGAGGGCATGAACCAGAGTTTGGACATGTAGTCATAGACGCGCTGGGCGTGGTCGTGGTCGTCGGCATAGGCCGTGGCGACCCGGGCGAACATGTCCTGATAGCTCTCGCCCGGCAGCAGATAGCGGTCCTCCAGCGTCTTCTTGCCGAAGTCGGTCAGCAGGTCGTCGCGGGACCGGTCGAGGTTAAGGGAGCGCACCACGGAGAGATGGGGACGCGCAGCGATATCGCCGCCCGCAACCGGCTGGAATTCCACTGTCTTCAACGCTTCGCCGCCGGCCATAATGCTGTCGCCCCTGAACTGGATCGTGCGAGAACCCCGCGCTCCAAACCACATCATCTTGTGGCTGGAACGTTTCCCACGCCCAGATATGGGGCGCAGATGGCTAACCAACCGTCAACGGGGTTGACGATCACTTTCCGTCCGAATCACGATCAAGGCGGGGGATGAGCCTGTGGACAGGCCGCGACGCGGGCGTGACAGGAGGCTCGCCTTTCTCATCACGAACGCGTGAATGGAACGTCCCACAAGCGGGACCGTTTGCGACCGATGGCCTCCTCTCAAATCGTCCCGTTTGCTCGCCGCGTCTGGCGTATCGCCAGGACTGAAATCAGCGCGCTCGCGGCCCTGTTCGTCGTGGCCGCGGGGATCATGACCTTTGTCGAACTGGCCGACGACATGACGGAGGCCGATGGCCGGGCCTTCGACCAGGCCGTGCTTCTGGCGCTTCGGCCGGGAGGCTCCGCCGACGGCTGGGGCCCGCCCTGGCTCGAGACCGCGGCGCTCGACCTGACCTCCCTCGGCGGGATCGCCGTCCTGGGTCTGTTCGCCGTCATTGTGGTGCTGTTCCTGATCCTCCAGCGCAAGCGGCTGTCGGCCCTGCTGCTGGTGCTGGGCTTGGCCGGGGGCGTGGCGCTGAGCGAGGGCCTGAAGGCGGTCTTCGAGCGCGACAGGCCGCCGGAAGCGTTCCAGGCCGTGGAGACCATCAACGCCAGCTTCCCCTCGGGTCACGCCCTGCTCTCGGCGGTGTTCTATCTGAGCATCGGCGTCATGCTGACCCGGGCCTTCCCGAGACGGCGTTTCAAGGCCTATGTGCTCGGCGTCGCCCTGTTGCTGACCCTGATCGTCGGCCTGACCCGCGTCTATCTCGCGGCGCACTGGGCCACCGATGTCCTGGCCGGCTGGAGCGTCGGCGCGGCCTGGGCCATGGCCCTGTGGCTGGTGGCCTATGCGGTGCAGCGCAGACAGGCCGTCCACACGCATGGTCCGCACGACGAGACCTTGCCGGACGATCCCATCACCGATACAGACCCGACCGTCATCGGGGAGTAGCCGCCCGCACCGATCAGCGGGGTTCGCGTCAACACACTTCCTCTCGCCCGGAGAGGATGGCGCGTTCTGTTAGTTGCCCTATCGCCTCGCGCGCGGCGCGAGGCTGCTTGAGGGCGGACCGTCTCGGTCCTCAAGCAGCGAGCCCCGGACCCGATCCGGGGCGAGCGTTAGGACCACCAACTTGGCAAGACCGCTGGCTTCGCAGGGTGCTTCCACGCGGGGGCCGGCTGCGACGCCGCTGGTCTGTCCGCCGAACCCCCGCGAACGAAGACGCCTTGGAAGCCTTCCTGGTATCGACCGGCCTGGTCGCTCTCGCCGAGATCGGCGACAAGACCATGCTGCTGGCCATGATGCTGGCGGCGGCGTGGCGGCGACCGTTGCCGATCCTGCTGGGAATCCTTGTCGCGACCCTGGCCAATCACGGTTTCGCGGCCCTGGCCGGTTCGGTTCTGGCGCGCTTCATGGATGGTGACTGGGTGCGCTGGGGCGTGGGCGTAGCCTTTCTGGGGTTCGCCGTCTGGGCCCTGATCCCCGACCGGATGGAGGAGGCCCCCGACAGGACCGAGCAGACCTTCGCGGGCGTCTTCTGGACCACGACGGCCGCCTTCTTCCTGATCGAGATGGGCGACAAGACCCAGGTCGCCACGGCCATGCTCGCGGCGCAGTTCCAGAACCTGCCGCTGGTCGTGGCGGGCTCTACCCTGGGCATGATGCTGGTCAACGGCCCGGCGGTCCTGCTGGGAGAAACAGCGGCCAGGCGGCTTCCGCTGGCCTGGATCAGGCTGGCCGCCGCGGCCGGGTTCGCCGTGACGGGGGTTTGGATACTGCTTTCCGGCTGATAGAAGGACGGTCTCCCGGAAAGCCCTGAATCGTATGCGTCTGTTTCTTCGCCTCGCCGGCGCCCTCGTGCTTGTCGTCCTCGTCGCCTTGATGCTGGCGCCCGGCGGAACGATCGATTCCGAGGATCTGATCTGGGACAAGGCGGCGCATTTCATCGCCTTCGGCCTGATCCTGTGGAGTCTCGGGGTGCTCTTCCGGCGCCTGCCGCGGACCTGGGCGGCGCTGCTGGCGATCGCGCTCGGGGCGGCGGTCGAGGTGGTGCAGGGCTACGTCGGCCGCGACCCCAGCTGGGGCGACCTCCTCGCCGATGCGCTCGGCGTGGCGACGGCCCTGCTGTCGTGGGCCGTCTGGCGCCGCTTCCGGCCGCGCGAGGCGTTTCAGACCTCCAGCACGGCGGAGCGCTAGACGCGCGTCGAGGGCGCCCGATTTGTTTACGCCTTGGCTGTAACGCTCCCGACCTTGGATGGGCCGGAGGAAACCGGTTGCGAGGTCGTTGGCGTCTTTTCAGGCATGAGGCAGGCCGCATCGCGGGCCCGCCGGCCTGGGTCTATGTGCTGCTCTTCGCCGCCTCGCAGCTGATCGGCCACTGGAGCGTGGCGACCTTCGACGCGGTCGCGGTCTGGCTTTCCAACGGCATCCTCGTCGCGGCCCTGCTTCAGCTGCACCGACGCCCCGCGGTGGCCGTGCTGACCGCCTGTTTCACCATCAATCTGTTCAGCAATGTCATCCGCGGCGACGCGGGTGTCTTCCTCTGGCTCAACGCCTTGATGAATCTGGGCGAAGCGGGCCTGGCCGCCTTCCTGGCTCGCCGGGTTTGCGGCGCCGCCCTCGACATGCGCCGTCCCCGCCGTCTGTTCGCCTTCGCCCTCTATGCGGCGGCTCCGGCGGTGGCCGTGACCGCCGCGGCGGGCTTCGGCATCGCCGCCCTTGTTCGCGACTGGACGCTGAGCGGCTGGCTGTTCAACCTCTATTCCTTCTTCATCGTCGAACTTCTGGGCCTGCTGCTGGTTACGCCGATCCTGCTGTTGCTGGCGCGCAGCCACCGGTTCCGGGGGATGACCCGGGCCAGTCGGCCGGAAGCGATCGGCCTGATGCTGCTGATGACCGCGGTTACCGCCATCGTGTTCTGGCAGAACGTCGCGCCGATCATGTTCCTGGCCTTTCTGCCGATGCTCCTGATCGGCCTGCGTCTCTCGCCGACCATGGCCGCCGCCGCCCTGATCATCATGGCGACGCTGAGCGGCGTCGCGACCCTGACCGGCCATGGCCCGGTTCATCTGATGCCGCTGACGGACATTCCGGGGCTGGAATCCGTCCCGCCGATGCTGCGCCGGCTGGGCATCTTCAATCTCTTCCTGCTGGCCATGGTCGGCACCGTCTTGCCGATCAGCACGGTGATGACCGAGCGTCGCCGGCTCGAGGCCTGTCTCCGCGCCCGCACCCTGGCGGCCCAGGACGCCCGGCGCCGGGCCGAGGACGCCGCGGCCGCCCGGTCCCGCTTCCTGGCCGTGATGAGCCATGAGATGCGCACCCCCCTGAACGGCGTGGCCGGCTTCGCCGATGTCCTGGCCGGGCGGCCGGGACTCGACGCCGAGGCCGTGCGCCAGGCGCGTCAGATCAGGGAATCCAGCGACGGCCTGTTGATGCTGGTCGAGGACATCCTCGACTTCGCCCGCGGCGACGACGCCCTGACCAACGAGCCGCTCGATCTGGCCGCCGTGGCCCGCGAAACCGTCACTCCAAGCCAGGCCTCCGCCGAGGCGCGGGGACTCAAACTGACCATAGACGACCGGCTGCCGGTCCAGGCCCGCTTCACCGCCGACCGCCGGGCCTTGCGTCAGGCCCTGCATCCCCTGGTCGCCAATGCGGTCAAATTCACCGAACAGGGCGAGGTCGTGGTCCGGCTGGATCGCGCCGGCGACGGCGTCTGCATCCGGGTCTCGGACACGGGCTGTGGCATCGAGCCGTCGTTCCTGCCGGATCTGTTCGAGGCCTTCGCCCAGGGCGACGCCTCGATCCGCCGCAATCATTGCGGCGCGGGCCTCGGCCTGGCCCTGGCGGCGCGGCAGGTCCGGCGCATGGGCGGGCGCATCGACGTCGACAGCCGCGTCGGCGAGGGTTCGACCTTCATCCTGAACCTGCCCTTTGACCGCGTCGCCGACGCCGATGCCGTCGCGGAGGTCCAGCCGGCGGAGGCCGTCGCTGTCCCGATCGAGGATGCCGCTCGCGTCCCCTGTGTGCTGGTGGTCGACGACCATCCGGTCAACCGCGAGGTCGCCCGCATCTTGCTGGAGGCCTTCGGCTGCGAGGTCGTCGAGGTCTGCGACGGCCAGCAGGCCGTTGACGCCGTGGCGGAACAGCCCTTCGATCTGGTGCTGATGGATGTGCGCATGCCGGTCATGGACGGGCTGGAGGCCACGCGCCGCATCCGGGCCATGCCCGATACCGGTGATGTCGTCTCCATCGTGGCCATGACCGCCGACGCCATGCCCGAGGATGTGGTCCGCTGCCTCTCGGCCGGCATGAACGCCCACATGGCCAAGCCGATCAACCAGGCCGGCCTGTTGTCGATGGTCAACCGGGCCCTGTCCGGCGACCTCCCGGCCGCCCGCGTGACCCTCGAGGCCGAGGCGGCCTGACCCCGATTCTAGCTGCCGTAGCGACCCACCAACGGAAACCGCTCGGCCCAGAAGGCCGTCAGTTCGGGCAGGGCGTCGACGCGCCGCATGACCTCGCCCATGCGCGGGGCGACCTCATGGAATCGCCTGCGGTGCGGCGTCCAGCGGCTGGCCACCGAGACATAGAGGTCCAGCACCGTCAGCTCCGCGCCGAGAAGGAAACGTTCCGGCATGATCTGGCTTTCCATCGCCGCCCAGCAGTCGGCGATGCGTTCGGCTGTGCGGACCTTGATCATCTCTTGGGCGGCCGGATCGTCTCCGGCCAGTCGCGACGGCTCGTCCCGCACCCAGAACATCGAATAGACGGCCGCCGGAACGAAGGTCATCCAGCGCAGGAACTGCGCCCGTCGGGGGTCGCCCGGTTCCGGCGCCAGCGCCGCCTCGGGATGCTGTTCGGCCAGCCAGATCAGGATGGCGGCGCTCTCGGTGATGGTCTCGCCGTCGGGGGTGATCAGGGCCGGGATCTGCCGCATCGGATTGACCGGCGCGACCTTGTCGCGCTCGGCTTCGCCCTCCCAGGTGACGGCCTCGACCACCTTGTAGGACGCCCCGATCAGGGTCAGGGCCGCCTCGACCGGGACCGAGCCCGATCCCATGGCGCCGTAGACGGTGTAGGTCATGGATGCCTCCTCTGCTCGCACGAGGCTAGCCCGTCGTTCGTCCATCCGCGCCCAAGACCTGCGCTCGCATCCATAGGGAGCGCTTGGGTTTGTCCCCAGCGACGTCCCCAGACACCTGCGTCCGCCTACCATATATAGCGGTCGCGCAAAAAGTGATCGCAATATAGCCGCATTTCGGCTTGGCGCCGGGGCCGTCCGCCCGCATGGTGAATCCTCAATCCCGGATTCGCCGTCAGAGCTGTTGTACCGATGAACGCGCACGTCTCGATCAAGCCCACCACCCCCGGCCTCCTGACCGCCTCGGCGGCCTACAAGCCGTTCCGCTATCCGTGGGCCTTCGACATGTGGAAGAAGCAGCAGCAGGTCCACTGGATGCCTGAAGAGGTGCCGCTGGGCGAGGACTGCAAGGACTGGGCGGCCAATCTGACGCCGTCGGAACGCAACCTGCTGACCCAGATCTTCCGCTTCTTCACCCAGGCCGACATCGAGGTGCAGGACAATTACATGGAGCGCTACGGTCGGGTCTTCAAACCGACCGAGGTCAAGATGATGCTGGCGAGCTTCGCCAACATGGAGACCATCCACATCGCGGCCTACGCCCTGCTGCTCGAGACCATCGGCATGCCCGAGAGCGAGTTCGGCGCCTTCATGGAATACGAGGCCATGCGCGACAAGCATGATTTCATGGGGAAATTCGGGGTCGAGACGAACGGCGACATCGCCCGCACCCTCGCCATGTTCGGCGGCTTCTCCGAAGGACTGCAGCTGTTCGCCAGCTTCGCGATGCTGATGAATTTTCCGCGCCAGAACAAGATGAAGGGCATGGGCCAGATCGTCAGCTGGTCGGTCCGCGACGAGAGCCTGCACTGCGACGGCATCATCAAACTCTACCACGCCTTCAACAAGGAGACGGGGGCGGTGACCCAGGAGGTGGCGGACGACATCGTCGAATGCTGCCGGACCGTGGTCGAGATGGAGGATCGCTTCATCGATCTGGCCTTCGAGATGGGGCCGGTCAACGGCATGACGCCGGACGACATCAAACAGTACATCCGCTTCATCGCCGACTGGCGCCTGCGCCAGCTGCACCTGCCCGAGATCTACGGCGTCAAGGAGAACCCGTTGCCCTGGTTGCAGTCGATGCTGTCCGGCGTCGAGCACGCCAATTTCTTCGAGGCCCGCGCCACCGAATACTCCAAGGCCGCCACCACCGGCGCCTGGCACGGCGCCGAGGGCGTCTGGGGCAGTTTCGACGCCATGATGAAGAAGCGGGCCGAGGGCGCGGAGGCCTGATCGGCCTTCACGTCCCCGGCTGGATATACGGAATCCGTCCGAAGAACCGCCGCTCGTCTCCCCGCGGGTCGTTCTCCATTCGGGGCGGCAGGTCCATGACGATGGTCTCGCGGCGCTCCAGCGAATAGGGCGTCCACCTCGGCAGGCCCGAATGGTTCGGATCGCCGGTGCGGGCGAAGGCCAGCAGGGCGTCGCTCATGCGATCGGCCATGGCCTGGGCGCCGGGTCCGACGGCGCCCGATCCCTCGGCCGCGACATTGTCCAGCATCAGGGGGATGTCCGAGGTGTGATACGCGCCGGTCCGGCCGTTGGGCAGGCGCGAGGCCCAGTCCAGCTGATAGACGAAGGCGGGCGACCCCTGCGCCGCCCGCATCTCCGCCTCGATGACGGCGGCGCGCCAGCTGCGGGCGGCGGTGGTGGCGCGGATCAGGACCTGATCGGGGCTCGTCTCAGGATGCTCGCGGCGATACCAGGCTGTGACCTCTTCCGGCGCCACGTCGATCCGCATCTGCGCCGGCGTCAGCCGGGCGGGCAGCTCGTCCCAGGTCAGGCCGACATTGGCCGGGTCATTGCCGAGGAAGGCCAGGGTCTCCTCGCGGGTATTGCCGATCATCATCGGTATGGCCGCCGACTGGGCCGGGGCGTCGGGCCAGAACGGGTGGCGGGTCAGGCTGCGCCCGTCCAGCACCGGCCCGAAATACAGCGCGCCGCCGAGGAGAGGGTCGGTCGCGCCCGAGGCCTCGATCAGCCGTTCGACTGGCATCGTGCGAACTTCGTCCATCCGGTCCGGCGTCAGGCCCAGCGCCTCCAGCCAGACCTCGGCCCGGCGCGTGGCGTTCAGCGGTCCCGAGGCCGTCACCTGCTGGCCGCTCATGGTCACGGCGCGGTGGAACAGGCCGGCGGCGGCGGGCATGACCATCAGGGTGGCGATCTTGGCCCCGCCCCCCGACTGGCCGACCACGGTCACGCAGCCGGGATCGCCCCCGAAGAGCGCGATATTGTCCCGCACCCATTCCAGCGCCAGAACCAGATCGAGCTGGCCCAGATTGCCTGAGTCCTCGAACCCCGGCGCCAGCCGCGCCAGCGCGGCGTATCCCAGCGGCCCCAGCCGGTGGTTGATGGTGACCACCACCACATCGCCGCGCGCCGCCAGCCGGGCGCCGTTCGTGAGCGGACTGGACCCCGAGCCGGTCGAATAGGCGCCACCGTGGATGTAGACGAGCACGGGCCGCCGCGCCGGTCGGGTAGCCGGCGTCCAGACATTCAGCCGCAGGCAGTCTTCGGACTGGTTCGGCTCGTTCCCTCGCTGCGGTGAGGCAGGGCCGTAGCCGCCGTGCAGAAGGGTGTCTCCCCAAGGTGCTGGCGGGACCGGCGGCTGGAATCGACGCGGCCCAGTGTCGGCGCCATAGGGGATTCCAGGAGCGAAAAGGACTCCATTATCCGTGCGCCCGAACTGCACCACGCCCTTGGTCGTCATGATCCTGAGAAAGCGGTTTCGCGCCCGCGCGCCTGTCGCGCCGGTCAGCACGGCCGCCCCCGCCGCCAGCCCCAGCCCGCGCCGGGTCAGATGCCCGCGTACCACTCGTACCCCCGGTCTTCCCAATAGCCGCCCTTGCCGCCGCCGATGTGGGCGAAGCTTTCGACCGCCTCAATCCGCTTGATGTATTTGGCGTGTTTGTAGCCCAGTTGCCGCTCGACCCTGAGCCTCAGCGGCGCCCCGTGCGGGACCGGCAGGGTCTCGCCGTTCATCGCCCAGGCCAGGATGGTCTGGGGGTGGAAGGCGTCGATCAGGTCGATGCTCTCATAATAGCGGTCGCCATCCTCGCGCTGATCCAGGGCGTCGAAACAATGGAAGACGATGTAGCGCGCCTCCGGCTTCAGCCCGGCTTCCTCCAGCAGGGTCTCCAGCCGCACCCCGGTCCATTCGCCGATCGAGGTCCAGCCCTCGACGCAGTCGTGTTTGGTGATCTGGCTCCGCGACGGACGGGCGCGCAGCTCGGCCAGACTCAGCGCCACCGGCCGCTCGACCAGCCCGTCGATGATCAGTCGGTAGTCGGCGAAATCGTTGGCCCTGAGCGCCCTATAGTCGGACGCCGCCGGGCCGGTTGATCCGTTGGCCCGGAAGTCGGGAGAGATGTCGGCGCGGCTGTAGGTCGGGGCCAGGGCGTCGCGCGGAATCAGCAGCCGCTGCGTCCGCCGGGTCAGGCCCTCGCCCATCCGCCGCGCCTGTTCGGCCAGGCTGGTCCCGGCCTGATTGCAGGCGGCGAGCAGGCCGGTCGCGGCCGTGGCGACGGCGCCGGCCAGCCAACGGCGGCGGTTCATGAGGCGTCTCCCGCATCGGTCGGCGGCTTGCGGCGGAGCTTCGGACCCGCTGTCGACCCGGGCGGCTGGATCACGAACCAGCCGGTGATCATCGACCGCATATTGTTGAACAGCCCCGTCCAGATCACCAGACCGACATGGATGACGATGAAGCCGACGATCAGGACGGCCGAGATGAAATGCAGGGTCCGCGCCGACTGCCGCCCGCCCATGATCTCCAGCAACACCCCGCCGATGGCGTTGAAGCCGGGCGACATCGACAGGCCGGTGACCAGCATCATCGGCAGGACGATCACGATCATGACCAGATAGGTCAGCTTCTGGATGACGTTATAGGTCCGGGCGTGATCGTCGGTCGGGAAGTGGAAGCGGGCGTGCTCCACGACCGACGGGCCGATGCCCTTCAAGTCGGCGCGGGTGGGCCACAGGCGGCGGCCAAAGCGGCGCGTGATCAGGCCCAGAAGCAGATAGGCGAGGCCGTTCAGGACGAAAATCCAGGCGAACAGGAAATGGTAGTTGCGCGCCTCCGCCAGGTTGCGGACCTGCGGGATCAGCAGCCAGTTCGGAATCGGCGGCAGGCTGAGCCAGGGGTCGGCGAAGGTCGAGCGAATGCCCCAGTACAGATGCGGGTGGGCCTGCAGGATGTTGAGCCCGCTCATGATCAGCACCACCACGGCGACGACATTCAGCCAGTGGGTCAGCCGCACCCACGCTGGGTGCCGCCAGGTGTCGGCGCGGCCGCGGGACAGGGGCCGGTCCGGGCGGCGGGTGGGCGTTTCGGTCGGGGGTTCGGCGATGTCGGTCATGGTCACCCCGGGCCTGCGCCGTTCGGCCCGAACGGTCTCATGAGCGTCGGCGAGGCGCAACGCCGCTGACCGCGACTTCCGTCCCTCGGGTCCGGCGGTTACCGGTCCGGTCTCAGTATTTTGGCATGCGGGTCACGCACGACCGCGGCGAGCGTTCGCAGGCGGCGACCTCGGCGGCCCAGGCGGCGCGCTCGCGTTCGTAGCGAAGGCGCGCGGCCTCGGCGGCGGCGGCGTCGGCCTCCCACTGGGCGCGCTGGGTTTCCAGCCGGGCGGTTTCTGCCCGCCAGCGTGCGTCCTCGGCCTGCCAGGCGGCGGTCCCCTCGGCCTCGCGGCGTTCGGCGGCGTTGTTACGGGCGGCGATCTCGGCGTTCAGGCGAATGGTCGCGGCGACCTCGGCCGGGTCCTGCTCGGCTTCCGGGGCGGCGCGGTAGCTTTCGCCGCGCAGCCGCAGCCATTCCTCGGAGCCCGGCGTCGGGCTGGATACCGGCGTGGCGGGCGCGGTGGTCTGCGGGGGCGTCGTCCTTTCGACCGGAGCCTGCGGTCGCGTCGTCTGGGCGAAAACCGGGGCGGCGGCCAACAGCAAGGCGGCTACGGCGGCGGGGGTGAAACGGGTCATGCAGGGCCTCATAAGCAAGAGCGTGCGGCGAAGCTGGGCGGTTTCGTCCGGCCACGCCAGCGATAACGCCGGTCGGGCGATTTGGCGCCAGATCGGACGGAACATATCAGTGGGGCAGGCGCAAGGCGAAGGTCGTGCCCGTCGGCCCGGTCTCGACCAGGGTCAGGGCGCCGCCATGACTGGCGGCCAGTTCACGCGAGATGGCCAGACCCAGGCCGGCCCCTTCCGAGGCCCGGCCGCTGACGAAGGGCTCGAACAGGTTTTCCGACAGGCGCGGTGGAATGCCGGGGCCGTCGTCCGCGATGTGAATGACGCAGTCGTCCGCCTCGGTCGAGGCGGTGACGCGGACCACGCCCCTTCGGCCCGCGCGGCGGGTGGCGTCGCCCTCGATGGCCTGACGGGCGTTGCGCATCAGATTGACGAGCACCCGATGCAACTGGTCGGGATCGGCGTGGATGCTCAGCCGCGCCGGGATGGACTTGGCCAGGCGCACGCCTTCCGTCGTCAGTCCGGCGTCCTCGGCCGCCGCCGCGATGGCGGGGGCCAGCGGGATGCGAACCCGCTGGGGCGGCGGCTCCTCGCTCTTGCCGTACTCCAGCACATTGCGCGACAGGGCCGCCGCGCGGCCCAGAGCCCGTTCCAGCCGCGGCAGGACGCGGGCCACCTCGGGGTCGGGCGAATCGGCCAACCGCTCGGACGCCATCTGGGCCGAGGTCAGCATGTTGCGCAGGTCGTGATTGATCTTGGCCACCGCCTCGCCCAGCGCGACCAGCCGGGCGCGGGAGCGCAGGGAGACGCGCACCTCCTCCTGCATCCGCGCCAGCTCCCGCTCGACCCGGCCGATCTCGTCGTGGCGGTCGCTGGGCGGATCGCCTTCGGCTTCCGGGTCGAGCGCGAACCGTTCGATCGAGCGCGTCACGCGCCGCAGCGGCTGCAACACCAGGAAGGCCAGACCGCCATACAGCAGGCCCCCGGCCACGAGAGAGATCAGCAGGGAGGTCAGCAGGCTGTTGAGCAGGAAGGCGCGCAGTTCGATCTTCAGCGGTTCGGCCGGCGCCAGAATCTCGATGAAGTCGCCGGAACGGTAGCGCGGCCTGGCCTGGACCCGGATCGACCGGTCGGGGTGGCCGAACAGGGTGCGCCATGGATCGGCGATGCGGGTCATGGGCCGGTTCTGGCGCAGGTCGATCAACTCGGGCGTCCGCGGCAGGTTGGGGGCCTGCAGCAGCAGCCGGCGCACGCCTTGGTCCCCGACCACCACCGCCTGCACGCCGCCGATGGCCAGCAGCTGTTCGGCGGCGTCGTCCTCGACCGCGGAATAGGGCAGGGCCTCGACCCCGACCGAGGCCAGCTCCGCCGACTGCAGCCGGTCCAGCAGCCAGCGCTCGTGGAAGCTCGCGGCGCTGGGTACGATGATCAGGATTTCGACGACGACGGTGAAGATGAAGGTCAGCAGCAGCAGCCGCCAGGCCAGGGCGTCGGGCGCGTGGATCTTCAACCGCTCACGCCAGTCGGCGGGCACGCGCAAGCCGTGTCGAAGACTGCCGGGAATGGCGCGAAACCGGTTCATGCCCGGCTCAACGCAAGGCTCGGGCCAAAAGCTGCGCCGTTCACGTCGAAGTCTTCCGACCGAGGGCGGCCTGAAGCCCCTTGAGACCGAACGGCAACACCACCGCCAGGACGAATACCCCCGCCATCGGGGCCCAGAACTGGCCGAACAGCGCCTGGAAGTCCGGGTTGGGGTTGGTTCGCAGCAATTCGTTCAACCGGGCGCCGATCCAGCAGTAGATGATGTGGGCCGGCAACAGGCCGATGACCGTGGCCAAGGAATAGGGCGCCAGCCGCACCGCCATGATCCCCGCCGCGACATTGATCATGTGGAAGGGCACGACCACGGCCAGACGGGAGGCGAGCACATACCAGAAGGTGTCGCGGTCGATGGCGTCGCAGATCTTCTTCATCAGGCCCAGGTCGCGGGCCGCCTTCCGGCGCAGGGCCTCGCCGAGCGCAGAACGGGCCACGGCATAGACGATCAGGGCCCCCGCGGTGGCCGCGATCGAGGTCGAGACTCCGCCGACCCAGGGGCCGAACAGATAGCCGGCGGTGATGGTGACGAAGAAGACGCCCGGCACCACGCTGGCGGTCAGGACGGCGAACACCGCCATCAGGATCAGCAGACACAGAAGATAGTTGGCGTCCTTGAAGGCGTGGAGTTCCGCGCCGTGTTCGCGGATGGTGTCGAGCGACAGGTAGCGGTTCCAGCCCATGGCGAAGATCAGGGCGATGACGCCGGCCAGCAAAATCAGGGGCAGAAAGCGTTTTATCCGGTCCATTGTCTCTCCGCAGAGGGGCCGTCGGCGTTGACACCGCGGGCCCCGCCGCTTATACGCCCGCCCTTCCCGCGACGGACGCTTTCCGCCGCCTTTTTGTTTTCAGTCCCAGGAGCCGAACGTGAAGCGGACCTATCAGCCGTCGCGACTCGTGCGCAAGCGCCGTCACGGCTTCCGTTCGCGGATGGCCACCAAGAACGGACAGAAGATCGTCGCGCGGCGTCGCGCCAAGGGCCGCAAGCGCCTGACGGCCTGATCGTCCGGCGCCCGGGTTCGGGCGCATGAGCGACCCTTTCAAAATCGAACGCATGACTTCGCGGCCCCAGTTCCTGGCGGCCGCGAAGGGCGTTTCAGAGGCCCGCGGCGCGGTCGTTATCCAGCGGCTGGACCGTCAGGACGGCGTCCCGACCGTGCGGCTCGGCTTCACCGCCACGCGCAAGGTCGGCAACGCCGTTATCCGCAACCGCGCCAAGCGCCGCCTGAGAGAGGCGGCCCGGGCCGCGGCGCCCCTGTTGGCGGTCCCCGGCAGCGACTATGTCTTCGTCGCCCGCATGGGCACGGCGGACCGTCCCTGGGACCGTTTGCTTGACGATGTGAAATCGGCGCTTACAAGGCTCGCGACCCCGCGACCGGCGCCCAAGTCCGCGCCTTCCCCACCCGCGCCCGCCGGCCAGGATTCCTGATCTCCATGCCTCCACACGACAACAGCCGAAACACGATCCTCTTCGTCGTGATCGCCGGCATCATGCTGATCGCCTACAGCTTCTTCGTGATGGAGCCCCAGGCCGCCCAACGGCGGGCCGCCCAGAAGGCCGCGGCCGAGCAGACCGCGGCCGGCCCGACGCCGGCGCCGGGGACCGCGGCGGCGCCCGCGGCCGTGACGGCCTTCACCACGGATCGCCGCACCGCCCTGGCCCAGGGCGGTCTGCGGGTGCCGATCCAGACGCCGACCCTGACCGGCTCGCTGTCGCTGCGCGGCAGCCGCATCGACGACCTGTTCCTGACCCGCTACCGCGAGACGCTGGAAGCGAATTCCCCGCCGGTGGAGCTGTTCCGGCCCGAGGGCATGCGCCACGGCTACCAGGCCCAGTTCGGCTGGAACGGCGCCAACATCCCGGGCGGCGTCCCCGGCCCGATGACGCCCTGGCGGCTCACGCAAGGGGCGACCCTGACCCCGACGACGCCGATCACCCTGACGTGGGACAATGGCGCGGGCATGCGTTTCACCCGCCTCATCTCGATCGATGACCAGTATATGTTCGCCGTGACCGACACGGTGGCCAATTTCAGCCCCACGCCGATCACCATCCGCCCCTATGCGCGCCTCGAGCGGCAGGGCCTGCCGGCCGACCTGGGCAAGAACCATATCCTGCACGAGGGAGCCATCGGCACCTTCGGCGAGCCCGGCGCCTATTCGACCGAACAGCTGAAATACGACGCCTGGGTCAAGAAGCCGGTCCAGGAGCATCAATCGACCGGCGGCTGGCTGGGCATCACCGACAAATACTGGATGGCGGCCCTCATTCCGGCCCAGGACGAACGGATCGAGGCCGGTTTCCTCGTCACCGAGGGACCCCGGTTCAACGTCCACTCCGTGATCATGCAGGGCGCCGAACACACCATCGCGCCGAACATGCAGATCACCGAGACCACCCGCCTGTTCGCCGGCGCCAAGCGCAAGGAAATCCTCTCGGGCTATGAGCAGGCGCTGGATCTGCCGCGCTTCATCTACGCCATCGACTGGGGCTTCCTGTTCTTCCTGACCCGGCCGATCTTCATCATTGTCGAATTCTTCTACGGCTGGCTCGGCAATTTCGGTCTGGCCATCCTGGGCCTGACCCTGACCGTCCGCCTGTTCATGTTCCCGCTGGCCAACAAGAGCTACGAGAGCATGTCCAAGATGCGGGTGCTCGCGCCGAAGATGGAGGAGATCAAGAAGAAATATCCCGACGATCCGCCGGCCCAGCAGAAGGAGCTGATGGCGCTGTATCAGAAGGAGAAGATCAATCCGCTGGCGGGATGTCTGCCCCTGCTGTTGCAGATCCCGGTCTTCTACGCCGTCTACAAGATGCTGTCGGTGACCATCGAGATGCGGCACCAGCCCTTCTTCGGCTGGCTGCGGGATCTGTCGGCGCCCGACCCCACCAATATCTGGAACCTGTTCGGCCTGATCCCCTGGGACCCGGCCTCGGCGCCCCTGATCGGCAGCCTGCTGGCCGGCGGGGCGGGCGGCTTCACCCTCGGCCTCAGCGTCCTGGCCATCATCTACGGCCTGACCATGTGGCTGCAGATGGCCATGAGCCCGCCGGCGCCAGATCCGATGCAGCGCAAGATCTTCGCCTTCATGCCGGTGATCTTCACCTTCATCATGGCCGGCTTCCCGGCGGGCCTGCTCATCTACTGGGGCTGGTCGAACATCCTGACCATCATCCAGCAGTATGTGATCATGCACCGGCTGAAGGCCGAGAACCCGATCGACACCTTCATCGAGCGGATGAAGAAGGCGAAGGCCTGAGTTGGACGAGTTCACCCCGGAAGAACTGGAGCAGGGGCGTGTCCTGTTCGCGCGCCCCGCGACCTTCGTCATGGGGTGCGCCAAGATCGAGCAACTGCCCGACCCGG
Source organism: Brevundimonas vancanneytii (assembly GCA_943367565.1). GTDB lineage: Bacteria > Pseudomonadota > Alphaproteobacteria > Caulobacterales > Caulobacteraceae > Brevundimonas > Brevundimonas vancanneytii_C. The sequence continues at coordinate 18,704 of CALRJO020000023.1, forward strand.
ATCTGCCCGAGGTGGCCTTCGCGGGCCGGTCGAATGTCGGCAAGTCCAGCCTGATCAACGGCCTGGTCGGCATGCACAAGCTGGCCCGGGCCTCGAACGAGCCGGGCCGCACGCGCGAGGTCAATTTCTTCGACCTCGACGGCAAGATGCGTCTGGTCGACCTGCCGGGCTACGGCTGGGCCAAGGCGTCGAAATCGACGGTGAAGAAGTTCCAGGACCTGGGCCGCGACTATCTGCGCGGCCGGGTGACGCTGAAGCGGGTCTATCTGCTGATCGACGCCCGCCACGGCCTCAAGAAGGTCGATGACGAGGCCCTGGACGCGCTCGACCTCGCCGCCGTCAGCTACCAGATCATCCTGACCAAGGCCGACAAGCTCAAGAAGGGCGAGGCCCAGAAGGTCCAGGAGGCGACCCTGAAGGGCGTCTCAAAACGCGGCGCGGCCTATCCCGCGGTCATCGTGACCTCGGCCGAGAAGGGCGACGGCATGCCCGAGCTGCGCGCCGAGATCATGCGTACGACGGGCGTGACGCTGTAACGCCACACAGTTCCGCTCATCCCGGCGAACGCCGGGACCCAGTTCTGTCCAGCTTCACGCTTGCGTTTCAGGACGATCTGTCCGTGTCTCATCGGCGATAGTTCATCACCCAAAGCACCGGGTCCCGGCGTTCGCCGGGATGAACGGATGAGAGATTGATGCAGACCCGCCAAATCCAGACCGACGGCCTTCGCCAAGACATCCTCGAAGCCGGCTCCGGCCCGCTGGTCCTCCTGGTTCACGGCTTTCCCGAACTCGGGATCAGCTGGCGCGCCCAGGTCCAGGCCCTCGCCGACGCAGGCTTTCACGCCGTCGCCCCGGACATGCGCGGCTACGGCGGGACCGACAAGCCGGACGACCGTGACGCCTATTCGATCCTCCATCTGGTCGGCGACATGGTCGATCTGGTGCGGGCGCTGGGCCAGACCTCCTGCGTCGTCGTCGGCCACGACTGGGGCGCGCCGGTGGCCTGGCATTGCGCCCTGACCCGGCCTGACATCTTCCGCGCCGTCTTCGGCCTGTCGGTGCCGTTCCAGCCGCGCCGGCCCAAGGGGCCGCCGACGGCGGCGATGGCGGCGATCTCGAAACGGTTGGGGCTGGGCGATCTCTACATCAGCCGCTTCCAGGCCGATGACGCCCATGCGGTGTTCGAGGCCGACCCGGCGACCGCCCTGCGCAAGATGTTCTTCGCCTACGATGGCGCCACACCGGACGGACAGCAGTCGACCGGCTTCATCCCCGAGGGCCAGAGCTTCATCTCCACCGTCCCGGACAACGCGTCCCTGCCGCCGTGGATGAGCGAGGCCCATTTCGCCGAATATGTCGCCGCCTTCTCCTCCGGCGGCTTTCGGGGGCCTCTCGACTGGTACCGCAACCTCGACCGCAACTGGTCGCTGACGGCGCACCTTCAGGACGCCCCTATCACCGTGCCCGCGGCCTTCGTGGTCGGAGAACGCGACCCTGTGCGCCACTACGCCGGCCAGCACGAAGCAGGCCTGAAGGATCTGGCGACCGACCTGCGGATGCAGGTCGTGGTCCCCGGCGCCGGCCACTGGATCCAGCAGGAACGCGCCGATGAGGTGAACCGGCTGTTGCTCGCGTTTCTCGGCACGCTCTAGGTCCGCTCATCCCCGCGAAAGCGGGGACCCAGTCCTGTCCAGCTTGACGCCGGCGCTTCAGGACGAGCGTCGGTGCACAGGCGGCCTGCGCCGTTTCGCCCACAGCACTGGGTCCCCGCTTTCGGGGGATGAGCGGTTTGGGTTACAGCCCCGCCACCGCCTCTGCCGTGATCTCGAGGCTGCGGATGCGGTCATCGATGTCGAACATCATGCCGGTGACCATGACCTCGTCCACTCCGGTCTGGCTGGCGAAAGCCGCCAACTTGTCGCGCACCGTTTCGCGCCCGCCGATCGCGGCCCAGGTCAACCGGCTCTGCACCGCCGCGAGCTGGCGCGCGTCCAGCACCCGCGTGATGTCGTCCACCGGCGGCTTCACCCGGCCGGGCATGCCGGTGACCACGGCGGCGAAGGCCTGCTGCATCGAGGTGGACAGGCGCAGCGCCGCCGCGTCGTCTTCGGCGGCGAAGACGTTGATCGCCGCCATCGCATAGGGCTCGGCCAGCGCCTTCGACGGCCGGAAGCCGGCGCGATAGGTCCGCAACGCCTGCATCAGCAGCTCGGGCGCGAAATGGCTGGCGAAGGCGAACGGCAGGCCCAGTTGGGCGGCCAGCTCCGCGCTGAACAGGCTGGAGCCCAGCAGCCAGATCGGTACCTTCGAACCCGCGCCCGGCCAGGCCGTGACGCGCTGACCCTCGACAGGGTCGTCGAGAAAGGCCTGCAGCTCCATCACATCCTGAGGAAAGCGGTCGGCGGCCTCGAAATAGCGGCGCAAGGCGCGGGCCGTCTCGCCGTCCGTGCCGGGCGCCCGGCCGAGCCCCAGATCGATGCGGCCCGGATACAGGGCCTCCAGCGTCCCGAACTGTTCGGCGATCACCAAAGGCGCATGGTTGGGGAGCATGACCCCGCCCGAGCCGACGCGGATACGCTGCGTCGCCCCTGCGATCTGGCCGATCACCACGGCGGTCGCGGCGCTGGCGATGCCCGGCATGTTGTGATGCTCGGCGACCCAGAACCGCGTGAACCCCAGCCGGTCGGCGGCCTGGGCGAAGGCGGTGGATTCCAGCAGGGCGCGCCGGGCGTCGCCGCCCTCGACGATGGGCGACAGATCGAGCACGGAGAAAGCGGTCATGCCCCGCTAGATCGGGTTCATGGGTTGCGATTCAAGACCTTCGGCGGCTGGCGTCAAACCGGATGCGTCGGCTCCGGCTTGACCCCGGCCGGGGCCGGCTCCGGCGTCGAGGGCACGTCGGGCAGGGGGATGAACTCCACATCGTCCTCGGTCGGCAATGTCATCCGGCCGGCCTTCCAGTCGGCCTTGGCCTGGTCGATCCGTTCCTGTTTCGAATGGACGAAATTCCACCAGATGATGCGCGGCCCGACTGGCTCGCCGCCCAGCACCATGACGGTCGACGCCTTCACCGCCTTGATGGTCGGCTCCGCCGTCGGCTCCAGAATGATCATCTGGCCCTCGTGGAAGGTCCGGTCCCCGACCTCGATCTCGCCCTTCGCCACATACAGGGCGCGCTCGGAATAGCCGCCGGCGCCCTTTCCCGGCGGCGCCGCCGTCCGCACGCCTTCGGCCAATTCCCAATGCACATAGAACAGCGGCGACGACACCGGCGCGGCCGCCCTGGCGCCATAGGCCTCGCCGGCCACCAGCCGCGCGAACAGGCCGCCGTTCTCATAGGCCGGCTGGTCGGCCTCGCCATGGTGATGGAAGCGGGGATCGGTCTCCTCGGCCTCTTCCGGCAGGGCGATCCAGGCCTGCATGCCATGCATCGGGCCGCCCGTGGATTTCTTCAGCGGGTCGGTGCGCTCGGAATGGACGATGCCCTTGCCGGCGGTCATCCAGTTGACCTCGCCGGGTCGGATGGCCTGGGTCGCGCCGGTGTTGTCCCGGTGCATGATCTCGCCCTCGAACAGATAGGTCAGGGTCGACAGGCCGATGTGCGGGTGCGGCCGCACATTGATCGCCTCCGAACCGGGCGCGAACGCCGCCGGCCCCATCTGGTCCAGGAAGATGAACGGCCCGACCATGCGACGGGCGTGGAAGGGCAGGACGCGTCCGACCTCGAAACCGCCGAGGTCCTTGCGGCGGGCGTCGATCACCATCTCGATCATGTCAGGCTCCGTTCAGTCCAGCGGCAGCCGGGCGATGATCGCCGGCGCCGGCGTGGGCGTCGTCTGCGCCCCGTCGCCGCCGAAATCGCTCCACTGCGAACGGGAAACGAACACCAGTTCGCCGTTTCGGACCAGCCCTGTCGTGGGTTCATCGATCATCGGCAGGTTGGCGGCCAGCACCTCGACCGCGAGGATCGACGTCCAGCCGGCGTCCGGCGTCAGCTTCAGCACCCGGTGAGGAGCCACGCCGTTCTGGAAGCCATAGACGGCGCGGCCGTCGGTCGTCAGGCCGTCGACGCCGACCAGGCTCGAATCCGCCGGGGCCGACAGGCGGCGCACGGCGCCCGTCGTCCGGTCGATCCGCCACAGGCCCGAGGAATAGTCGGCCACGATCAGGGCGGCTCCGTCCGGCGTCGCCACCATTCCCTGCGGCGACCCCAGCATTCCGGCCGGCAGCAGGGTCCCGAGCGTCGCGCCGCCCGGCGGAAGCGTCAGGATTTCCCCGGTCGTGGAATCCGCCACATGGATCGCGCCGTCAGCCGCGCGGACGATGTCGCCGAGTCCACGCTCGGGCGGGCCGGCCGGCGCCGCGAGCCGGGCCAGCACCGCCCCGCTCGCCAGATCGATCTTCAGCAGGGCCGGCGCCGGTTTCGCGGCCTCGGCGTCCATGCCATGGACGGACGGGGGCAGGGGCGAGGTCGCCGCCCAAAGCACGCCGGCTTCTGCGTCCAACGCCATGCCCAGAACGCCGCCGATCCCGGGGTCGGCGCCGACAAAGTCCGACAACGTCCCATCGTCGGCCAGGGCGACGATCGTCCGGCCGCGCACCTGCGACACCAGCCAGCGCCCCCGCGTCTCGTCCCGCACCAGACTCTCCGCGATGACCGCGCCCTCGATCCGGGCGACCTCGGACAGCCGGTCGCCGCCGACCGGAGCCCGGTTGGCCTCCAGGGCCTCGACCGCCGCCGCATAGCCGGGCGCCGTCGACAGGGTGGACAGGATCCGCTCCTGGGCGAGATCAAGCGTCAGCCCGCCGCGAGCGTAGCGCCTGACCTGGGCCAGCGCCTCATCGTGCTGTCCGGCCAGGGCGGCGACGCGCGCACGCAACAGGATCAGGCCGGCGTGGTCGGGAATGCGGGCATCGGCCTCGGCCAGACGCGCGGCCGCGGTGGTCAGGTCCTCGGCCCCGGCCGCCGCCACGGCCTCCGCGCGCAGGCGGCGGAAGGCCTGAATGTCGGTCTCGGCGGCGACGACGGGGCTCGGCTCCTGCCCCATCGGGGCGGCGACGGCGGGAACGGCCAGCAGCCCGGTCAGAATGATGACGGTCGCGATGCGCATGACGAGCCTCCCCCAAGGGTCGTCGCGACTATCGACGGCGCGACCGGCCGCGCCAACTCAAGGATTGGTAATGTGACTCAGCTCACGTGCGGCGTGATGATGCCCAGCGGCAGGGCGGTCACATTCTTCACGCCGCGGGTGACGATGTGACTTTCGCAGTCGGAGACGATGCCGAGGCTCAGCAGCTTGTTGCGCAGGAATTGGTCGAAGGCGTGCATGTCGGAGGTGATGATCCGCAGCACATAGTCCTCGCGTCCGGTGATGGTGGCGCACTGCACCACCTCGGGCCAGGCCGAGACGGCGGTCTCGAACGCCTCGAGGTTCTCGGTCGAGGGCAGGCTCAGTTTGACGATGGCGTAGACCTCGAAATCCAGGCCCAGCTTGGTCGCGTCCAGCAGGGTCACCCGCTTGCGGATGAAGCCCGTATCCTCCAGTCTCTTGATGCGCCGCCAGCACGGCGAGGCCGACAGGCCGACCCGGTCCGCCACCTCGGCCACCGACAATCCGGCGTCCTGCTGCAGGATGTCCAGAATTCGGGCGTCGACGGGATCCAGATCGTCAGCCAAGGCGTTTCTCCTGATCGAGTTATCACGCAATAAAATACCGCCAAACCCGCCAAGGCAAGGTCAAAATCGAGCGAGCCTTGTCTGGCGCCTCGTGCTAATTGCGCCGGAGGAAACGCGGTCGGATCAACCGGACGGGACGGAATGAAGAAGCCCAATAGCCAGCCCCTGTCGTTGCGCGTGCCCGAGCCTTCGGGCCGGCCCGGCGACCCCACCGACTTCAGCCATCTGAAGCTCGATCCCGCCGGCGCCGTCGACCGCCCCGAGGTCTCGACCACCCCCTTCGACATGCGCGACCACGCCTTCCGGCTGATCCGCGTGCTCGACGACGACGGCCAGGCCGTCGGCCCGTGGAACCCGAAGCTGGACGCCGACACCCTGCGCCGCGGCCTCAAGGCCATGATCCTGACCCGCGCCTTCGACGACCGGATGCATCGCGCCCACCGCCAGGGCAAGACCAGCTTCTATATGAAATGCACCGGCGAGGAGGCCATCGCCGTCGCCCAGGGCATGATCCTGTCCCGCGAGGACATGGGCTTCCCCACCTATCGCCAGCAGGGTCTGCTGATCGCGCGCGGCTATCCGCTCGCGACCATGATGAACCAGATCTATTCCAACGCCTCCGACCCGATCAAAGGCCGCCAGCTGCCGATCATGTATTCGGCCAGGGACTACGGCTTCTTCACCATCAGCGGCAATCTGGGGACGCAGGTGCCCCAGGCCGTCGGCTGGGCCATGGCCAGCGCCTACAAGGGCGACGACAAGATCGCCATCACCTGGATCGGCGACGGCGCCACGGCCGAGGGCGACTTCCACAACGCCCTGACCTTCGCGGCCGTCTACCGCGCCCCGGTGATCCTCAACATCGTCAACAACCAGTGGGCCATCAGCTCCTTCCAGGGCATCGCCGGCGGGCTGGAGACCACCTTCGCCTCCAAGGCCATCGGCTACGGCCTGCCGGCCCTGCGCGTCGACGGCAATGATTTCCTCGCCGTCTGGGCCGCGACCCAGTGGGCCGAGGAGCGCGCCCGCTCCAACCAGGGCGCCACGGTCATCGAGCTGTTCACCTACCGCGGCGCCCCCCACTCGACCTCCGACGACCCCAGCCGCTACCGCCCCGCCGACGAGCACGATAAATGGCCGCTCGGCGACCCGATCGCGCGCCTGAAACAGCATCTGATCGCGCTGGGCGAATGGTCCGACGAGCAGCAGACGGCCGCCGAGGCCGAGGCCGTCGACCAGGTCCGCGCCGCCGGCAAGGAGTCCGAGGCCATCGGCACGCTCGGCCAGTCGCGCCCTTCGGTGAAGACCATGTTCGAGGAGGTCTATGCCACCGAGGACTGGCGCATCACCGAACAGCGCCGCGAGGTGGGGGTATGAGCGTTTCCCTGTTCCGCTCATCCCCGCGAAAGCGGGGACCCGGTCCTGTCCAGCTTGACGCCTGCGTTTCAGGACAAACCTTTCTGAGGCCCGCCTTCCTTTTCCATCACCCAAAGAACTGGGTCCCCGCTTTCGCGGGGATGAGCGGTGATTTTGAATGACCGAACAGACCTTCACCAAAGCCGACCGCACCGACGGCCTGGAGCCCGACGGCGACACCGTCGGCTCGCCCGCGCCGGCGACCGCCAATGCGACGCCCGCCGTCATGCCGATGAACATGATCCAGGCGCTGAACTCGGCCCTGCACGTCAAGATGGCCGAGGACCCCAACGTCCTCAGCTTCGGCGAGGACGCCGGCTATTTCGGCGGCGTCTTCCGCGTCACCGACCAGCTGCAGCAGAAGCACGGCCTGACCCGCAGCTTTGACGCCCCGATCAGCGAATGCGGCATCGTCGCCGCCGCCATCGGCATGGGCGCCTACGGCCTGCGCCCCGTCGTCGAGATCCAGTTCGCCGACTACATCTATCCCGCCTACGACCAGATCGTCTCCGAGGCGGCCAAGCTGCGCTACCGCTCGGCGGGCCAGTTCACCAGCCCGATCACGGTGCGTTCCCCCTACGGCGGCGGCATCTTCGGCGGCCAGACGCACAGCCAGTCGCCCGAAAGCCTCTTCACCCACATCGCCGGCCTCAAGGTCGTCATCCCGTCCAACCCCTATGACGCCAAGGGCCTGCTGACCGCCGCCATCGAAGACGACGATCCGGTCATCTTCTTCGAGCCCAAACGCCTCTACAACGGCCCCTTCGACGGCTGGCACCAGAAGCCGGTCAGCCCGTGGAAGGCCCAGGACCTGGCCCAGGTCCCGACCGGCAAATACGTCGAGCCGATCGGCAAGGCGCGCGTCATGCGCGAGGGCTCGGACGTCACCATCCTCTGCTACGGCACCATGGTCTGGGTCAGCCTGGCCGGCGCCGAACACGCCGGCGTCGACGCCGAGGTCATCGACCTGCGCACCCTCGTGCCGCTCGACATCGAGACCATAGAAGCCTCGGTGAAGAAGACCGGCCGCTGCGTCATCGTCCATGAGGCGCCGAAAACCTCCGGGTTCGGAGGAGAGCTGTCGGCGCTGGTGCAGGAGCGCTGCTTCTACCACCTTGAGGCGCCGATCGCGCGGGTGACCGGCTGGGATACCCCCTATCCGCACGCCTTCGAATGGGAATATTTCCCGGGACCCGAACGGGTCGCTGTGGGCCTCAAGGCCGTCATGACCGGAGGGCGCTAGGATGGGCCGCTACGTCTTCAAACTGCCCGACGTCGGCGAAGGCACGGCCGAGGCCGAACTGGTCGCCTGGCACGTCAAGGTCGGCGACACGGTCGCCGAGGACCAGATCATCGCCGACATCATGACCGACAAGGCGACCGTCGAACTGACATCGCCCGTCGCCGGCAAGGTGCTCGCCGCCCATGGCGAACCGGGCCAGCAACTGGCCGTGGGCTCGCCGCTGGTGGAGTTCGAGGTCGAGGGGGCGGGGAACGCGGCTGGCGCTGAAGCGCCGCCCCCCTCGAACCCTGCTCCGCAGGCTTCGGTCCCCCTGAAAGGGGGACAATCCGCGCCGCAATCTCCCCCCACCGGGGGGAGTACCCGCGAAGCGGGGGAGGGGGCGCCCGCCACCGCGCAGACCCCCGGCAATTTCATCTTCAAACTGCCCGACGTCGGCGAGGGCACGGCCGAGGCCGAACTGGTCGGCTGGCACATCAAGGTCGGCGACGTCGTCGCCGAGGACCAGATCGTCGCCGACATCATGACCGACAAGGCCACGGTCGAACTGACCAGTCCGGTCGCCGGAACCGTCGTCGCCCTGCACGGCGAAGCGGGCCAGCAACTCGCCGTCGGCGGTCCGCTGGTCAGCTTCCAGGTCGAGGGCAAGGGCAACGTCGCTGCGGCGAACCCCTCCACCGCTTCGCGGTCCCCCTCCCCGCAAAGCGGGGAGGAGACGGCTCGTCCGGCGCCGGCGCCGGCATCGTCTGTCCCCCTGTCAGGGGGACCGAAGCCTGCGGAGCAGGCTTCGAGGGGGGCGGCGCCTCACCGCCAGCTCTCCGACCGCAACCAGCGCCCGCTCGCCTCGCCCGCGGTGCGCAACCGCGCCCGCGATCTCGGGATCGAGCTCCAGTTCGTCCCCGGCTCCGGCCCCGCCGGCCGCATCGAGCACGGCGACCTCGACGCCTGGGTCGCCTCCGGCGGCCAGGCATCGTCCGTGTCCGGATCGTCCGCCAGCTCCACCTACGAACGCCACGAAGGAACCACCGTCACCCGCATCATCGGCGTCCGCCGCAAGATCGCGGAGAAGATGGCCGAGAGCGTCCGCCGCATCCCCCACATCACCTATGTGGAGGAGATCGACGTCACCGCCCTCGAGGAGCTCCGCGCCCACCTCAATGCCCAGAATAAAGGCAAGGACCGGCCCAGGCTCAACGTCCTGCCCTTCATCGCCCGCGCCATGGTCGTGGCCCTGCGCGACCAGCCCACCATCAACAGCCACTACGACGACGAGGCCGGGGTCCTGACCACCCACGCCGCCGTCCACATCGGCATCGCCGCCCAGACGCCGAACGGCCTGATGGTGCCGGTGGTCCGCCACGCCGAATCCCTCGACCCCTGGGCTGCGGCGCTGGAGATCGCCCGCGTCTCGGGCGCCGCCAAGGACGGCTCGGCCAAACGCGACGAACTGACCGGCTCGACCATCACCATCACCTCGCTGGGGACCCTGGGCGGGGTCATCCACACCCCGATCATCAACCACCCCGAGGTCGCCATCGTCGGCCCCAACAAGATCGCCGAACGCGTGGTGGTCAAGGACGGTCAGATGGTCGTGCGCAAGATGATGAACCTGTCCTCGAGCTTCGATCACCGCATCGTCGACGGCCACGACGCGGCGGTGTTCGTGCAGAGGATCAAGGGGCTGCTGGAGCATCCCGCGACGCTGTGGATGTGACCATGCCCCCTCTCTCCGCTCATCCCCGCGAACGCGGGGACCCAGTGCTTTGGGTGATGGATGAGGGGACGTGATCATAGGTCGATGTCCTGAAACGCCTGTGTCAGGCTGAACAGAACTGGGTCCCCGCGTTCGCGGGGATGAGCGGAAAAGAAGATGCAGCAGATCACCACCAAAGTCCTCATCATCGGCGCCGGCACCGGCGGCTATGTCGCCGGCATCCGCTGCGGCCAGCTCGGGCTGGATGTCGTGCTGGTCGACGGTGGCGACGGCCTCGGCGGCACCTGCCTGAACGTCGGCTGCATTCCGTCCAAGGCCATCATCCACGCGGCCTCGAAGTTCGAGACGGTCAGCAAGGCCGCTGCCGGCGGCACGCTCGGCATCACGGCCTCCAAACCCGCCATCGACCTGGCCCAGACCACGGCCTGGAAGGACGGCATCGTCCGCAAGCTGAACGCCGGCGTCGCCGCCCTGCTGAAGAAGTCGAAGGTCAAGGTCATCAAGGGCTGGGCGAACTTCACCGACGCCAAGACCTGCACGGTGAAGACGGCCGACGGCGACATCACCATCAGCGCCGAACACGTCATCCTCGCCACCGGCTCCGAGCCGGTCGAACTGCCCTTCCTCAAATTCGGCGGCGACGTCATCTCCTCGACCGAGGCCCTGTCGCTGGACAAGGTGCCCGGCAAGCTGGTCGTGGTCGGCGGCGGCTATATCGGCCTCGAACTCGGCATCGCCTTCCGCAAGCTGGGGGCCGAGGTCGCCATCGTCGAAATGGCCGACCGCCTGCTGCCGCTCTATGACAAGGCCCTGACCGATCCGGTCGCCAAATGGCTGGAGAAGCACGGCGTCGAACTGCACCTCGGCGCGAAAGCCGGGTCGTTCGAAAAGGGCCAGCTCAACGTCACCACGAGGGACGGCGCCGCCCTCAAACTCAAGGCCGACAAGGTTCTCGTCACCGTCGGCCGCCGCCCGCGCACCCAGGGCTGGGGTCTGGAGAATATGGGCGTCGCCATGGCCGGCCCGTTCGTCAGGATCGACGACCGCTGCGCGACCTCGATGAAGAACGTCTGGGCCGTCGGCGACCTGACCGGCGAACCCATGCTGGCCCACAAGGGCAGCGCCCAGGGCGAGGTCGTCGCCGAGATCATCGCGGGTCACAACAAGCGCTTCGACCCGGTCACCATCGCCGCCGTCTGTTTCACCGAGCCCGAAATCGTCTCCGCCGGCCTGACGCCGCTCGATGTCGAGGGCCGCGACGACGTCCTCACCGCCGTCTTCCCCCTGATGGCCATCGGCCGCGCCCTGGCGCTGGAGGCCGGCGACGATGGCGGCTTCGTCCGGGTGCTGGCGTCGAAGACCGATCACCGCCTGCTCGGCGTCCAGGCCGTCGGCCAGCACGTCTCGGAACTGTCCAACAGTTTCGCCCAGATGCTGGAGATGGGCGCGGTTCTCGAAGACGTCGCCGGAACCATCCACGTCCACCCGACCATGGGCGAGGCCTTCCACGAGGCATCGCTGCGGGCGCTGGGGCACGCGATTCATATCTGAGGGCGCTAACGTTCGCGACGCGGTCGCTCACTGCTTGAGCGCGCGCCCGTAACCATCGTCATCCCGGCGAAAGCCGGGACGTCGCCGAACCGTCACACCACCATCCGCCTCTCCGTCACAAACCTGTGGTCCAAGCGGCTGACATTGGCTTGATCCGGAGACTGACGATGACCCGCACCCTGCTCGCCGCCGCCTCGGCCGTCGCCCTGCTCGCCCTCGGCGCCTGCGGCAATGATCAGTCCGCGGGCAACCAGACCGCCCGCGCCGGCGTCTGGGCCGCCGGTTCCTCGACCGTCTTCCCCTTCGCCACCCGGGTGGCCGAGAATTTCGCCCGCACCTCGGGCGGCGCCGCGCCGCGCGTCGAATCGCTGGGCACGGGCGGCGGCATCCAGGCCTTCTGCCGCGGCGTCGGACCGAACACCCCGGACATCGCCAACGCCTCGCGCCGGATGAAGGCCTCCGAGTTCGAGATGTGCCGGACCAATGGCGTCACCGACATCGTCGAGATCCAGATCGGCTTCGACGGCCTGGTCATCGCCACCGCCCGCACCGCGCCCGACTACGGCTTCGAGGGCGACGACCTCTACCTCGCCCTCGCCAAACAGATTCCGGGACCCGGCGGGACCTTCATCGCCAATCCCAATGTTAACTGGAGCCAGGTCAATCCGGGCCTGCCGGCGTCGCGCATCCAGGTCTATGGCCCGCCGCCGACCTCGGGCACGCGCGATTCCTGGCTGGAGCTGGCCATGGCCCCCTCGGCCGAAAGCATCCCCGCCATGGCGGCCCTCGCCGAAAGCGACGGCGACCGCTTCGAGACCCTGGCCCACACCCTGCGCGAGGACGGCGCATGGGTCGATTCCGGCGAGAACGACAACGCCATCGTCCAGACCCTGACCCGCACCCCCGGCTCGACCGGCGTGTTCGGCTATTCCTTCCTCGAGCAGAACAGCGAGTCGGTGAAGGCGCACAGCGTCAACGGCGTCATGCCGACGCTTGAGACCATCGCCTCCGGCGCCTATCCGATCTCCCGCTCCATGTTCATCTACGTCAAGAAGCAGCACGTCGGCGTGACGCCGGGGCTGGAGCAGTTCGTGATGGAGTTCATGTCCGACGCCGCCGCCGGCCGCGGCGGCTATCTCCAGGACCGCGGCCTCGTGCCGATGCCGGCCGAACAACTGGCCGCCCAACAGGCCATCGCGCGGGCGATGACCGTGATGTCGGCCCCGGCGGAGTAGGCTTGCGGTTCTCCCTCCCCTTCATGGGGAGGGATGTCGGCGCGAAGCGACGACAGGGTGGGGTGTGTCAGTCCGCGCTCCGGCCCTTTCGAACCCCACCCGGATCGCTTCGCGATCATCCCTCCCCACTTCGGGGGAGGGAGAAGCCTGGTGTTAAGCCGCCGCCTTCCGCCGCAACCGCGCGATCCGCCGCAGCCGGCGCCAGAACCGCCCGCGCTCGGGCTCGGGATACGGCTGCAGGTTCTGCACGAACTCCTCGGCCGACGCGCGCCAGCTGAATTTCTCGGCATAGGCGCGCACGGCGGCCCGGTCGCATTTCAGCGCCTCCAGACAGGCCGTGCGCAGGTCCTCGTGGATGGCGCCGGCGTTCGAGCCCGGGATGATGTCGATTGGTCCGTGGGCGGGATAGGCCGCGACGGGCGTGCCCGCCGCCATGGCCTCCAGGATGACCAGGCCGAAGGTGTCGGTCCAGCTGGGGAAGACGAAGACGTCGGCGTCCCGGAAACAGCGCGCCAGCTCCTCGCCGAACCGCGCCCCGAGGAATTTGGCCTCGGGGTATTTGAGTTCCAGTTCGGCCCGCGCCGGACCGTCGCCGACCACTATCTTCGTCCCCGGCAGGTCGGTCTCGAGGAAGGCCTCGATATTCTTCTCGACCGCCACCCGGCCGACATTGAGGAAAAAGGGCCGCGGCCAGTCCTTGCCGCCAAGCTCGTCATAGATGCGCGGCAGGTCGGGGTTGAACTGTTCGGTGTCGACGCCCCGCGACCAGGGCGACACATTGCGGAACCCGCGCTCCAGCAGTTCGTCCCGCAGCGTCGGCGTCGCCACCATCAGCCGCCCCGACGGCTTGTGGAACCACTTCATATAGGCGTAGCCGACCTGAACCGGGATCGGGAACCGCGCCGAGACGTATTCCGGGAATTTGGTGTGATAGCTGGTCGTGAAGGGCAGCTTCCATTCGACGCAGATGCGCCGCGTGGCGATGCCGATCGGGCCCTCTGTGGCGATATGCACGGCCTCGGGCTCATAGGCCCGCAGCCGCTCGCGAATCTCTTCCTCGGCGCCGAGGGCCAGCCGGATTTCCGGATAGGTGGGGGCGGGGATGGTCTTGAACTGGCTGGGCTCGATGACCTCGACCTCATGGCCCATGGCGCGGCATTCCGCGATGGTCCGGGTCAGGGTGCGGACGACGCCGTTGACCTGGGGTTCCCAGGCGTCGGTGGCCAGAACGATGCGCATGTGGGCCGAATGGCTCCGCCGTTGATCGGGGAAAACCTCTAGCGCCTCGTGCGGCGGTTGGCGAGACGCCGCAACCCTCTCCCGTTCTTCCGAAAAAGGCGTTAGAGGCCGCACATGGATGCACACGTTTCTCCTCCGCCCGGCCTGACGCAGGACTGGGATACCCTCGACCACGGCAAATACGCCGACGAGGGCGAGATCGTGCGCGGTCTGCTGGCCCGCGTGCCGTTGGACGCCGCCGAGCGCGAGGCGGTCGTGGCCCAGGCCGTCGCTCTGGTGGAACTGGCCCGCAAGACCCAGAAGACCGAGGGCGTGGTCGAGAGCTTCCTGCAGGAGTTCTCCCTCGGCACCCGCGAGGGCCTGGCCCTGATGTGCCTCGCCGAGGCCCTGCTGCGCATCCCCGACGAGGACACCCGCGACCGGCTGATCGCCGAGAAGATCGGCTCCGCCGACTGGGCCTCCCACCTCGGCCAGTCCGAGAACCTGTTCGTCAACGCCTCGACCTGGGGCCTGATGCTGACCGGCAAGCTGGTCGACGTCGACGACGACGCCCGCCGCGACCTGCCCGGCTTCCTCCGCCGCGTCGCCGGCCGCCTCGGAGAGCCGGTGATCCGTCAGGCCGTGGCCGCCGCCGTGCGCATGATGGGCGAGCAGTTCGTGGTCGGCCGCACCATCCAGGGGGCGCTCAAACGCGCCAACCGCGAACGGTGGCTGTGCAGCTTCGACATGCTCGGCGAGGGCGCCCGCACCGTCGCCGACGCCGAGCGCTACGAGACGATCTACGCCAGGGCCATCCACGGCGTCGGCAAGGCCATTCCGGAACGCAAGGAGATGCAGGGGCCGATGACCGGCCACGGCGTCTCGGTCAAGCTGTCGGCCCTGTCGCCCCGCTATGAGGCGACGCAGGAGGCTCGGGTCTGGGCCGAACTCTATCCCCGGGTGAAGCGCCTCGCCCTGATCGCGGCCTCCTACGACATCAATTTCTGCATGGACGCCGAGGAGGCCGACCGGCTGGCCCTGTCGCTCAAGCTGCTCGACGCCCTCGCCCACGACCCCGACCTCGGCGACTGGAAGGGGCTCGGCCTCGCGGTCCAGGCCTATCAGAAGCGCGCGCCCGAGGTCATCGCCCGCGTCGCCGAACTGGCCCGCGTGTCCGGCCGCCGCCTGATGGTCCGGCTGGTCAAGGGCGCCTACTGGGACACCGAGATCAAGCGGGGCCAGGTCATGGGCCGGCCCGACTATCCGGTCTTCACCACCAAGGCCGCGACCGACCTCAACTATCTGGTTTGCGCCCAGGACATCCTCTCCGCCGCCCCCCACCTCTACGGCCAGTTCGCCACCCACAACGCCGTCTCCCTCGCCGCCGTCCAGCACATGGCGCGCCGGGCCGGCGAACGGGTCGAGTTCCAGCGCCTGCACGGCATGGGCGAGGCCCTCTATGAGGCCGCCGAGGAGATATGGGCCGCCGACCGTTTCGTGGTCCGCGGCTACGCCCCCGTCGGCGGCCACGAGGAGCTGCTGCCCTATCTGGTGCGCCGCCTGCTCGAGAACGGCGCCAACTCCTCCTTCGTCCACGCCCTGCTCGACGAACGCGTCCCCGCCGCGACCGTCGCGGCCGATCCCATCCTCCAGGTCGAGGCCCACCCCGACCGTCACTCCAGAATCCCGGCGCCCAGGAACATGTACACCGACAGGCACAACTCCCTCGGCCGCGACTACGGCCGGCGCGAGGACCGCGAACGCCACGCCCAGGCGCTGGAGCTGGTCGACCGCGAGAAGCTGACCTCCGGCCCGATCATCGGCGGCATGCTGCGCGCCGGCGCCAACCCGCAGGACGTCACCAATCCCTTCGACCTCAACCAGGTGCTCGGCCACGTCTCGGAAGCCACCGAGGCCGAGATCGACATGGCCGCCGCCGCCGCGGCGAAAGCCCAGATCGGCTGGGACCGTCAGGGCGGGGCCCGCCGCGCCCTCGTCCTCAACGCCATGGCCGACGCCCTCGAGGCCGACATGGACCGCCTGGTCGCCCTGCTGTCGCGGGAAGCCGGCAAGACCCTGAACGACGGCGTCGCCGAGGTGCGCGAGGCCGCCGACTTCTGCCGCTACTACGCCATGCTGGCCGAGCGCGACTTCGGCGGCCCGCAGGAGCTCAAGGGCCCCGTCGGCGAGACCAACCAGCTGGTCCTGCACGGCCGCGGCGTCTTCGCCTGCATCAGCCCGTGGAACTTCCCGCTGGCCATCTTCACCGGCCAGATCGCCGCCGCCCTCGCCGCCGGCAACGCCGTCCTGGCCAAGCCGGCCGAACAGACCCCGCTGATCGCCGCCGAGGCCGTGCGCCTCTATCACAAGGCCGGCCTCAACCCCGACCTGCTGGCCCTCACGCCCGGGCGCGGGGAGACGGTCGGGGCCGCCCTCGTCAGCCACCCCGGTATCGACGGCGTCGCCTTTACCGGCGGCACCGACACCGCCGCCATGATCAACCGGTCACTGGCTGCCCGGCCCGGCGCCATCATCCCGTTCATCGCCGAGACCGGCGGGCTGAACGGCATGTTCGTAGACACGACGGCCCTGCGCGAACAGGTCATCGACGACGTCATCCTGTCGGCCTTCGGCTCGGCCGGCCAGCGCTGCTCGGCCCTGCGCATGCTCTATGTGCCCAAGGACTCAGCCGATCAGATCATCGAGGGGCTCAAGGGCGCCCTCGCCGCCCAGGTCGTCG
Source organism: Brevundimonas vancanneytii (assembly GCA_943367565.1). Lineage (GTDB taxonomy): Bacteria > Pseudomonadota > Alphaproteobacteria > Caulobacterales > Caulobacteraceae > Brevundimonas > Brevundimonas vancanneytii_C. Next base: position 35,497 of record CALRJO020000023.1, read on the forward strand.
GCGACCCGGCCGACCCCGGCACCGATATCGGCCCGGTCATCGACATGGAGTCCCGCCAGATGCTGGAGGCGCACGTCAAGCGTCTGTCCCGCGAGGGCAAGATCCTCGCCCAGGCCACCCTCCCGGCCGGGTGCGAGCGCGGCGAGCTGTTCGCCCCGACCATCGCCGAGGTGAAGACGCCCGACTTCCTCGAGAAGGAGGTCTTCGGCCCCATCCTGCACATCTACCGCTACGACCCCTCGAACCTGAAGGAGGTGGCCGGCAAGCTGGCGGCGCGCGGCTACGGCCTGACCCTGGGCGTGCACAGCCGCATCGAGGCCTTCGCCAGCGAGGTGATCCGCCTCGTCCCGGCCGGCAACGTCTACATCAACCGCTCGATCACTGGTGCGGTCGTCGGCGTCCAGCCCTTCGGCGGCGAGGGCCTGTCGGGCACCGGCCCCAAGGCCGGCGGCCCGTACAGCCTGATCCGCTACGCGTCCGAGAAGGCCATCAGCAACAACATCTCCGCCCAGGGCGGCGACCCGGCGCTGCTGAACCTCTGACGGTCGGGCGCTTGCCGAAAGGCGGCGCTCAGCCTTTCGGCAAGCCGCCCGCCCGGCTGAGCGCGCTCGGCGTCGGGCGGCCGATCTTCTCGCCGATCCAGCGGGCCGTATCGATCAGCGCGTCGAGGTCGTAACCGGTCGCGAAGCCGGCGCGCTCAAGCATATAGACCAGGTCCTCGGTGGCGATATTGCCGGTCGCGCCCGGCGCGAAGGGGCAGCCGCCGATGCCGCCGACCGAGGCGTCGAGGACGGTCACCCCGGCCTCGATCCCGGCATACGCGTTGGCCAGGCCCGTGTTCCGCGTGTCGTGAAAATGCAGCCGCAGGACGGCGTCGGGCGCGGCCTCGCGGGCGGCCTCGACCTTCCTTGTCACCGCCCAGGGATCGCCGGCGCCGATGGTGTCGGCGAGGGCGATTTCCGCGACGCCCAGCTCGGCGATCCGCCCGACCAGATCGGCGATCTGACCGGTCGAGACCTCGCCGTCGAACGGGCAGCCCCAGACGCAGGACAGGGTGGCCGACAGCAACGGCCCCGCGCCCGCGCCGCCTTCGGAATTGGCCCGCCCGGTCATGATGTCCGACAGCATCGAGACCTGCTGGTCGACCCCCATGCCCTGGTTCTTCAGGCCGAAGCCGTCGGTGGCGGACATGGCGACATTGACCTCGTCCACCGCCGTGCCCAGCGCCCGGTCATAGCCCTTCCCGTTCAGGACCAGGCCGATCCGGCTTCGACCCGCTTCATGGGGAAGGGTCGCCATGACCTCTTCGGCGCCGGCCATCTGGGGCACATATTTCGGATGGACGAAGCTGACAGCTTCGATCCGGCGGGCGCCGGCGGCCTCCAGCCGGCGAACCAGTTCGGCGCGGACGGCGGGTTCGAGGACGGCCTTCTCGTTCTGCAGTCCGTCGCGCGGACCGACCTCGACGATGGTGATCGGTCGGCTCACGGTTGCGGCCCTGCAAGCGGCCCGCCCGGCGGGGCGTAGACCGTCAGGCTGACGTCATCGCCCTTGGAATAGTTGTGGCCTCTGATCTCCCCGACGGCGCGGCCCGTCACGCCCAGTTCGGCGGCGGCTTCGCGGAAGGCGTCGGCGTCGCGCGCCTCGACGATGACCGGCCGGCCCTCGGCCAGGGCGCGTGCGGCGCCGGCGGCGTCGGTCAGCTCGGTGTCGCGACCGGTCAGGAAGACGAGGCTGGGCTCATGGAAGCCGGTGACGGCGACCGGCCCGGTCCGGCCCTGACGGGGGTGCAGGTTGGCGGTCAGCAGGACCTTCTCCAGTTGCGGCGCGATGGCGAGCGGCCGGAGTTGCCGTAGCGTGCCGGCCAGGGCGCCGTGGGCCACGACACCCAGGGCGATCGAGGCGATGACGGCCGTCATCGCCGCCCGGTGCAGCATCAGGAAGGCGCCGATCAGGCCGGCGAGAATGGCGAAGACGATGGTGATCGTGGCCCAGGTCTGGGCCGTGGACCGGCCGTACTCTGTCAGCAGCCAGACGGAGCCGACCGACAGCAGGGCGCCGACCGCGATGGTCAGTCCGGCTCCGAGGTAGCGGGACGTCTTGCCGACGGGCCGTGTCAGGGCGGCGGCGGCCAGCAGGGCCAGGGCGCCGAAGGTCGGCAGGGTGTAGTGGGGCAGTTTGGTGGGAGTCAGCTCAAAGATCAGCCACGCCGGAACCAGCCAGCAGATCAGGAAGCGGATCGCGGGTTCGGTCCGCCGCTGCCACGCCGTGGACAGGGCGGCGGGCAGCAGCAGGGTCGCCGGGAAGAACAGGATCGGCGCGATCAGCACATAGAGGCCGGGCGGAACGCCGTGGCCCTCGTCGCCGCCGGCGATCTTGGGCGCCAGATCGCCGGTTACGGCCTCGGTCCAGAAGCCGCCGTCTGTGGCGATGGTGATGGCGATGGCCCAAGGTCCGACGATCAGGGCGACCAGCGGCAGGCCCCAACCCCAGCCGAGCCGCTTGAGCCAGCTGATGTCGCGGTCCCAGAGAGACAGGGCGAGCATGGCGGGCGCCACGACGATCAGGCCAATCGGCCCCTTGATCAGGATCGAAAGCCCCAGACCGAGCCAGAACATCAGCTTGTGCGGCCGGATCGGCGCCTGGCCCGCCCGGGTCGCCAGATAGATGCGGGCCAGTCCGGCCATGGCCAGGGTCACCGCCCCGCACAGCATGGCGTCGGTCTTGGCGATCCCGGCCTCGGTCGACAGCAGGAATGTGGCTCCAAGGATCGCCCCGGCCAGGAATCCCGCCCTCTGGCCGAACATGGCCGCCCCGGCCCAGGCGCAAGCGGCGGCGGCCAGCATGGCCCCGAGGATGGAGGGGATGCGGTAGGGGGCGATGTCGCGATTCTCGACGCTGGAGGTCACCGCGACCGCGACGGCCTGCATCCAGTAGATCCCGACCGGCTTCTTCCAGCGCGGATCGTCCTGGAACCGGATGTCGACGAAGTCGCCGGTCTCCAGCATCTGCGACGTCGCCTGGGCGTAGCGGCTTTCGTCCCGATCCAGCGGCGGCAGCAACATCAGCGCGGGCAGGCCCGCCAGCAGCGCCACGAGTGCTGCCATCAGGGGGCCGCGCCATCCGGCGATGTATCGGTCGAGATCGGAAGCCTTCATGTTCATCCATCTAACACGGGCTTCGGGGACGCGACATTGTTTGCGCATGCGCCCGCCCGGCGCGACCCCATCTCCCGCCCGCCCCGGAATCCGGCTAGACAGCCCGGATGAACGAAGCCATCCCCGACATATCCGTGGTCGTCCCGGTCCATGACGAAGAGGGCGCGGCCGGCCCGCTGGCGCGGGAGATCGCCGCGGCGTTCGAGGGCCGGTCGTACGAGATGGTGTTCGTCGACGACGCCTCGCGGGACGGGACGCTGGACGAATTGCGCGACCTCATGGCCGAACTGCCGGCGCTGCGCGTGCTGAGCCACGGCTCGAACGCCGGGCAGAGCCGAGCGGTGCGCACCGGGGTGCTGGCGGCGCGCGGTGCGATCGTGGTGACCCTGGATGGCGACGGCCAGAACCCGCCGGCGGACGCCCCGAAACTGGCCGACCTGCTCGCATCCTCTCCGTCGTCGGTGGCCCTGGTCGGAGGACGACGGGCCAAACGGCAGGATTCCGAGGCCAAACGCCAGGCTTCGGTGTGGGCCAACCGCATCCGCCGCAAGCTGCTCGGTGATGACGCCGACGACACCGGTTGCGGCCTCAAGGCGTTCCGGCGCGACGTCTTCCTGCGCCTTCCGTATTTCGATCACCTGCACCGCTATTTGCCGGCCCTGATGATCCGCGAGGGCTATCAGAATCTCTATCTGGACGTGGACCATCGGCACCGCGAGACCGGTCGGTCGAAATACACCAACTGGGGCCGGTTGATGGCCTCGCTGTCGGACCTGCTCGGGGTCATGTGGTTGAAATCGCGGTCGCGTCGGCCGGGAGCGATCAGCGAATTCTGACATTCGCCTGTCGCGCGAGCGTGCGTGGCGGGATGCGGCGAACCGGTCTAAGCAAGGTCAACAAGCGTGGCCGTCAGGCGCGCTGTTCGCCGATGGAGCCCGCCATGCTGATCGCCATCCCGTTGCTGTTCATACCGGTGGTGATCTACGCCATCGTCGTCCTGTCCGGCGTGGTGGGCGCCGGCGGCGTGGCGGCGGCCGAACAGGCCCTGCACGATCCGCTATTCACCATACCCATGGTGTCGGGCAGCGGATGGAACGTCGGCACGGGCGACCTGATCCTGTTTCTGGCGCTGATCCTGCTGTTCGTCGAACTGCTGAAATCGACCTCCAGCCAGAAGGTCGCGATCATCAATCACGCATTGTCGATGATCCTGTTCGTCTTCTGTCTGGTCGCCTTCCTGCTGTTTCGCGGGTTCGCGACCTCGACCTTCTTCCTGATCCTGACCATGGTCATGCTGGACGTGCTGGCCGGCTTCATCGTCACCATCATCTCCGCCCGCAAGGACATGGACTTCGGCCCCGGCTGACGGACGATGGGAAAGGCGTGCTGACAATCCGCCGATTGCCAGCATATTCTGAGGTGACAACCCCCTGTTTTCCCGAGCCTTAAAGTTTTTTGAGCGTCATCAGCCCGCCATGGAAAGGGCCCCTCCTAGACTCCCTCCCATCCCGTCGGTGGGGAGGGCGTCGGATCCAGCGCCTCGATGTCGGCGGGCTGTGGTCGAGCGATGAAGCCCGGGCGAAGGAGAGTCCGGGGGTCCTTGCGGAGGTCGATGGATGGCGTCCGCCTGCTCGCCGCGCGCCTCTTGTGC
>CALRJO020000024.1:0-40096 GCA_943367565.1 Brevundimonas vancanneytii
AGACTGGACACCGATGGCAGGGTGGCGAGGGCGTAGCGGTCGATCAGCCAGGGCGTCGCCGCAAGCGCTTCGGGCGCGGCGTCCGAACCTGTCGGGGCGGCGGTGGTCAGCACCGAAAGCGGAAGCGATGTCAGGGCGCCGGTCACCACCGAGATCAGGGTCGTCTTGCCCTCGAAGGCGGCTTCGACGGGCTGAACCAGCTCCGTGTACAGACGATGCGCCGTCGCGCGATCGAACGGCGTCGCCTGCGGTCCGGCGAAGAGGATTGGATCGACGTCCTGCCCCCCGCGCACCGCGCCGGCGCTGGTCAGGGAGGCGCGCAGGCGGTTGACCGCCGTGGTCATGGCCGCGTCGCCCAGGGTCCCGGCCCGGGCCCATTCGACCCGCTCGCGCGAAACGCCCCAGACATAGGTCGCTTCGGGATTGACCAGCACCAGCAGAAGGCCCTCGTCGGGGCCGAGCAGGGCCTGGGTCTCGGCGATCGACAAAGCCCGCGGGCTGGTCAGTTCCGAATAGGCCGGGAAACGGGCGTCGATGTCGGCGTCCACGGCGCGCAGCCGCTCGACCGTCGCCTCCCAGGCCGTCCGGACCCGCGCGCGGTCCGCCAGGGCCGCGGCGTCGTCCGAGGCGTAGAGCCGCTCCAGTTCGCGCTCCAACCGGTCGCGCCGCTCGATCAGGCCCTCGCGCTCTTCCGCCAGCCGGCCGAGGGCGTCATCGCCCTGGGCGAACCGCGCCGAGACCCGCGCCAGGGCGTCGGCGGCGTCGGAGGCGATCGCCCATTGCGCGGCCTCCCAGGCTTCGGCGCGCAGGGCGGCGGGCGATTCCTGACGCGCGGGGGCGGGACCGGCGGCGAGGACGGCGGCGATCGAGGCGATCGAAGCCAGACATCTTGCCGCCCGGGCTGCGATCATCCGTTCACGCCTCAGTTGCTCAGGACCTGGACCTTGGTCCAGACGTCGCCGCGGTTGACGATATCGACCCGCATCTGGCCGCCGGCGCGGGGCGAGACGGTGCAGACCGGATAGTGGTCGCCAAAACCGTCGCGGCAGACCACGGCCCCGCGGGCGTCGCGCACGACCAGGTCGATATTGGTGTCGCCGTCGCCGATGGCGGCGACCCGCAGGATCTCGCCGCCGCGCGCCTCGACGTCGAAGGCCCAGCGCTCGCGGGCCTGAAGCGATTTCACCGTCTGCACCGGACCGGCGCCGAAGATCGACGACCGCACCCCGCGCGTCAGCGGGTCGCGCAGCCGGTCGATGGCGTCGACCACCCCGGCGTTGTCGCCGGCCATGACGGCGGCCTCATCGAGCAGGCTGGCCGCGGTCAAAAAGGGGGTTTCGTCATCGCCGTCGCCCTCCGCCTGACGCAGGGGCACCTCGGCCAGCAGCCGCGCCGCCATGATCAGGGCTCCGGCGTCGCCGCGATCCCGGCCCCAGGCGGCCAGTTCAGCGGCGGTCAGAACCTGGGTCACGCCCCGCGCGGCCGGCGTCTGGACAGCGTCGTCCTGCGCGGCGGTCGCCACGGCGGCGGCGATGAAAAAGAGGCTGACCGCGAGGCCCGCGCCGATCCATGTCCGTCCGCTGATACGCATCACCGTTCCCGCTCGCTGTCCGGCCCATGGACTGCGGGCCAATCATGCACTGTCCCGCGCTGGGAGAACAGGGATACTGACGGAAGCTGACGGCGCGCCGAGGCCTAGTTCGGGCCGAGTACGGCGCCGTTCAGGATGCGGCGATCGTCCTTCGCCTGGACCAGAATCGCCACGGCCTGATCCGGCTCGCGGGCGTCGGGCAGGGCGTAGAGAGCCGGCCGTCCGGTCCATTCGCCCAAGGTCCGCACCGAGCGCACGACGTTCATATGCCGCACCGTGCGTCCCCGATTGTCGCCGCGCGCGATCACGACCTCCTGCGGGCCCGGCGTGAAGGTGACGGCCACCACCTCGGCCCCCCCGGCGGGCGGGCGGCCGGAGCCGACGCCGACGCTGTCTCCGGCCTCGCGGAACTCGATCTCGGGCGGAAAGATGCGGCGCGCGGCCTCTTCGTCGATGGCGCTCTGCAGGGCCGTTGTCTGGGCTCCCGCGACCTGACGGCGTCCATCGATCACGACCTGGGGCGTGGACACGTCACGTAGCTGCAAGGGCTTGCGATAGGCGCGCTGGCGCTGGGCGAACTCGGGCCGGGCGAAGGTGTCTTCCCAGCCCAGATAGTCCCAGTAGTCGACGGCGTAGGTCAGGGCGATCACGCCCGGATCGGCAGCGACGGACTCGAAACGGGCGTTGGCCTCCGGGCAGCCGGCGCAGCCCTGCGCGGTGAACAGCTCAATGACCACGGGTTCCGGACGGGGCGTGGTTTCGCGGGCGGCGCGGGCCGACGACGGCTGGGCCACAGACCCCGCCGCGACAAGGGCGGCCGCGAGGGCCGCCGCAGGGATGATCCAGCCCCTCGTGCTCATGGCGGAGAGACTAATCACGGCAGGCGAACAAGCGCGCCTCATTTTCGCGTGAAGGCCGAACGGAGCGTCTAGACCCGGATGTCCAGCAGGGCGCCTGGCCGCGTCGGCCGCTCCTCGAACGCCGCCGCCGTCGGCCGGACCTCGGCCGGGCGCAGGCTCGGTTCAGCGGGGGCGCCCTGCACCGCGTCGAGCGCCGCCTTGAAGAAGTCCGAGCGCGAGGCGCGCACGGGCGTCTGTCCGGCCGGGTGCGGCGGGAAGGAAACGGCGGGCAGGTTGGGTCGAATCGCGCTCATCCCGACAGGGTTAATGAAAACCGTCGGAAAGGGGTTAACGCGGGACCGCCGTCGGCAGGGGGCGGGCCGGCGCCTGGATGGCGTCGACCAGCCGCTCGATCTCGGCCGCGTCGACCAGCGGGCCGGCGGACTTGGCGACCACCTGTCCCATGGCGTTGACAGCGAAGGTCTCCGGCGCGCCGGTGATGCCGAGATCGAGGCCCGCCCGACCCTCGCGGTCGACCAGCACCATGGAATAGGGGTCGCCCAGTTCGTCGAGGAAGGCGCGGGTGGCGACCGGATCGTCCTTCCACGCCACGCCGACCACGGCGACGCCGCGCGCCTCGAGCGCCATCAGATTGGGATGCTCCAGCCGGCACGGCGCGCACCAGCTGGCGAAGACATTGACCAGCATCGGCTTGCCGACGCCGGCGGTCTTGAGGTCCAGGTGGCCGGGCCCCGCCGTGTCGCCGGTCAGCATCGGCAGGACCGTTTCCGGGATGGGCCGGCCGACCAGGGCGTCCGGCTTGATCGCGGGATCGCGCTTCAGGGACCAGCCGATGAACAGCACGGCCAGCGCCGCGAGGATGACCAGCGGGACGACGGACAGCCAGCGGCTCATGACCGGGGTTCGTCTTCCAGCCGTTCGAGCTCGGCGGACCAGCGGCGGGCCGCGATCAGGGCGCGGGCGGCGAGCGCGGCCAGAACGACGGCGCTCAGGCCCCAGGCCGGCCAGACGAAGGCGGCGTATTTGCCCATGTCGAGGTCGAGCATGATCAGGCCTCCAGAGCCTTGCGGGCGCGGATCGAGAGTACCCGCCGCCGGACTATCTCGGTGCGGATCGAGGTCAGCCAAATGGCCAGGAACAGGGCGCCGAAGGCCGCCATCATCAGCAACAGCGGAGTCAGAAAGACAGCGGACATCGACGGTCCATCGGCCCGCAGCAACGAGGCCGGCTGGTGCAGGGTGTTCCACCAGTCGACCGAGAATTTGACGATCGGCAGATTGATCAGCCCGACCAGTCCCAGCACGGCGGCTGCCCGCGCGGCCTTCGCCTCGTCGTCGATCGAGGCGCGAAGGGCCATATAGCCGAGGTAGAACAGGAACAGGATCAGAACCGACATCAAGCGCGCGTCGCCCCACGCCCACCACGCCCCCCACATCGGCTTGCCCCACAGGCTGCCGGTCACCAGCGCCAGGGCGGTGAAGGCCGCGCCCGGCAAGGCGGCGGCGCGGGCGGCGGCGTCGGCCAGCGGGTGGCGGAACACCAGGGCAAAGAAGCTGGAAACGCCAAGAGCGGCGTAAGCCGCGAGGCCGAGGGTGGCGGCGGGCACATGCACGAACATGATCCGTACCGTGTCGCCCTGCTGATAGTCCTCGGGGGCGGTGAAGCTGAACCATGTCCCGGCCGCCAGCAACACGACGGCCAGCCCCCACAACACCGGCGTCAGCGGGCGGGTGAAGCGCAGGAAGCGGTCGGGATTGGCGAGGAACATCGCAGCGGTCTTTAGAGGCCAATGTCGTCCGACGCTATATGCTGGCGGGGTCTGTGCTACAGCGTCGCGCTCAGATCAGGGACAGCCGATGACCGACGACATCACCAGGGACTCCAACGGCAATGTCCTCGCCGACGGCGACAGCGTGACCCTGATCAAGGACCTCAAGGTCAAGGGTTCGGGCGGGGTGACCCTGAAGCGCGGAACGCTGGTGAAGAACATCCGCCTGACCGGCGACACGGACGAGATCGAGGCCAATGTCGACAAGGTCCGCGGCCTCGTGCTGCGGACGGAGTTCGTCAAGAAGGCGTGAGGGGCGCCAGAAACCTCTGTTCCGCTCATCCCGGCGAAAGCCGGGACCCAGTCCTGTCCAGCTTGACGCCGGCGTTTCAGGACTACGGGCGCGGACAGCCACGGGGATACATCTTCCAAAGCACTGGGTCCCGGCTTTCGCCGGGATGAGCGTTTGGGGACTAGCCTTGCGCGTTCCTGACCGCCGCGGCGCCCGCGAACGGCGTGACCACGGCGGCGAACAGGACCCAGGCGACAAGGAACGTCAGGGCCGGCGTCGGGTCGAGCCCGTTGACGGCCCGCTCCAGCGCGCCCGCGCCGAACACCACCGGAGGAATGAACAACGGCAGGACCACGACGGCGATCAGCAGGCCGCCGCGCTTCGATCCCAGGGCCAGCGCCGCGCCCAGGGCGCCGGTCAGGGCGAAGCCGAGCGCGCCGATCAGGGCCGAGAGGGCGACCAGCGGCGCCAGAGACGGCGGCAGACCGAGCGTGATCGCGGCGACCGGGGCGGTCAGGGCCAGGGGGACGCCGACCGCCAGCCACTGGGCCTTGGCCTTGGCCAGGACGACCAGCTCCAGCGGCAGCGGGCCGAGGGCGATCAGATCCAGCGCCCCGTCTTCCAGATCACGCTCGAACAGCCGCTCCAGCGACAGGATCGACGACAGGGCCAGGGCCAGCCATGCGATCCCGCCGGCGATCCGCCTCAGGCCCGCCGGGTCGCCGCCGGCCGCCAGCGGAATGAGCACCGTCAGGCACAGGAAGAAGCCGCAGGCCAGCAACGGCCCGCCGCCGCCGGACCAGGCCAGCGCCAGCTCGCGCCGGAACAGGATCATCAGCCCCTTCATCGTCCGGCCCCGATATCCAGCGCCCGCGCGTCGACCGGCAGCGGATCGTGGACGGCGGCGAGGATGGCGCCGCCCTTGTCGAGATGCGCCTGCATCAGCAGGCCGAGCGCGGCGCGCCAGCGGGCGTCCAGCGGGGCGAAGGGTTCGTCCAGCAGCCACAGCGGCCGCGGCGCGGCGATCAGGCGGGCGAAGGCGAGGCGCCGGCGCTGGCCCGCCGACAGTTTGCGCACCTCGAGGTCGAGCAGGGGCTCCAGCGCCAGGACATCGACGGCGGCGGCGATCCCGTCCGCGTCGGCCCCGGCCCATGCCGCCTGAAACGTCAGTTCCTCGCGGGCCCGGCGGCCGGTCTTCAGCCCGTCCTGATGACCCAGCCAGTGGAGATGCTTCGCCCGGGCCTCGACCGGATCGCTGTCGGCGAAGGCGATCGTTCCGGCGTCGGGACGGATGAATCCGGCGAGGGCGCGCAGCAGCGAGGTCTTGCCCGCTCCATTGGCCCCGGTCAGCGCCACCGCCTCGCCCGGGGCGATGTGGAAGGACAGGTCCCGGAACAGGACGCGCTCGCCGCGGGAGACGGCGAGGGCGGAGACGGTGATCACGGCGTCTCCCTCCCCTTCATGGGGAGGGATGTCGGCGCGAAGCGACGACAGGGTGGGGTGCGTCTGAAATTCCCCACCCGGTCGCTACGCGACCACCCTCCCCATGAAGGGGAGGGAGAAGGGTTTGTGCGACCCATTCTCAATGACCCTGCATCCATCGTGGATACATGGACGCGACCCGGAACCATCGCTATATCCGGCCCCGCCGCAGCAGGCGTTCGCCGCGCGCGTCGGGGACCTGTGCGCCCCGCCGCAAGCCGCGCGTTCGTGCAACCGGATTGTCGGGCGGCGTTGACCAGAGGAAGCCTCTCCATGCCGTCAGTTGACAGCCTCAAGACCCGCCGGGACATCACCGTCGGGCGCAAGAAATACGCCTATTACAGCCTTCCGGCCGCCGAGGAAGCCGGGCTGGCCGGGATTTCCCGCCTGCCGCGCTCGATGAAGGTGCTGCTGGAGAACCTGCTACGCAATGAGGACGGGGTTTCCGTCACCGAGGCCGACCTCAAGGCCATCGCCGCCTGGATCGACAACAAGGGCTCGGTCGAGCACGAGATCGCCTTCCGCCCGGCCCGCGTGCTGATGCAGGACTTCACCGGCGTGCCCGCCGTCGTCGACCTGGCGGCCATGCGCGACGCCATGTCGGCCCTCGGCGCCGATCCGACGAAGATCAATCCGCTGAATCCCGTCGACCTGGTCATCGACCATTCGGTCATGGTCGACCATTTCGGCACCGCCGGCGCCTTCAACCAGAACGTCGAGCGCGAATATGAGCGCAATATCGAGCGCTACAAATTCCTCCGCTGGGGTTCGTCGGCCTTCAACAATTTCCGCGTCGTGCCCCCCGGCACCGGCATCTGCCACCAGGTCAACCTCGAGAACCTGGCCCAGACCGTCTGGACCGCGCCCGAGGGCAAGGCGACCGTCGCCTATCCCGACACCGTGGTCGGCACCGACAGCCACACCACCATGATCAACGGCCTGGCCGTGCTGGGCTGGGGCGTCGGCGGCATCGAGGCCGAGGCGGCCATGCTGGGCCAGCCTATTCCGATGCTGATCCCGGAAGTCGTCGGCTTCCGCCTGACCGGCGCCCTGCCGGAAGGCGCGACGGCCACCGATCTGGTCCTGACCGTCACCCAGATGCTGCGCAAGAAGGGCGTGGTCGGCAAATTCGTCGAGTTCTTCGGCTCCGGCGTCATCAACCTGACCATCGAGGACCAGGCCACCATCGCCAACATGGCCCCCGAATACGGCGCCACCTGCGGCTTCTTCCCCGTTTCGGCGGCGACCATCGGCTATCTGACCGCCACCGGCCGCGACAAGGCCCGCGTCGCCCTCGTCGAAGCCTACGCGAAAGCTCAAGGGTTGTGGATCGACGAGACCTCGGAGGACCCGGTGTTCTCGGACATCCTCGAGCTCGACATGGCCTCGGTCGTGCCGTCGCTGGCCGGCCCGAAACGTCCGCAGGACAAGGTCGAACTGACCGTCGCCGCCCCGTCGTTCGAAACGGCGCTGGGCGAGGTGTTCGGCCGCGCTGCCGACGCTCCGCGCGTCAAGGTCGAGGGCGAGAAATTCGACCTCGGCGACGGCGATGTGGTCATCGCCGCCATCACCTCCTGCACCAACACCTCCAACCCGTCGGTGCTGATCGCCGCCGGTCTGGTGGCGCGCAAGGCGAAGAAGCTGGGCCTGTCGGTCAAGCCCTGGGTCAAGACCTCCCTGGCCCCCGGCTCGCAGGTGGTCACCGACTATCTGACCGCCGCCGGCCTGCAGGCCGATCTGGACGCCATGGGCTTCAACCTGGTCGGCTACGGCTGCACCACCTGCATCGGCAACTCGGGTCCGCTGTCGGACAGCATCTCGAAAGCCATCAATGACAACGGTCTGGTCGCCACCTCGGTGCTCTCCGGCAACCGCAATTTCGAAGGCCGGGTGAACCCCGACGTCCAGGCCAACTATCTGGCCTCGCCGCCGCTGGTCGTGGCCTACGCCCTCGCCGGCTCGATGCGGATCGACATCTCGAAGGATCCGATCGGTCAGGACAAGAAGGGCAAGGACGTCTTCCTGAAGGACGTCTGGCCGACCTCGAAAGAGATCGCCGACATCCAGAAGAAATGCGTCACCCCGGCCATGTTCGCCAAACGCTACGCCGACGTCTTCAAGGGCGACAAACACTGGCAGGGCATCAAGGTCGAGGGCGGCCAGACCTACGCCTGGGACGAGGCCTCGACCTATGTCGCCAACCCGCCCTATTTCGAGGGTCTGTCGATGGAGCCGGCGCCGGTCGCCGACATCGTCGAGGCCCGGGTGCTGGCCATCTTCGGCGACTCGATCACCACCGATCACATCAGTCCGGCCGGTTCGATCAAGAAGACTTCGCCGGCGGGCGCATACCTGACCAACCGGGGCGTCGACGCGCTCGACTTCAACAGCTACGGCGCCCGCCGCGGCCACCACGAAGTCATGATGCGCGGCACCTTCGCCAACATCCGCATCCGCAACAAGATCACGCCCGACATCGAGGGCGGGGTGACGAAGCATTTCCCGTCGCAGGACACCATGTCGATCTATGACGCGGCGATGCGCTACCAGTCCGAGGGCCGGCCGCTGGTCGTGTTCGCGGGCAAGGAATACGGCACCGGCTCGTCGCGCGACTGGGCGGCCAAGGGCACCCGCCTGCTGGGCGTCCGCGCCGTCCTGGCCGAGAGCTATGAGCGCATCCACCGCTCCAACCTGGTCGGGATGGGCGTCGTCCCGCTCCAGTTCAAGGCCGACGGCTGGACCCGCCTCGGCCTGACCGGGGAAGAGATCGTCACCATCCGCGGCCTGTCCGACGTCAACATCGGCAAGCTGCGTCCGCGTCAGGACCTGTGGGTCGAGCTGTTCCGCCCGTCGGACGGCAAGATGGCCCGCTTCCCGGTCCGCTGCCGCATCGATAACCAGACCGAGCTGGACTACTTCAAGGCCGGCGGGGTGATGCCCTATGTGCTGCGCAATCTGGCGCGCGGCGCGGCGGACCAGGCTTAAGGCCGGACGACACAAGAGGGCCGGCGGAGCGATCCGCCGGCCCTTTTTCGTTGTTGCGGGGTTCGGCGATCCGCAACCTCAGGCTGGCCGGGGTCAACCTTGACGAGCGGCTTGGACAGGTATCTATTTCGAGGCGAGAGCCCATTTACCGACTTCCGCAGGAGGACGACGATGCGTGTTTCGATGGTTTCCATATTTCTGGTCGGAGGGGCGCTCGTCCTGGGCGCCTGCAGCGCCACGGTTGAGCCCGTCAACCTGACGATGGCCGAGCGGGCCGGGCAGTGCAGCGCAGACTCCGAACTGGTCCCGACCGGCAGCCAGACCGGCGACCCCCGTGATGACTACAGATGCCGGAGCGGCGGACATACACGCGGGACCAGCGCCTCCGCCGTCAGCGATGGCGGTGCGAGCCGCGTCTCGGCGGTCGATCGGGCCCTCAGGAGAGGCTACTAGCCGCCGAGGTCAGGCGCCGGCGGCCGCTCGACTCGGCCACGCCGACGAAGCTCACCCCCTCGTGGCGTTGTGCGGACCGCGGTCGCGCGGATTGCGGCCGAACGCCTGTTCACAGACGGCGCGCCCAAACTCTTCGGACACCATCATCTGACGGTCGCCGAGCGCGCCGCCGAGGCGGCCCTGGGCGCTGGTCGCCACCGAGACCGGGAAGCGGCCCAGAATCCGGTTGTTCTCGGCCGGATCGACGAACTCCACCGTGCCCGACAGGGTGTGGGCGCCCTCGCCGGTGAAAAGCGTCTCAAGCCGTCCGGCGCGCTGCATCTGGTCGATGTGGACGCGGACATTGATCGGGGCGGTGCCCCACATGCAGCGGCCCAGCTCCTCCCGAATCTCTTCGGAGAAGGTCTCGGCGAAATCGCTCTCGGCGTTCAGCATGGCGGTGGACAGGGTGATGCTGCCGACCTGGGCGGTTTCCTGCAGGCCGATCGGCAGGGCGATGGGCGGTCCGCCCTCGATGACGGGCGCGCAGGCGGCGGACATGAGCATGGCGCAGAGCGCAACGAGGCCATGGGCGGTTTTCATGAAGGCGGCTCCAGATGTCTCGCCGTTGACTAGACGAGCCGCGCTCACAGACCAGTGAATTCGCTGTAACGCCTGTGTCAGGAACCGAACACCTCGACCCCGATCCCGCCGTCGGGGGTCAGCCAGGCCCGCTTCATGCCCTGGCTGTTGAACGGGGCGGCGATATTGCCGTCGCGGTCCAGGGCGATCAGGCCGCCGTCGCCGCCCAGACCGCCGATCTCGTCGATCACGGCGCGGCCCGCCTCGGCCAGGGTCTGGCCCGCGCCGACGCGCCAGCTGACCTGAACGCAGGCGGCGACGCGGATGAAATATTCGCCCTGTCCGGTGCCCGAGACGGCCACGCGGCCGTCGGCCCAGCTGCCCGCGCCGGGGATGGGGGTGTCGCCGACGCGGCCCGGCATCTTGCCGAAGACGCCCGCCGTCGAGGTCGCCGCCGCCAGCCGCCCGTCGCGGTCCAGCACGCAACAGCCGACCGTGCCGTGGGCCAGGGTCCCCGGCGGATGGTTGTCCTCGCCCTGACCGGCCCGGGTGAACCAGACGGTCTCGTCGCCGATCCGCTCCAGCCCCTGATCGAGGGCGAACAGGGCCGCGCCCTCGCCGGCCAGCATGACGTGGGGGGTGCGGTCCATCACCGCGCGGGCGGCTGTGACGGGGTTGCGGAACCCCTGAAGCGCCGCGACCGCGCCGGCCTTGCCGGTGGCCCCGTCCATCAGGCTGGCGTCCAGCTCATAGGCCCCGGCCAGATTGGGCGAGGCCCCGCGCCCGGCGACATAGAGGCCGGAATCCTCCAGCAGCACCGTCGTCTCGACCGCCACGTCCAGCGCTGAAGCGCCCGCGTCGAGCCGCGCCTTCATGGCCGCGACGACCTCGCCCATGTGGGCGATCTCAAGGGTATAGTCGCGCTCGCGCCGGGCGCCGGCGCCGCCGTGGAGGATGAGGGCGGGTCTGCCGGTCATCAGGGCCTCTTTTATCTCGGGTCGAGGGTCGCTAGCGTCACCGGACGACGGCGGCGCTTTCGCCCGTCATGCGCGCCAAGGGATGATCCGTGCAAGCTTCAGGGCCTTTCGTGGTTTCGAATTCCGCCCGCATCGAGATCGATCCGGGCCTGAAGCCGTCATCCATGACCGCCGCCTTCAAACACTTCGGCCGTATCCACATCCCGGGCTTCCTCAAGCCGGCGTCGGCCGAAATGCTGCACCGGGCGCTGGCGACGGAAAAACTGTGGCTGTGCTCGACCATGGGCGGCGGCCAGACCATCGACGTGCCCGTCGAACAGCTGGAGGCCTTCCCGCCCGACCAGGCGATGCGCTTCCTGCAACTGGCTCATGCCGAGGCGCGCGACGGCTTTCACTACATGTTCGACAACATCCGCATCAGCGACCTCGCCGAGCAGGGTCAGCCGTTGGCCGTCGAACTGGCGGCCGCCTACGGCTTCCTGAACAGCCCGGCGTTCCTCGACTTCGTGCGGGCTCTGACCGGCGACCCGCGCCCCAACTATGTCGACGCCCAGGCGACCCGCTACGAGCGGGGCCACTATCTGACCCAGCATGACGACTCGGCGGAGGGCAAGGGTCGGCTGTACGCCTATGTCCTGAACCTGACGCCGCACTGGCGAACCGACTGGGGCGGGCTGCTGAATTTCATCGACGCCGACGGCCATGTGGCCGAGGCCTACAGCCCGGCCTGGAACGCCCTGAACCTGTTCCGCGTGCCCCAGCCCCACGCCGTCTCCAGCGTCGCTCCTTTCGCCGGCGCGCCCCGCCTGTCGATCACCGGCTGGGTGCGCCAGATCGACCTCAGCCTCCTCCCCACAAGAAAGACCCCCTGATGCGCGCAGTCCTGTCCAAGGCGCCCGGCGGCCCCGAGACCCTCGTCGTCGAGGAGGTGCTGGACCCCCGGCCGATGAAGGGCGAGGTGGTGATCGAGGTGCGGGCCGTGGGGGTCAATTTCCCCGACACCCTGATCATCGAGGACCGATACCAGTTCAAGCCGACCCGCCCCTTCTCGCCCGGCGGCGAGGTCGCGGGCGTGGTCGAGGCCATCGGCGAGGGTGTGACCACCGTCCGCAAGGGCGACCGGGTCATCGCCGTGCCCGGCTGGGGCGGCATGGTCGAGCGGCTGGCGGTCCCCGCGGCCTCGGTGATGAAGATCCCCGACGCCATGGATTTCGAGACCGCCGCCGCGCTCGTCATGACCTATGGCACCTCATACTACGCCCTGAAGGATCGGGCGCAGTTGAAGGCCGGCGAGAGTCTGCTGGTGCTGGGCGCCGCCGGCGGCGTCGGCGTGGCGGCGGTCGAGCTGGGCAAGGCCATGGGCGCGCACGTCATCGCCGCCGCCTCGACCAATGACAAGGTCCAGTTCGCCCTCGATGCCGGGGCCGACAACGGCCTGATCTATCCGACCGGCAAGATGGACAAGGCGGCGCAGAAGGAGCTGTCGGGCGAGCTGAAACTGGCCTCGGGCCGGGACGGGCCGGACGTGGTCTATGACGCGGTCGGCGGCGACTATTGCGAACCGGCGCTGCGGGCCATGGACTGGAACGGCCGCTATCTGGTGGTCGGCTTCCCGGCCGGGATTCCGTCCCTGCCGCTGAACCTGACCCTGCTCAAGTCGGTGTCGGTGATCGGGGTGTTCTGGGGCGCGGCGGTGATGCGCGACCCCGCCGCCCACGCCGCCAACATGGCCGATCTTCTGCGCTTCTGGGAGGACGGGAAGATTCGCCCGCGCGTCAGCCGCACCTTCCCGCTGGAACGCGCCCATGAGGCGATCAAGGCGTTGGGCGACCGGTCGGTGATGGGCAAGGTCGTGGTCACGGTCGAATCGTGACCCTGCGCCTGTCGCCCTCGCTGGATGCGGCCGCGCTGCGCAAGGCGTTCGGGGCGCGGCGGCGGCTGCATATTCCCGGCGTTCTCGACCCCGACAGCGCCGGGGCCGTGGTCGCGGCCATGGAGGCTTTCGACGGCTGGAAGGTCAGCGTCTCGGCCGGCGGCGAATTCTTCGAACTGCCCCTGAGCGGCCGCGCCGCCGCCGAGGCCGGAAAACAGGGCTGGATCGACGGGGCCCGCGTCGACGGGGCCGACCCCCGCATGCAGTACATCTTCGACACTCGCCGGCTGGACCTGGAGCCGGAGGATGCGCCGCGCGACGCGGTCAGCGAGGTCCTCGGCTTCCTCAACGGGCCGGATTTCCTGTCCTTCGTCCGGGACGTGACCGGGGACGACCGCATCGACTTCGCCGACGCCCAGGCCACCCGCTTCCGGCCCGGCCATGTCCTGACCGGCCATGACGACACGGCGGCCGGCAAGAACCGGCTCTATGCCTATGTGCTGAACCTGACGCGGGAGTGGCGAGCCGACTGGGGTGGAGTGCTGGCCTTCGAGGGAGAGGACGGTCACGTCGAGGAAGGGTTCGCGCCAGCCTTCAACGCCCTGAACCTGTTCGCCGTGCCGATGCATCATGCCGTGACACAGGTGGCGAGCTTCGCCCCGCGCGATCGCCTGTCGATCACAGGCTGGCTGCGCTCGCAACAACCGCTCTAGGCGTCGCGCAACCGCTCCAGGGCGGCTTCGGCCTGGTCCTTGTGCCGCCGCTTGATGTGAGCCCCCAGCGTGGCGACCAGGGCGGCGATCACCGCCGCGTCGTCGGTGAAGCCGATGCCGGCGAAGATGTCAGGGATGGCGTCGATGGGCATGACGAAATAGGCCAGCCCGCCCAACATGATCCCCTTGGCCGCCATGGGCGTCTCGGGATCGCGCGCCGAATACCAGACGCTGATCACCTGCCGGGCGAAGGGAATGCGGGCCGCCGTGCGCCGAATCTTGGGCCAGAACCCCTTCTGCACCCGCACCTCGTTGACCTGAACGATCGCGGGCACGAGGGCGCGCGACGGGTCCAGCGCCTCTTCAGGCGTCATCGGTTTGGCATTCGTGGTCATGGCGGCTAAATCCCCCGCGACTGATCTCAGGTTCAACAGCAATATAGGGGCTCCGGCCATGAAACTCGACGGGTCGATTGCGGCGGTGGTGACGGGCGGCGCCTCGGGGCTGGGCGAGGGCACGGCGCGGGCGATCGCGGCCACGGGCGCCAGGGTCGCCCTGTTCGACATGAACGCCGAAAAGGGCGAGGCCATCGCCGCCGAGATCGGCGGCGTCTTCTGCCATGTGGACGTGACCGACGACGCCTCGGTCGCGGCCGGTTTCGAAAAGGCCCGCGCCGCCCACGGCCAGGAGCGTCTGACCGTCAACTGCGCCGGGATCGCCACGGGCCAGAAGACTGTCAGCCGCAAGAAGGACACCGGCGAGATCCGCGCCCACGACATGGCCCAGTTCGAACGCACCGTGCGGGTCAATCTGTTCGGCACCTTCCGCGTCCTGTCGCAGTCGGCGGCCGGCATGGTCACGCTGGAGCCCATGGCCGACGGCGAGCGCGGCCTGATCGTCAACACCGCCTCGGTCGCAGCCCAGGACGGCCAGATCGGCCAGGCCGCCTATTCGGCGTCCAAGGGCGGCGTCCATGCCATGACCCTGCCGGTGGCCCGCGATCTGGCCCAGGAAGGCATCCGCTGCAACACCATCCTGCCCGGCATCATGTGGACGCCGATGATGGCCGGCATGGATCAGAAGATCCAGGACGCCCTGGCCGCCGCCATCCCCTTCCCCAGCCGCCTGGGCACGCCCGCGGACTACGCCTCGCTGGTGCTGGAGCTGGCCCGCAACGTCTACATCAACGGCGAGTGCATTCGTCTTGATGGAGCCATTCGGCTCGCCCCGCGCTGACGCGCGGGCAGGGCGCCAACGCTCGGCTAGCGGAGCCTCGCTGCCTGAGCGCGAGGAAATGTGCGTTGGGGACTTGCGAGAAGCTGGGGCCGTCCGCTATACGCCCGCCTCCGACTGAAGTGCGGGCGTAGCTCAGTGGTAGAGCACAACCTTGCCAAGGTTGGGGTCGAGAGTTCGAATCTCTTCGCCCGCTCCAGTTGGAACCTGAAAAGCTCGGCTTCGGCCGGGCTTTTTGCTCTTTGGCGTCATGGGCCGCCTGAGTTTGCCAAGGTTGGGGTCGAGAGTTCGAATCTCTTCGCCCGCTCCAGTTGGAACCTGAAAAGCTCGGCTTCGGCCGGGCTTTTTGCTTTTTGGCGCGATGGGCCGCCGGCTTCCGCTCGGGATTTTCCGTGGCGCGGCGCGAGTGTCGATTCGTGGGTTGCCTCAAAGGCCTTGTGGCTTAGGTTGGCCGAAATGCGTTCCACAAAGACCTGTAATGGCTAAGCTTGTTGCGTCCCCGACCACCCATGCGTGGGACATCTCGTCTGTCAGCGAACCTGGGGCCTTTGACTTCTATCGTCAGGCGATCGGGGACCTGTACGAGGTCGCCGAGGTGTCCCGGGCGGACGCCGTCGAATTCACCAACAACACCTCGATCACACTGTTCGAGAGCGGCGCCATCGGACGCGGTCGCTCCGGCGGCCAGACCCTTCGGCGACCCGCGTCGCTGATCCGGCGATCGCACGTCGATTCCATCAATCTGTTCCTGAACCTGTCGAACCTGTCCGGCGATTGCGACGGCCGCGACGTCAACACCGGGCCGGGCGCGATCCAGTTCCGGGATTTTGGCCGGCCTTCGGCGTCCCGTCTCGAGCGCGTCGATGTGATCAACCTGACCGTCCCGCGCGCCCAGGCGCCCGACTGGATGGTGGATGGAACCATCCACGGCCTGGTGATGCCCGCGGGGCAGGCGGTCAGCCGTCTGCTGGCCAGCCACCTGACGACCCTGGCCGATGTGGCTTCGCAGCTGACCCACGACGAGGGCGACGCGGCCATCGAGGCCGCGTTGCTGATCGCGGGCCGCGGCGTCGGACGGATCGAGAGGCCCACGACCGACCAGGCCGAGGCGGTCTACCGGACGGTCCGGATCCGGGCGACCCGGGCGATCGAGCGCCGCCTGCTCGACCCGACCCTGACGCCGGGCGAGATCGCCGCGGCGACCGGCGCATCCCGTTCCACCCTCTACCGCGCCTTCGCCGACTACGGTGGCGTGCAGAGGCGGGTTCAGACGCTGAGGCTCGACCGCGCCCGGGATGTCCTGCGCCGCCGCGCCGGACGCCATCCCACCGTGTCCGAGGTCGCCTATCAGCACGGCTTCGCCAGCGAGGCCCATTTCAGCCGCGTGTTCCGCAACCGTTTTGGCCATTCGCCCAGCGAGTCGGCGGGCTCCCCGATCTCCGGCCTGGCTGTGAAGGGCGCGCGCCGACTGTCCTATCGGTACGACGTCTGGCTCGACTGGCTCAACCGCTCCCGGACAGGCTGATCCACGGGAACGGGACGCCGGGTCAAGGGATTGGGACGCCCGGGCGTGGGGACGCGCGGAGGCCGCAGCTAGATTGTCGCCTCGTTAGTCCGGGGATTCTGATGCTGGCTCCGCGCCTCCTGTCGCCCCTGGCGATACCCGCAGCCGCCGACGCGGCCGCCTGTTTCGATCATCGTGCAGCGACGGGCCGGACACCGGAGATGCTGGTCGGGTCAGACCTCGAGGTGCTGTGGATCAATGCGGCGGCGCTGTCCCTCACGTCAGGCCGGAGCCAGGTCAGCGTGGGCGACAACCGCCTGATACTTTCGCCGCGCCGTCATGAGGAAAGCCTGCGATCCTATCTCGCCGGGATGGGCGCCGAACCCGGGCTCTGGGTGCTGAAGGCGGACGAGGCCTGGCTGGTGCGGGTGGAGCCCATCGCCCCGCCCGCCGCGTCAACGGCCTGGATGCTGACCTGGCAGGCGATGGACGGCGACGACCGCTACCTGTGGGCCGACCTCGGCGCCCATCTCGGCCTGACGCCTTCCGAGACGCGGATCCTGCGCAGTCTGCTGGACGGGTCGCCCGTCGATGAGACCGCGGCCCAGCTGTCGATCTCGGTGCAGACCGCCCGGACGCATGTCCGCCGCATCTACGCCAAGCTGGGCGTGAGCAATCGCGAGCAGCTGTTCGCGGTCGCCCTGCCGTATCGTTGGGGTTGAGTTCGGCCGCTTCCGTTGCCACCCGATCCTGAGTCGCGCACCGACCCGCTTCGTCGGGGAGGACGCGGTCATGGACGACAAGATGCAGGGACCATCCGGTGGACGGCCGGTCGAATCGCAGAGGCTGGACGCCTTCGTCGATGCGGCGTTCGCCTTCGCGGTGTCGCTGCTGATCATCGCCGGCGGCCAGCCGCTGGAGTCGTTCACCGACCTGACCCGCGCGCTGATGCGGATTCCGGACCTTCCTCGGCGGCTTCGCCCTGATCGTCATGTTCTGGCTGGCCCATCGGACATGGTCCTCGCTGGGCCCGAAAAGAGATGGCCGGGCGACCCTGCTCAGCCTGGCCATCGTCTTCGCCGTTCTGGTGTTCGTCTTTCCCCTGCGGCTGCTGATCGAGACGGCGGCGCATTTCATCTCGGG
Organism: Brevundimonas vancanneytii; assembly: GCA_943367565.1. GTDB lineage: Bacteria > Pseudomonadota > Alphaproteobacteria > Caulobacterales > Caulobacteraceae > Brevundimonas > Brevundimonas vancanneytii_C. Next base: position 17,436 of record CALRJO020000024.1, read on the forward strand.
CGGGCGGCTGCCTGGCGCCGGCCTGATCACCAGCTTCGACCAGCTGGGCTGGACCTATCTGATCTATGGCCTCGGATTCTCGATCCTGTCGGTCCTGTTCACCCTGCTGTTCCGGCAGGCGTTGGCGACCATGGACCCGGGCGACGCGGACAGGCGGCTGGCGGCCCGGTCATGGGCGCGGACCTGGGCGCTGGCGGCCGTGACCGGGGTGGTGTCCGGCCTGGTCGCCCTGACGCCGGCCCTGGCGGCGGCGCCGTGGCTTCCGGGCGTGACCTATTGGCTGATCCCGATCGGGATAACGGTTCTCGGCGCGATGGACCGGCGCCGGGTCCGGATCGCCTGAAACAGTCCGTCCTGTCCCGATCCGGCGCCGTGGCGCTGGACCCCGCGGCCAAGCCCGGCTAGGTCGCCTCAGGGGCGAAAGCGGGCCGGTCCGGTTCGCCGTTTGCAAGGCATCCCCCGGACAGGCGCGCGTGCGCCAGAACGGGACAGTCGGGTCGCATGTTTCTCGAAGGCCAGGTCAACTGGATGTGGGTGTTGAGCGCCGCCGCCATCGTGGGCTGGCTCGTGGGCCTCGTCGCCCTGTGGTTCGCCTTCCGCAACAGCACGCGTCACGTCAGCGCCTCGGATCAGCTGGATCTGGTCCAGCGCGTCGCCGACGATTCCCAGAAGCGGCTGTTCGAGACCCTGAACGCCATTCCCGTCGCCCTGGTCGAGACCGACCGGCAGGGCAAATTCGTTTTCGCCAACCGCGCCGCCCACCAGCTGCTGGGCCGCAAGGACGCCGAACTGATCGGCCTGCGCTTCCATTCGGCGACCTGGGGCATCACCTTCCCGGACGGCCGGCCGGTGCCGCCCGACCTGCTGCCCAGCGCCCGCGCCCTGCGCGGCCAGACGGTGCGGGGATTCCAGCACCTGCTGGCCAACCCGGCCTCGCGTCGCAAGATGCTGGTCTCGGTCACGGCCATGCCGATCGAGAACGAACTGGGCCAGATCACGGGCTCGACCGCCGCCATCGTCGAGACCGAAGGGCTGCAGACTCCCGAAGTCATCATGCCGGACCCGATGCCCGCCCCGTCCGACGACCTGACCCGCCGGGTCTTTGACGCCGCCTCGAGCGCCCTGGTGGTCGTGGGTTCCGACGGGCGGGTGCGCGAGGCCAACCGCACCGCCCTGCTGGTGCTGGGCCGACCCGAAGCGGACGGCGACTTCGCCGATCTGTTCCTGGCCGAGCCGGAGCGCGTCGAGGGCCGTCAGGCGTTGCGCGCCGCGCTGTCGGCCGAGGCCGGAGAGGCGGAGCCCATCACATCCCGCCAGGGCGGCGAGGACGCCATCCGCTGGTCCATGCTGCCGCTGACCGACGCCGACGGCCGGGTGGATGCCCTGCTGCTGGCCGGGGAGCGCGCCGATCCGGTTCCGGCCGCCGAGCCGGTCGTCGTGGAGACGGACGTCTCGCCGGAGACGGTATCCGATGAGACCCTGGCCCTGCGCGAGGCCGCTGAATCGGCCCGACAGCAGGCCGAAGAGGCCCTGGCCGCCGCCGCCGCCGCCCGCGAGGAGGCCGAAGCCGCCCGGGCCGCCGCGCGTCAGGCCACGGAAGACGCCGAGGCCGAACTGGCCGGCGGTCGCCGGATGGAAAGCGTCGGTCGCCTGACCGGCGGACTGGCGCACGACTTCAACGCCCTGCTGGGGGTCATGACCGGCGCCCTCGACATGATGCTGCGCCAGGCCGACGATCCGACCCGCGTACGCCGCATCGGCGAGGCCGCCCTGGCCGCCGGCCAGAAGGGCGAACTGCTGACCCGCCGTCTGACCGCCTTCTCGCAGGGCGATGACGAGCCGGTGCTGCGGGTTCTCGACGCCGGCGTCCTGCTGCGCGGCATGGAGACACGGCTGCGCGCCCTGGGCGTGCCGGGCGTCGACCTGATGATTGAAGGACCGTCCGAGGCCGCGCCCGTGCGCCTTGACCCCGTCGCCTTCGAGGGCGCGGTTCGCAGTCTGACCCAGAACGCCGTCGACGCCGTCGCCGGCCAGGGATCGGTCGCCGTGCGGCTGGAGACCATGCTCGAAGGCGGGGTGCGTCTGAGCGTGCGCGACAGTGGTCCGGGCATGGACCGCGATCTGGCCGCCCGCGCGGTCGAGCCCTTCTTCACCACCCGCGAGGGCGCGGCGGGTCTGGGCCTGTCCCAGGCCTATGCCTTCGCCCGCCAATCGGGGGGCGTCCTGTCGATCGACAGCGCGCCCGGTGAAGGCGCCGAGGTCTCCATCACCCTTCCCAACGCCGTCTGAGCCGCCGCCTTTCACCGTTCGACGGGCCGCGCTATGGTGGTTAACGGGGGCGGGAGGTTCGACATGAAGCTGTTGCGGTTCATCGTGGTGCTGGCGGTCATCGGCTACGCCGGCTGGCTGGCCTGGCCGTTCATCTCTCCCTTCCTGGAAGGCGCCGGGCCCGATGTGGCGGCGTCGCGCATGGGCGCCGAAGCCGAGTCCGGCGGAGAACTGTTCGGCTTCCTGCCGGCCTGGACCCTTTGGGCCGGTGCGGTGGTCCTGTATCTGATCGCCGCCCTGATGCTGGGCTCGGGCAATCCAAAGGCCGCCGTGGCCTATTTCCTCGGCTTCATGGCCGACGCCGTGCTCCGGCTGGCGCTCGACCAGCAGGGTGGAGGCGATGTCGCCGCCCGGTCCGGCGGCCCCACGACCATGGCGGCGCCCGAGGCCGTCGGCGGCCTGCCGGTCGATCCGGTCTGGCTGGTGCTGGGCGCGGTCTTCCTGCTGGGCGTGCTGGTGGTCATCGCGAGCCGCCGTATCCGCCGCAAGCGCGAAGCCGGCCAGCTGAATTTCTGAATTCCGGCTGCCGGACCGCCCCGGCGCTCCCTATATGCGGCGCTGCGGTTGACCCTCGCGGGCGGGCCGCTAGGTTCCGCGCGCCTTCCCGCGCCCACGACAGAGAGATTCCATGGCTGAAGCCGCCGTTCCCAGCGCCTCGTATGACGTCGTCATCATCGGCGGCGGTCCGGGGGGGTATAACGCGGCCATCCGGGCGGGCCAGCTGGGCCTGACCGCCGCCTGCGTCGAGATGCGCGAGACCCTTGGCGGAACCTGTCTCAATGTCGGCTGCATGCCGTCCAAGGCGTTGCTGCACGCCTCCGAACTCTATGAGTTGGCGGGCAAGGGGTTCGCCGGCCTCGGCATCGAGGTGACGCCGAAACTGAACCTGGCGCAAATGATGGCCCAGAAGTCGGAGAGCGTGACCGCCCTGACCAAGGGGATCGAGTTCCTGTTCAAGAAGAACAAGGTCGACTGGGTCCGGGGGCGCGGCCGCATCGCCGGCGCGGGCCGGGTCGAGGTCACCGCGGCCGACGGATCGGTCAGCGTTCTGGCCGCGAAGAATATCGTCATCGCCACCGGCTCCGAGCCCACGCCCCTGCCGGGCGTGGCCTTCGAGGACGGCAAGGTGGTGGATTCGACAGGAGCCCTGTCGCTGCCGGCCGTTCCCAAACATCTGATCGTCGTCGGCGCCGGCATCATCGGTCTGGAGCTGGGCTCGGTCTGGCGCCGGCTGGGCGCGCAGGTGACGGTGGTCGAATATCTGGACCGCATCACCCCGGGCATGGACAGCGACCTGGCCAAGGCCTTCCAGCGCAGCCTGACCAAACAGGGGATGGCGTTCAAACTGGGGTCGAAGGTCACGGCCGCGAAGGCGTCGAAGGACGGCGTCGAACTGACCGTCGAGCCGGCCGCGGGCGGCGCCGCCGAATCGCTGAAGGGCGACGTCGTTCTGGTCGCCATCGGCCGCCGTCCCTACACCGAGGGTCTGGGCCTGGAGACGGTGGGCGTCACACCCGACAAGCGCGGCTTCGTGGACCACGATCATTTCCGGGTCGCCGAGGGCGTCTGGGTCATCGGCGACGTCACCCACGGCCCGATGCTGGCGCACAAGGCCGAGGAGGATTCGGTGGCGGTGATCGAACTGATCGCCGGCAAGGCCGGGCACGTCGACTACGATCTGGTTCCCAGCGTGGTCTACACCGCCCCCGAGGTCGCCTGGGTCGGCAAGACCGAGGACCAGCTGAAAGAGGCGGGCGTGGCCTACAAGATCGGCAAATTCCCTTTCAGCGCCAACAGCCGGGCCAAGATCAACCATGAGACCGACGGTTTCGCGAAGGTGTTGGCCGACGCGGCGACCGACCGCATCCTCGGCGTCCACATTCTGGGGCCGCAGGCGGGCGAAATGATCGGCGAGGCCTGCGTGGCCATGGCCTTCGGCGGGTCGTCGGAAGACATCGCCCGCACCTGCCACCCGCACCCGACCCGCTCCGAAGCCGTCAAACAGGCGGCCATGGGCGTCGAGGGCTGGACGATGCAGGCCTAGAGCCTGATCGGTTGAGGTGGAATCGCTTCGCGTTTCCGCCGATGCGTGAATCAGGCTCCAGACCGATTTCGGTCTAGCTTCCCGAAATCTCCAGCACCCGGGTCGACTGACGGCGCAGTCCGGCGAAGGTCACCGTGTCATTGGGGAAGTCGAGGGTGACCTCGCGGAACCGGCCCAGCAGGTCGGCGCCGATCAGCAGGGCCGGCCGGTCGCTCAGGCCCAGGGTCTGGAAACAGTGCAGGTCGGCGAACAGCAGGGGGGTGGACCCCAGCCGGGTCGCGCCGAGCCTCAGATCATCGACCCGCGCCAGATCGGCGCTCAGGCTCTGGCCCGTCACGCCATAGATGGGCACCGCCCGGGACAGCCGTCCGCCGTCCCGCCGCCGCGCCGCGATCGCCCGCCGAAGCGCCAGATTTCCGATCGAATACTGCGCGCCGCTGTCGATGAAGGCGACCGTGGGCTGACCATCGACCGTCACCTGGGTCAGCATCATCTGGCCGAAGCGGCCGGTCGTCGCCCGCAGTCCCTCCCGGCGAATGCGCGAGCCGGTCTGCATGTCTCCGCCCATGACGATGGCGACGCCGCGCATGGTCAGGCTGGCCGCGCGCCGCACGACGTCGAAGCGAAGCTTGAACCGTCCCAGAACGTCGAGGCCGATCAGGCCGTCCGCGCCCAGCTGGTCGCGCGGAAAGACCGGACAGGTCAGGTCGCGGAACCCCAGGCCGCTGATCTGCAGCCGGCTCACGGCGACGCTGCGGGTGATCCGCGCCTCGGTGATGCCGTGCACCAGCACCGGCTGGAGCGGCGGCAGGGCCAGCCGGTCCGCCAGGCTGTCGGCGATCGAGGTGGCGCCGGCGCCCGTGTCGATCACAAAGGTGAAGGGACCCCGGTTGTCGATGAAAACCGCGGCGCCGACACGGGTGAACAGATTTGTCAGCAGCTGGATCGGCTCTACCTCGACCCCGGACTCCGCGTCTTCCTGCGTGTCCTGGGCTGCGGCGGGCCGGGCCGCACCCACGCCGACGGCCGCGGTCAGGCCGGCGATCAGGCCGCGACGGTCAAGACCCCGAGAATCACTCACACCCAGCGCCGCCTCCCCAGCGGTTTTGAGCGTCACTGTACCGCGTTCAGGAACGCTGACCAGCCCGGGTTCTTTCAGCCCCGGGGGTGCGCCGAGGCATAGGCTTCCAGCAGGCGCTGTGCATCGACGGCGGTGTATTTCTGGGTCGTGGACAGGCTGGCGTGGCCGAGCAGTTCCTGGATCGAGCGCAGGTCCGCCCCGGCCCCGAGCAGATGGGTGGCGAAGCTGTGGCGCAGGGCGTGCGGCGTGGCCGAGACCGGCAGGCCCAGCCGGCCGCGCAGGCGCTGGACCATGGCCTGGACATGGCGCGGCGTCAGAGGCCCCCCGCGCCGGGCGCGAAACAGGGCGTCGGCGGGCGCGAGCGGAAAGGGCTGCACGGCCAGATAGCCGTCCACCGCCGCGCGCACCGCGGGCAGGACAGGGGCCAGCCGGGTCTTGCCGCCCTTGCCGGTGATGCGCAGGGTCGCTGACAGCGGAGCGTCGGCGCGGGTCAGTGAGAGGCTTTCCGAAACACGCAGACCGCAGCCGTAGAGCAGGGTCAGGACGGCGCGGTCGCGCGCGGCCTCCCAGGCCTCGGCGTCCGGATCCGCGTCGGTCTCCTGCAACAGGCCGCGCGCCTGGTCCTCGCTGACGGGGCGGGGCAGGGAGGGCTTGATGCGGGGTCCGCGCACCAGGGCGAGTTGCGGCGCCGGGGTGGCGCAGCGCCGGTCGAGGAAGCCATGGAAGGCGCGGATGGCCGACAGCGTCTGGCTGATCGAGCGCGCCGCCAGCGGGTGGTCGCCCGATCGGCGCTCGGCCAGGTGGGCCCTGACCTCGGCCGCCGTCACCGAGCCGAGATCGGCGAGGCGCTGCCCCCCGCCGCGATGCCGTTCCAGAAAGGCGAGGTACAGGCGACCGATGCGGCCGTAGGCTTCAAGCGTGTTCGCGGCCAGCCGTCGTTCGTGGGCCAGATGCTCCAGCCAGGCCGCAAGCGCCTGATCGGCGGTGGTCAGTTGAGAATCGGCCATCGCTCGGCTGTCCGTTCCACCACCCGGGCGATGAAGGCCACCAGTTCGCAGCCCATGGTGGGGGTGAAGCCATCGTCCTCGGGCGAACCGAAGGCGCAGAGGGCGTGTCGGGCCGGCGTGTCGGAACCCGGGAACTGCGGCGCCATGCGGATCAGGGCGACCGACTTCACCCCGGCCTCCGAGGCCCCGAACAGGTTCAGGCCGTCGAAATTGGGACCCAGCCAGGTCAGGCCGTGTTCGCCCAGCAGGGAGTCGACGCCGCCGGCCTCCAGCCCCCGCCAGCCGAACGGCACGCCGCCGGGCTTCTCCAGGGCGATGGCCGCGCCGGCCAGGCCGAACCGTCCCTGTGCAACGGCGTCCAGCCGCCGCGCCAGATCGGACGGGTTACGCGCCTCCATCAGATCGAGGGCGGCGACATGGGTCTGGGTCTGGGCGGCGAAATTGGCGCGGGCGATGGATTCGATGCGTTTGCGGGCGTCGGCCTCGCGCTCGGCGGCCTCTTCCAGCTTCGTCAGGGCGGCGCGGCCGAACTCGACCACGTTGCGGCCGTGGGGCTTGAGCCCGATCTCCTCCAGCAGGGAGCGGTCATCCAGCAGGGTCTGGGGGTTGGCCTGCAGCCAGGCGCGAATCTCGGGCCAGTGGGGCTCGGCCGGCGGGGACTTCGGGGAAGGGTCAGGCTTGCCGCTCAATGACCTCTCCTCGAGGTGGGTCTACAGGATGGACTGACCCGTCTTGCCCCAGTCCGCCAGGAAGGCATCAAGCCCCTTGTCGGTTAACGGGTGCTTGACCAGGGCCTTGAAAACGTCGGCGGGGATGGTCGCGGCGTCCGCGCCGGCGACGGCGGCGGCGCTGACATGGGCCGGATTGCGCAAGGAGGCGGCCAGAATCTGCGTATCGAAGCCGTGCACATCGTACAGCACCCGGATCTCCTCCAGCAGGCCGATGCCGTCAGCGCCGTGGTCTTCCAGCCGGCCGACGAAGGGCGAGATGAAGGTCGCGCCGGCCTTGGCCGCCAGCATGGCCTGGGCGGCCGAGAAGCAGAGGGTGACGTTGGTCCTGATCCCCTTGTCGGCGAAGGCGCGCGCGGCGCGCAGCCCGTCCCAGGTCAGGGGCAGCTTCACGACGACGTTGGGGGCGATGGCGGCGAGTTTCTCGCCCTCCTTCACCATGGTCTCGAAATCGGTCGCCACCGCCTCGGCGGAGATCGGCCCCTCGACGAGGGCGCAAATCTCGGCGATGACCTCGGCGATGTTGCGACCGGATTTGGCGATCAGCGAGGGATTGGTGGTGACGCCGTCCACCATGCCGGTGGGGACCATGTCCTTGATGACGGCGACGTCGGCTGTGTCGAGGAAGAGTTTCATGGGGACGGGGTTTAGCGCCCGGCTGACTGAAGCGCGAGCCAAATCCTCCCCCTGCGGGGGAGGGAGACCATGCGTAGCATGGTGGAGGGGCGCCGCCCCGGACTCCGGCGTGCCCGCCGACACCCCTCCGGCACGGCGCGAAGGCGCGCCGCGCCACCTCCCCCGAGGGGGGAGGATTTGAAAGTCGCCAGCGTCCTCATCCCCCTGCCGGTGTCCGAGGCCTTCGACTACGAGGTCCCCGAGGGCATGGATGTGGCGCGCGGCGACCAGGTCGCCGTGCCGCTGGGACCAAGGCTGTTGCGGGGCATTGTCTCGGAGGCGCGCGAGACGACGGGATCGAACCGGCGGCTGAAGGCCCTCGATCATGTGCTGGACGATCCGCGACTTCCCGAACGGACCGTGGATTTCGTCGAATGGGCCGCGCGCTGGACGCTGAGCGCGCCGGGGGAGATGGCCGCGGCGGCGCTGAAGGGGCTGCGCGCCCCCCGGCCCCGACCGGAGCGGCGCGTGCGGCGGGTGGGGGAGCGGATGCCGGCCAAATTGACGGCGGCGCGGACTGCGGTGCTGGAGGCGTTGGGGCGGCGGTCGATGCCGGGGCCCGATCTGGCGCGGGCGGCGGGCGTGTCCTCGGGCGTGGTCAAGGGGCTGGTCGACGAGGGGGTGCTGGAGGTGGTCGAGATCGAGGCGGTGGCCGCCTTCGACGCGCCCGATCCCGACCATGCCCCGGCGGCGCTGAATCCCGACCAGGCGGCGGCGGCGACGGTGCTGGCTGAGGCGACGGCGAAAGGCGGCTTCGCCCCCTTCCTGCTGGACGGGGTCACCGGCTCGGGCAAGACCGAGGCCTATCTGGAAGCGGCGGCGCGGACGCTGAAGGCCGATCCGGCGGCGCAGATCCTGATCCTGTTGCCCGAGATCGCCCTGACGCAGGACCTGATCGCGAGGATCACGGCCCGCTTCGGCGCCGCGCCGGCGGAATGGCATTCGGGCGTCGCCCCGCCGCGCCGGCGACAGGTCTGGGAAGCGGTTTGCGCCGGCCGCTGCAACATCGTGGTCGGGGCGCGGTCGGCGCTGTTCCTGCCCTATGTGAATTTGCGGCTGCTGGTCGTGGACGAGGAGCACGACGGCTCGTTCAAACAGGACGAAGGGCTGGTCTATCACGGGCGCGACCTCGCCGTGGCCCGGGCGCGGATCGAGGGGGCGACGGTGGTGCTGGCCTCCGCCACGCCGTCGCTGGAGACGCTGTGGAACGTGCATCAGCGCCGCTACGGCTGGCTGAAGCTGGCGGCGCGGCACGGGGCGGCGCTGTTGCCCGAGGTGTCGCTGCTGGACCTGCGCCAGTGCCCGCCCGATCCCCAGACCTGGCTGTCCCAGCCCCTGCGCGAGGCCATCGGCGAGACCCTGCTGCGCGGTGAGCAGACGCTTCTGTTCCTGAACCGGCGCGGCTATGCGCCCGTGGTCCTCTGCCGGGCCTGCGGCCACCGGATGACGGCGCCCGACACCGACAGCTGGCTGGTCGAGCATCGCTACACCGGGCGGCTGGTCTGCCACCTGACCGGCTTCAACATGGCGCGGCCGAAGCTGTGTCCTTCGTGTGGGGCGGCGGACAGCCTTGTCTCCGTCGGCCCGGGGGTCGAGCGGGTCGAGGAGGAGGTGCGCCAGCTGTTCCCCGAGGCGCGCACGGCGGTGTTCAGCTCGGACACCGCCCCCGACGCCCGATCCGCCCGCGCGCTGATCCGGCGCATGACGGATGGTGAGATCGATATCCTCGTCGCCACCCAGGCGGCGGCCAAGGGCCACAATTTCCCTCTGCTCACGCTCGTGGGGGTGGTCGACGCCGACCTGGGCCTGCGCGGCGGCGATCTGCGGGCGGCGGAACGCACTTTCCAGCTGCTGACCCAGGCCACCGGCCGAGCGGGCCGGGCCGACCGGCCGGGGCGCGCCATCCTGCAGACCTGGACCCCCGAGCATCCGGTGCTGATGGCCCTCGCGGCCGGCGACCGCGACGCCTTCGTGGCGGCCGAGATGGCCGAGCGGGAGGCGGCCTTCCTGCCCCCATACGGGCGACTGGCGGCGATCATCCTGTCCAGCGAGAACGCGGCCGCGGTCGAGAAGCTGGCGCGCGAACTGGCCGGTTCGATTCCCAATGCCGAGCGGCTCGAGGTCTACGGCCCCGCCGACGCCCCTTTGGCCCTGGTGCGGGGACGGCGGCGCAAGCGGCTGCTGGTCCGGGCCGACCGCGACGTCGACCTTCAGGGCTTCCTGCGGGCCTGGCTGGCGCGGGTGAAGGTTCCGGGGTCGGTGCGGCTGTCGGTGGATGTGGACCCGTACAGTTTTCGGGAGGCGCGTCTCCCTCCCCCGAAGGGGGGCGGGACGATCGGCGTAGCCGATCCGGGTGGGGAAGTTCGAAGCCGGGCGCCGTCGGTGCGTTACTGGCGTTCCCCACCCGGGCTCCGCTTCGCTTCGCCGTCCCTCCCCACTTCGGGGGAGGGAGACGACTAACGCGGACCCGTGAGGCGGATTTCGAACAGCGTCGGCCAATTCTTGCCGGTGACGAACAACCGCCGCCCCACCGGATCCCAGGCGATCCCGTTCAGCACGGCGTCGGTCGGATCCAGCCCGCTGCGGTCCGGCATCAGGCCGGTCAGGTCGATGATGCCGGTGATCTCGCCCGTGGCCGGATTGATCCGGACGATGAAATCGGTCTGCCACAGGTTGGCGAAGACCTCGCCCTCGACCCATTCCAGCTCGTTGATCTGGCTGACCGGGCGGCCCTGCAGTGTCACGGGGACGCGGCCGGTCTCGGCCAGCGTCACGGGATCGAGGAAGCGCAAGGCTGCCGTGCCGTCCGACAGGATCAGCCGCCCGCCGTCATGGGTCAGCCCCCAGCCTTCGCCCTCATAGGCATGCTCGCCGCGGGGCTCGAGGTCGTCGGCGTCCCAGACGAAGGCCTTGCCGTTCTTCCATGTCAGGGTGACGATTCTGTCGCCCACGACGGTCAGGCCCTCGCCGAAATATTCGTCGTCCAGTTCCCGCCGCTGCAGGACGACGCCATCCTCGAGCCGGACGCGCCGCACCGTCGACGGATAGCGGCCCGTGCTCTCCAGCAGTTCGCCGTCGTGAAAGGCCAGCCCCTGGGTGAAGGCGCGCCGGTCGTGCGGATAGGTCCGGACGACCTCGAAGCCATAGACCGGCGTCTGGGCGAACGCCGCCGCGGGAGCGACGAGGGCGGCCAGCCCCAGGACGAGGGCGACCGCCAGAGCTGGCGCGCCGGTCCGCATGGATCAGGCGCGGCTCTCGGACGCGTCGGCGTCGGCCTCGGCCGCCTTGGCCCTCACCTCGGCCTGATCGGCCTGGGCCCTCAACCTCTGGGCGTCCTCGCGCTTGGTCCCGGCCTTGCGGCTCCACATGTTCAGGATCTCGACCCCGGCCGAGAAGGCCATGGCGGCGTAGATATAGCCCTTGGGCACATGGGCCCCGAAACCCTCGGCGATCAGCACCATGCCGATCATCAGAAGGAAGCCGAGGGCCAGCATGACCACGGTCGGGTTCTTGTTGATGAAGTTCGCCAGAGGATCGGCCGCCAGCAGCATGACGGTGACGGCGACCAGAACGGCCACCACCATGATCGGCAGGTGATCGGTCATGCCGACCGCGGTCAGGATGGAGTCGATCGAGAACACCAGGTCCAGCAGGATGATCTGGAAGATGGCCGATCCCACGTTGGAGATGACCACGTCCTTCTTGTCCAGAAGGTCATGGGACGGGGCGGGATCGACCGTGTGGTGAATCTCCTTGGTCGCCTTCCAGACGAGGAAGAGGCCGCCGGCGATCAGGATCATGTCCTTCCACGAGAAGGCGTTGTCCATGACGGTGAAGACCGGCGCGGTCAGGCTGACGATCCATGCGATCATCGACAGCAGGGCCAGACGCATGATCAGCGCCAGCGAGATGCCGATGCGGCGGACGCGCGAGCGATGTTCTTCCGGCAGCTTGTTCGAGAGAATGGAGATGAAGATGAGGTTGTCGATCCCCAGCACCACCTCCATCACGATCAGGGTGACGAGCGCCGCCCACGCGGCCGGGTCCGAGAGAAGGGGCAGTATGGAGTCGAACATCTGTGGCGGGATCCTGAGGGCGTGAGGCCGAAATGCTTCTGTACAGCGCCGGTTGCCGGTGCGGCAATCCGACGGGTTGCGGCGGCCTGTCCCGGTTGCGGCGGGGGGGTTACGATGCTATCAGGCGCCCGGCTGAGCCGGAGGGCGCGTTGCAAGACGCGTCCCCCAAGTGCTTTCTCAAAGCATTTCAGACATTTGACTGGCGCGGACACGCCGCCGGTCGCAACCCGAACGCCAACCGCGCGGACATGACAAGTGGCTGACGACTACAGGACGACGGAAGTCGGCGAGCGCTACGCACAGGCGCTGTTCGACCTCGCTGATGAAACGGGCGTTCTGGACGCCGTTCGCGCCGACCTGGCCTCGCTGCGCGCGGCCTGGAACGAGAGCGCGGACCTGCGCCGTCTGGCCCGGTCGCCGGTCATCGCCGCCGAGGATCAGCAAAAGGGCCTCGTCGCCATCGCCGACAAGGCGAAGTTCAACGGCGTGACGAAGAATTTCCTCGGCCTGCTGGCCCAGAACGGCCGCTCGCGCGACCTGACGGCCGTGATCGCCGGCTTCGACCTGCTCTATGCGAAGAAGACCGGCGTGGTCGCCGCCGAGGTCGTATCGGCCCAGGCCCTGACCGCCGCCCAGATGAAGTCCATCCAGACCGCCCTGCGCGCCTCGCTGGGCAAGGATCCCGAAATGACCGCCCGCGTCGATCCGTCGATCCTGGGCGGACTGAAGGTCAAGGTCGGCTCGAAACTGTTCGACGCCTCGCTGAAGACCAAGCTCGACCAGATGAAATTCGCCCTCAGAAGGGCCTGACCCCCACGCTCGCGGCTCCGACGGGGCCGTGCTGACAAGACGATAACAGAGAGCCTGTCATGGACATCCGCGCCGCCGAAATCTCGGCCATCCTCAAGTCGCAGATCGCCTCCTTCGGCGTCGAAGCCGACGTGTCCGACGTCGGCCAGGTGCTGTCGGTCGGCGACGGCATCGCCCGCATCCACGGTCTGGACAATGTCCAGGCCGGCGAGATGATCGAATTCCCCAAGGCCGGCGTGAAGGGCATGGCCCTGAACCTCGAGCGCGACAACGTCGGTGCCGTGATCTTCGGCCAGGACAACCAGATCGCCGAGGGCGACGAGGTCCGCCGTCTGGGCGAGATCGTGGACGTTCCGGTCGGCAAGGGCCTGCTGGGCCGCGTCGTCAACCCGCTGGGCGAGCCGATCGACGGCAAGGGTCCGATCCAGTTCACCGAGCGCCGCCGCGTCGACGTCAAGGCTCCCGGCATCATCCCGCGCAAGTCGGTGCACGAGCCGATGCAGACCGGCCTGAAGGCCATCGACACCCTGATCCCGATCGGCCGCGGCCAGCGCGAACTGATCATCGGGGACCGTCAGGTCGGCAAGACCGCCGTCGCCATCGACACCATCCTGAACCAGAAGAGCACCAACGCGGCCGCCGCGTCGGAAGGCGAGAAGCTGTATTGCATCTATGTCGCCATCGGCCAGAAGCGCTCGACCGTGGCCCAGATCGTCAAGACGCTCGAGGAGCGCGGCGCCCTGGACTACACGATCGTCGTCGCCGCCACGGCGTCGGAGCCGGCCCCGCTGCAGTTCCTGGCCCCGTTCTCGGGCACGGCCATGGGCGAGTTCTTCCGCGACAACGGCATGCACGCCCTGATCGTCTATGACGACCTGTCCAAACAGGCCGTGGCCTACCGCCAGATGTCCCTGCTGCTTCGCCGTCCGCCGGGCCGCGAAGCCTATCCGGGCGACGTCTTCTATCTGCACAGCCGCCTGCTGGAGCGTTCGGCCAAGCTGAACGCCGACTACGGCTCGGGCTCGATGACGGCCCTGCCGCTGATCGAAACCCAGGCCAACGACGTCTCGGCCTACATCCCCACCAACGTGATCTCGATCACCGACGGCCAGATCTTCCTCGAGTCCGACCTGTTCTACCAGGGCATCCGCCCGGCCGTGAACGTCGGCATCTCGGTGTCGCGCGTGGGCTCCTCGGCCCAGACCAAGGCGATGAAGAAGGTCGCCGGCTCGATCAAGGGCGAGCTGGCCCAGTATCGGGAAATGGCCGCCTTCGCGAAATTCGGCTCGGACCTCGACGCCTCGACCCAGAAGCTGCTGGCCCGCGGCGCGCGCCTGACCGAGCTGCTGAAACAGCCCCAGTACTCGCCGCTGACCATGGAAGAGCAGGTCGTCTCGGTCTACGCCGGCACGCGCGGCTACCTCGATGGCATCGCTGTCGGCGACATCGGCCGCTTCGAGAGCGAGCTGCTGGCCCGCATCAAGTCCTCCAACAAGGGCCTGCTGGACGGCATCCGCGCCAAGAAGGACCTCACCGCCGAGCTCGAAGCCGAGCTGAAGTCGGTGCTGGACGCCTTCCTCAAGACCTTCGCCTGAGCCCGGCCCGGATAGCGAGAGAGTAGCCCCGGATGGCCAGCCTCAAGGAAATGCGCAATCGGATCGGAAGCGTGAAGTCCACGCAGAAGATCACGAAGGCCCTGAACATGGTCGCCGCGGCCAAGCTGAAGCGCGCCCAGGACCAGGCCGAGAGCGCCCGTCCCTACGCCCGCAAGATGGCCGCCGTGATCGCCAATCTGGCGGCCGGCGTCTCGGGCGACGGGGCGCCCAAGCTGCTGGCGGGCACGGGCTCTGACCAGAAGCACCTGATCGTCGTCGCCACCGGCGACAAGGGTCTGGCCGGCGGCTTCAACACCAACGTCATCCGGGCCGCGCGCGAGCGCATCCGGACCCTGCTCAACGAGGGCAAGGACGTGCGGATCATCGCCGTGGGCCGCAAGGTCCGCGACGGCCTGAGCCGCCTGTACGGCGACCGCCTGGTGCGCACCTTCGAGATGTCGGACCACAAGGTCATCGGCCTGCCGGCGGCGGAGCCGGTCGCGGCCCTGATCGCCGAGGAGTTCGAGGCCGGAAACGCCGACGTCGTGACCCTGTTCTACAGCCGCTTCCAGTCGGTCATCGCCCAGGTGCCGACGCCGAAACAGCTGATCCCGGCCGTGGTCGACGGCGACGCCCCGCCGATCGACCTGAACGGCGCGGTCTATGAGTATGAGCCCTCGGAAGAGGAAATCCTCGAGACCCTGCTGCCCCGCAACATCACCACCCAGGTGCTGGCCGCCCTGTACGAGAACCAGGCCAGCTTCTTCGGCGCCCAGATGGCCGCCATGGACAACGCCACCCGCAACGCGGGCGACCTGATCAACAGCCTGACCCTGCAGTACAACCGCAAACGCCAGGCCCAGATCACCACCGAACTGATCGAGATCATCGCCGGCGCCGAAGCCCTCTGATCCGAACCCCGCCCTGATACGCCACGCACGACCTTCCGAACGGAACGAACCGATGACCGACACCACCGCCAAGAAACCCGCCGCCCGCAAGCCGGCCGCTCCCAAGGCTCCGAAAGCCGCCGCCGCCACCGGCAACGCCGCCTATACGGCCGGCACCGGCGTGGGCAAGATCGCCCAGGTCATCGGCGCCGTCGTCGACGTCGAGTTCACCGGCCAGCTGCCGGCGATCCTGAACGCCCTCGAGACGCAGAACGTCGACCAGAAGACCGGCCAACCCTTCACCCTGGTGCTGGAAGTCGCCCAGCACCTCGGCGAGAACATGGTCCGCACCATCGCCATGGATACCTCGGAAGGCCTGACCCGCGGCCAGCCGGTGACCGACACCGGCACCTCGATCCTGGCCCCGGTCGGCCCCGGCACCCTCGGCCGGATCATGAACGTCGTCGGCGCGCCGATCGACGAACAGGGCCCGATCAAGACCACCATGTACCGCCCGATCCACCGCGAGGCGCCGTCGTTCGAAGAGCAGTCGACCTCGTCGGAAATCCTCGTCACCGGGATCAAGGTCATCGACCTGATGTGCCCCTACACCAAGGGCGGCAAGATCGGCCTGTTCGGCGGCGCCGGCGTGGGCAAGACCGTGACCATGCAGGAGCTGATCAACAACATCGCCAAGGCTTACGGCGGTTATTCGGTTCTGGCCGGCGTGGGTGAGCGCACCCGCGAGGGCAACGACCTGTATCACGAGATGATCGAGTCCAACGTGAACGTCGACCCGGCCAAGAACGGCGGCTCGACCGAAGGCTCGAAATGCGCCCTCGTCTACGGCCAGATGAACGAGCCTCCCGGCGCCCGCGCCCGCGTCGCCCTGACGGGTCTCGCCCAGGCCGAGTATTTCCGCGACGAAGAGGGCAAGGACGTCCTGCTGTTCGTCGACAACATCTTCCGCTTCACCCAGGCCGGCTCGGAAGTGTCGGCGCTGCTGGGCCGCATCCCCTCGGCCGTGGGCTATCAGCCGACCCTGGCCACCGAGATGGGCAACCTGCAGGAGCGGATCACCTCGACCAAGAAGGGCTCGATCACCTCGGTCCAGGCCATCTACGTTCCCGCCGACGACCTGACCGACCCGGCCCCGGCCGCCTCGTTCGCCCACCTTGACGCGACGACCGTGCTCAACCGCGACATCGCCGCCCAGGCCATCTTCCCGGCCGTGGATCCGCTGGACTCGACCTCGCGGATCATGGACCCGCTGGTCATCGGCGAGGAACACTACCGCGTCGCCCGTTCGGTCCAGGAAGTGCTGCAGCAGTACAAGGCCCTGAAGGACATCATCGCCATCCTCGGCATGGATGAGCTGTCGGAAGAGGACAAGCTGATCGTCTCGCGCGCCCGCAAGATCAGCCGCTTCCTGTCGCAGCCCTTCTTCGTGGCCGAGCAGTTCACCAACTCGCCGGGCAAATTCGTGTCGCTGGAAGACACCATCCGCTCGTTCAAGGGCATCGTCGCCGGCGAATACGACCACCTGCCGGAAGCGGCCTTCTACATGGTCGGCGCCATCGAGGAAGCCGTCGAGAAGGCCCAGAAGCTCGCCGCCGAGGCGGCCTGATCCATGGCCGGCAAGCTCAGCTTCTCGCTGGTGTCGCCTGAGCGCGAGGTCTTCAACGGCCTTGTCGACCAGGTCGACGCGCCCGGCGTCGAGGGCGATTTCGGCGTCCTCGCCGACCACGCCCCCTTCATGACCGCCCTGCGCGAAGGCGTGGTCACCGTCATCGATGGCGGTTCGCGCCGCCAGTTCGAGGTCCACGGCGGCTTCGCCGACGTGACCCCGGCCGGCCTGACCATCCTGGCCGAACAGGCCTCGGAAGTGGCGGCGGCGGCGTAGGGGGTCAGACCCTTGTCATCCCCGAAGCCGCGCAGCGGCTATCGGGGACGCGTCGGCTCCAACATTTCCTCTCCCGGAAGGCGCGCCGCGACTGTCCGGGAGCAAGGTTGACCAACCCGTCGCCCGGTTCAGCTCTGCGAGCTGCCCGGGCGCATCTGTTCTTGGGCCTGTTCCGTCCCCGATCTCCGCTTCGCTCCGTCGGGGATGACAAGGGCGGCGGCGCTTGACCCTTCCGCCGAAGCCCCTAGATAGCCCCTGCAGACGAGGCCACGTCCTCGCCCCGGTGATCCTGGATCGCGGGCAAAGTCCGGGACGGCCCGGCCCTTTGCAAGGAGGGCCGCATCCATGGCCTGGACCTACCTCATCATCGCCGGCCTGCTCGAGATCGTCTGGGCCTATTTCATGAAACAGTCGGACGGCTTCACCCGTCTGTGGCCCAGCGTGGCGACCCTGGCCTTCATGGGGGCCAGCTTCGGACTGTTGGCCCTGGCCATGAAATCCCTGCCGATGGGCTCGGCCTATATGGTCTGGACCGGCATCGGGGCGGTCGGCGCCTTCGTCGTGGGCGTGGTGGTGCTGCAGGAGCATCTCAGCCTGATGCGGGTGATCGCGGCCCTGCTGATCATCGGCGGGATCGTGCTGATGCGTCTGGCCCCCGCGCAATAGCGGGGGTAGCCTCGTGGCATGCTCGAACTCCGACCCAACTGCGAATGTTGCGACCGCGACCTGCCGTTCGACAGCGTTGAGGCCCGCATCTGCACCTTTGAATGCACCTTCTGCGCGGATTGCGTCGACGGCCCGCTGAAGGGCGTCTGCCCGAACTGCGGCGGCGGCTTCAGCGCGAGGCCGATCCGGCCGGAATCGAAATTGAAGAGGTTCCCGGCCTCCACCGTGCGGATTCTGAAACCCGAGGGCTGCGCTCCGGGGCCGTAATTCCAGCGAACGTTGTTTGACAGATTGCCGCCTGTTGACTCCTATGGTTAAGTTTCAGGACCAGAAATCGGGAGTAACGCCATGCGTTTCGAGCCTGCCATCGTATTGAGCCTTGTCCTCGGCGCCTTGGCACCCGCCGCCTCGGCCCAGACCGCCACGGCGACGCCGGCCGAAGCCTTCCTGTATGCGGTGGAGAAGGTTTGCGCGCCGAATGCCATGGGCAAGCTGCCGCTGAACGCGCCGACACCGGCCCTGGACGCGCTCAAGGTGATGCTGGTCGACGGCGGGACGGATCCCGATGTCCGGGGCGCCTTCCACGACATGCCAGTGACCGTCGACTATGGCGCGGTCAGTTCAGCAACCGGCCAGATCGTGATCGCCGCCGATGAGGCAGGCAGCTGCCGGGTGGCGGCCATTCATGTCTCGAGCGGCGATGTCGCGGCGATCCGGGCCGCGATGCGCGCCCAGGCGGGAGACTGGAACCCGATATCCAATGACGCCGCCGCCGGTCAGACCACCTATTCCGGCACCGTGGACGGCGAGTCGGTGATGGTGCAGGTCACCGTGCCGCCGGCCGGTTCCCACTGGGGCGCCGCCGGAATCATGACCACCGTGATGAACCCCGCCGCGCCCGGCTGATTCCAGACGCGCCCCTAGACCACCAGCGGAGCGAACACGGCCACGACCTGCTCATAACAGTCCCGTTTGAACGGCACGATCAGGTCGGGCGCCTCGGCCAGCGGCCCCCAGCGCCAGGCGTCGAACTCGATCTCGCCATGGGCCTCCAGGTCGATCTCCGACTCCTCGCCCGTGAAGCGGAAGGCGAACCACTGCTGCTTCTGGCCGGTCCAGCCGCGCGCGGCCTTGGACCCGCCGTAGTCCGCCGGGAAGTCGTAGGCGATCCATTCCTCCGTCCGGGCGATCAGCTCCGCCGAGGTCACCCCGGTCTCCTCGAACAGCTCGCGGCGGGCGGCGGCTTCCAGGTCCTCG
Source organism: Brevundimonas vancanneytii (assembly GCA_943367565.1). Lineage (GTDB taxonomy): Bacteria > Pseudomonadota > Alphaproteobacteria > Caulobacterales > Caulobacteraceae > Brevundimonas > Brevundimonas vancanneytii_C. The sequence continues at coordinate 36,496 of CALRJO020000024.1, forward strand.
CCGTCGTCGACGCCGCCCTGCGGGAACTGCCAGTTATGGGGTCCCTCTGTCCCCGCCCGGCGCCCGTACCAGACGCGGCCGTCCGCATGGAACAGCACGACGCCGACGTTGGGGCGGTAGCGGGAGAGGTCGGTCATAAGGGTGACTGGTGGCTACCCGCCACGCCTACCGTCCCGGCCGCTGCGTCATCGCCGACGCCGGCGCCAGCTGCAGCCCTCGCGCGTCCATGTCGGCGGTCCAGCGGGCCACGGCTTCGACCGTGACGGGATAGCTGAAGCCCGTGCCCAATGCCTGGCCCTGGCCCTTGGCGAGGGCCTCCAGGGCGTTCAGCTGGGCGACGATGGCGGTCGGGTTCTGTTCCTCGTCGATGACGCGGTTGGCGCTGGCGCGGGCCCAGGCGCCGGGGCGGCGGCTCATCGAGCCGTCGTCGAGGAAGGCGACCCCGCGCTGGCGCAGGATGGTCATGAAGGCGGTCATGCCCGTGTCCGAGGTCGCGAACCGGTCGCCCATATAGTTGGTGACGCCGAAATAGCCGACAGCACGCCCCAGGAGCCAGTTCATCCGCGCCTGGATGTCGGCCGGCTGGCCCGAGGCCAGCAGGGTGTGGGGGCCGGGGTCGTTGTCGGGATAGCCCGACGGCTCCATCGGCATTTCCAGCATGACCTCATGGCCCTGCGCCCGGGCCAGGTCGATCCAGCCTTGCAGACCCTCGGCATAGGGGACGAAGCTGAGGGTCACCTCGGGGGGCAGGCGTTCGATGGCGGCGCGGGTGGTCACGGCGTTGAGGCCGAGCCCGCCGACGATGATGGCGACGCGCGGGCGGCCGTTGGAGCGGAACGGGCGGGCATAGGCCTGGGCCGGCACCCGGCCGTCCGTGGCGATGGTCGGCAGGGGGCCGTTGGGCCCCGGCTGGCTCAGCCCGGCGATCGGAGCGGCCGGCAGGGGGCTGGCGGCGACGCGCGGGGCGGTCACCGGGGCGCCGTTGCCGGACACGGTGGCGCCGTTGGGCAGGGTGATGACGGCCTCGCCGTCCAGGGCGGGATCGACCGCGCCGGCCTCGGCCGTCAGGTCCTGCCACGAGCCGTAGGCCCCCATGGAGAAGGCTTCCAGACCGGTCGGCGGCGGCGCGACGGCGGCGGCCTCGCGCTTCAGGGCGGCGCGGGCCGAAGGGGCGCCGGCGCGGGGGTCGCCCAGGACGGTGATGAACAGGGCTGCGGCGGCGAACAGCAGCAGGCCCGCCCCGGCCACGGCCACCGGCGGCTTCTTCAGGATGCGGGCGACGGGGGCGAAATTCTCGCGCAACGACCGGCGCACCGGGGGCGCTCCGGCGGTGGTGGCGAGGACGGACTGGCGCTTGGCGAACATGGGCGGGACTGGACGCTCGAACGGGGGGTCCGCGAAGCGGACTCCTTCAAGGCTCACAGTGGCTTGCGTCGGTTAAGAAACCCTAACGCGCCGTTAGCCATCGGGCGTCAGTTTTCCGGCGCGGGCTCCGCCTCCGCCGCGGCCAGGGCCGTGCCGGGCGTGGTCACCACGATGCCCTCCGGCGCGGCGGCGAGCCGGGCCAGATTTCCGCCGGCGCGCAGCACGTCGAAGGCCCGCTCAAGCTGATAGTCCTTGTCCTCGGGCCAGTCCTCGCCGGGCGCCTCGTGCGGCGTATGCGGCCCCTTGCGCTCCGCCCCGATGGAGGAGTCCAGAGCCGTGGCGTAGGCGGCCTCGGAATAGATGAAATTGGACCGGGACACGATCCGCGCCTCGGCCAGGGACCGGGACACTTCCAGATCGGGCTCGATGCCGATCTTCTGGATCGAGGCCCCCGACGGCGTGAAATAGCGCGCCGTGGTGATCGACAGGGCCCCGTCGGAGCCGCCGCGCAGCGGGATGACCGTCTGGACCGAACCCTTGCCGAAGCTGGTCAGGCCGACGATCGTCGCCCGCTGATGATCCTTCAGGGCGCCGGCCACGATCTCGGAGGCCGAGGCCGAGCCGTAGTTGATCAACACCACCAGCGGCGCGCCGCCGGTCAGGTCGCCGGCCCGCGCCCCATAGCGCTGGATCTGGTCCGCCTTGCGTCCGCGCTGGCTGACGATCTCGCCGCGCTCGAGGAAGGCGTCCGACACGGCGATGGCCGCGTCCAGCAGACCGCCGCCGTTGTTGCGCAGGTCCAGCACATAGCCCTTGATGCCGGGGTTCTCGGCCTTCAGCCGGGCGATGGTTTCGCCCAGTTCGCGACCGGTGTTCTCGTTGAAGGTCGAAACGCGCAGATAGGCGAACTCGCCCTCGATCCGGCCCGTGACGGATTCGACCTTGATGACCTCGCGCGTCAGGGTGACTTCGCGCGGCTCCTCGCCATCGCGCAGGAAGGTGACCTTGACCGTGGTGCCGACGGCCCCGCGCAGTTTTTCGGATACCTGGCTGACCGTCAGGCCCGCGGCGCTCTGGCCTTCGATGGAGGAGATGACGTCCCCGGCGTTGACGCCGGCGCGGGCGGCGGGTCCGCCGTCCATCGGCGAGATGACCTTCACCAGCCCGCCCTCGGCCTGGATGGTCAGACCCACGCCGGAATAGGCGCCCGAGGTCCGCTCCTGCAGCTCGCTGTAGCCGCTGGGCGGCAGATAGTTGGAGTGGGGGTCCAGGGCCGACATCATGCCCTGCAGCGCCGCCTCGATCAGCTTCCTGTCGTCAACCGGCACGACATAGGCCTGTTCGACAATGCCCAGCACGTCGCCGAACAGGGCCAGCATCCGGAACGCCTCATTGCGCGGCGTCTGGCTTGAGGCGGTCGCGGCGCCGAGCCCCACCAGGGTCACGGCGGCAGCGCCAACCAGCAACAATTTACGCATCGGGTTTCTTTCAGCGAACGGGGAGGCGGCTTCGTTTAGTCAGTTACGGGCCGACCGGCGACGAAATCGTGGCCGATCAGCGATTCCCGGATAAAATCAGCGTCATCGGCGGATGGGAAGCGGTTTCGCCCGAAGAGAGCGGCCCGAGGCCGCCAGCCACTCACCTCAGCCACGGCGCCGGATCGATCGGGCGTTCGTCGCGGCGCAACTCGAACGCCGCCTCGCCCTCCGCCCCGGTGCGGCCCAGGGTCTGTCCGTCCGCGACACTCGCGCCGGCCTCGACCGTGACCTCGTCCAGCCCCGACAGCACCGCCCGCCAGCCGGGGCCCAGATCCAGGATCACCACCTGCCCCCAGCCGCTCAGCGGCCCGGCGAAGGCCACCCGTCCGGCTGCCGGGGCGCGGACTTCGACCCCGTCGGCGCGCCAACTCCAGCCGTTCGATCCCTGACCGAAGCGTCGCGACGGCGTCCCGTCGACCGGCGCGGTCAGGCGGCTGCGTCCGGCGGGGAGCCGGGCCGCGGCCGGCTCGGTCTCGACCCCCGCGGGCGGAACCGCGGCCCCGAGCGAGCGTAGCCGCGCCTCCAGCACCCGGGTGGCCCGTTCGGCGCCCTCGGCTTCGGCGCGAAGAACCGCCTGAAGCGCGGTCCTGCGGCCCGTGAGGGCCTCGAGTTCGGCGCGGCGGTCGCCCTGTGCGCTTTCGGTGGTGAACAGCCGTTCGCTGTTCAGGGCGCTGAGGCGGCGCACGCGCACGACCTCG
>CALRJO020000025.1:0-39674 GCA_943367565.1 Brevundimonas vancanneytii
TGCACAGGTCCGCCACCGGAACGCCGGCCTCCTGCTCGCGCAGGATCCCGATGATCTGCTCTTCCGTGAACCGTGATCGCTTCATTCTGTCCGTCCTTTCGAGGGGCGGACTCTAGCTATTCCTGGAGGAGTTTAAGGGGGTCACGTCAATCGCAGCGATCCGCCGTTGAAATGGATAGGTGCCCGCGCTACGACGCCCGCCACACGCCTGTGCGGGTGTGGTGGAATTGGTAGACGCGCTGGATTCAAAATCCAGTTCCGAGAGGAGTGCCGGTTCGACCCCGGCCACCCGCACCATTCTCGGCCAAAACCGCGCACCGGCGGGTCGGGCCTCAAAGCGCCGATGTTCGAGCCGGTGACAGCGTCTACGAGGCCGCCGTTCGAACCGATTATCTCGACGGAATCGCAACCGACCACGACCGCCGAAACGATAGCGCGCAGGAAGCGCTTTTTCGTCTGGACTCCGGCCGTCATGATCCTCGACTTCAGCGTCGTCAGTCGATCAGCGATCGTCTCCGCGGGCAGGTCCTTGGGCTCTGCGGCCACCAGCCGCTCCTGACGCTCGATCAACTGGGTGATGCTGTCGCACTCGCTCCGGGCGTTGGCCTGAGCCTGCTGGAATTCGTGAGAGTCATCGATGATTCCGTTCGCGAATCCGTCGATCAGGCGGGTCAGCCGCTTTTTCGCCTGACTAAGTTGGCCCTTGAGTTGCCCGAGCAGTTGGTTCGCTTCCTCCAGTCCCGACTGGCGCCGCTCCGAAACGCTCTGAATCAGGCCGGCGGCGAAGTCGGGCACCAACACCTCGGCGGCGACTGTGTCCATCACCAGTTTATCCAGTTTTTCCTCGCTGACGCGCGTGGTGCCCTTCGCCGAACAACTGTTGTTCGACATCTGGGCGGAGCACGCATAGTAGCGATACAGTTTGCTGCGCCCGTTCGAGGTCGCCAGCTTCATCCGGGCGCCACATTCGCAGTAGGCGAGCCCGGTCAGCAGGACGTCCGACGTGGTGATGCGGGGGGCGGTGACCTTCGGCGCTCGGAGGCGAAGAGCCATTTGGGCCTTCTGAAACAGGTCGTCGCTCACCAGACGAGGCACATCCGACCTGATCCACTCGGATTTGGGTAGCGGCTTCCTCGTCTCGACGTCTGTGGTGTTCCACCAATGGACGCCGGTATAGGTCTCATTCTTCAGAACGTGCTCGATGGTGCTCTTTGAAAAGCGCTTACCCGACCTGGTGCGATACCCGCGCTCGTTCAGGTAGACGGTGATCGACTTGATGCCGAGCGGCCCGGACTGGCCGTCGCCATGGACGCACAGCTTGAAGATCAAGGCGACCGTGTCGGCTTCTTGAGGGTGAATGGTCAGCTTCTTCTTGTGCTTCTCGCCCCTGATCTCGACGGTCGTCGAGCAATAGCCCAGCGGGGGCAGGGACCCATTCCAGAAGCCCTGCCGCGCGTTCTCCTTCATCGCGTTGCGCACTGCGATGGCGTTCTTCTTGCGCATGATCTCGTCGACGATCTCGACAACGCGCCGCGCCAACTCGCCTTCGGGGTCATCGCCGAACGACTCGGTTGCCGAGATAACCTGCACGCCGTTCTTGGTCAGTTCGCGGCGGTATAGACCCGCGTAGATTTGGTCTCGAAAGAAGCGGCTTCCGGAGAATACGAGGATGGCTTTGATCGGTGTGTTCTTGGCCAGCGCCTGATCCATCATCTTCTGGAAACCGGGGCGCTTCTCTTCTCCGCCGCTCACAGCGTCCTGGAACCACTCGGTGATGTTGATCCCTTTGGCCTCGGCACAAGCCCGGATCGCGGACTTCTGGGCGTCTATAGAGATGCCGTTCGCCACCTGGCGTCCGGTCGAGCAGCGGACGTAGCCGACGCCTTCCATCACCTGTCCCGCCGGCGCCGCAACGACGCGTTGTCATTGTCGGCCACCGGGTGGTGTGCCAGCAGCCCCGCGAAGATGTCGGCCAGCACCGACAGCTGCATCTCATCAGGCTCGGGGATGCTGACAAGCACGGTGCGACCGAGGCCATTGTCGTTGTCGGCTCGAACGAGAGAAATACCCGACATGTCAGTTCTCCCGAATAACGAGTTGAAGGTCGCGCCCATCACCGGCTTCATCGACATCAACCACGCGGGCGGTAAGTAGGGGGCGCATGGCCTGCTCGGCCAGCCGGCGCCCGATGACCAGAAGGTCCAGCACGATGGCGGCCTCTTCGTCTTCAGCGTCGAAAACGGAGGAGAGGTCGGCCACAGCAATCTGCTCGTGCTGGAGGGCAGCGACAAAGCGAACCACGCCGCGACCGCGGATCGAGACGGCGTTCTTGAAGAACGACAGGTCGCCGGCCACGTCATCGTGGGCGTGCTGCAGCGCGCGGTGGAACGCGGCTTGCTGATTCAGGGTGCCGACCGGCTCGATCAGCCGTTGCGGGTCCTGCATCACCGCGAACCAGAGAACATCAGGCGCGCAGTCCGCGATGGGGGCCGCCTGGTCGAGGTCCACGCCCCGGTCGCGCAGCGTCTTCAGCGTGCGCAGTTGGGCAACGTCATGCGACGTCAGACCGCGCGCGTGGCGCCGCCGACCAAGGAAGCCACGGTTCCGCCAGGCGCGCTGAAGCAGCGGATTGACACCCGTGACGTCAGCAGCCTCGGCAGCCGTCCAGACGTTCTCGCTGATGATGCACTTCACGATCATGATCAAAGCCCCTATCACACCCGTCGATGCGTTACAAGTTGTATCGTTACAAGTTGTATCGCTACTGGTCATGCGAATTGCTCGTCGGGGCCGCGGCATACCGACGGAAGGCGCGATCGAGGAATTGCTCCACCTTCGCCCACTCTCGCGCTTGCTGCGCCAGACGTTCAGCCTTGCTCCGAACCTCGTGCAGCAGCGTCTCGCGGTCCACATAGGCAGCGACAAGCGCATAGTTTTTTCGCGACTTCGGCGGCCCCTTCGCGGCCAACTCATGAAGTTCGGGCAGCGTTCGGTCGCCCTTCATGCTGTTGGCCTTGCTGCTGATGACGCGGACGTTGTCAGCGGTGTAGCCGCCTTCCGGCCGGATGCGATCCAGCGACGGGGAGTTCCCGCTGCGGCTGCTACCCACAATGATCGGGATGCCCAGGACGGGGCACGTCTCGGGCACCTCGATGTCCTCGGGGCTGAGGCAGAACTCAAGGCGGCTGCGGGTGGCGCGCTCCCTAGCCCGCTCCAGCATCGCCATCTTCGGGTTAGCCGCGCGACGTTGACGTTGATACCCGCGCATATAGACAGCGTTGCACTCCCCGCAGAGACTGCGGACAAGTGTCGCCCCATGGGTGGAGCAAAGGCTCGACATGATATCCTTCACTGACGTTCTCCATGCTGACCATATAGCACCATGTGGTGCCATATAGCCCATGCTGGAACAGAACTCAACTTCGGCACCGACCGGTAGGCAACTACGGGCCGCGCGGGTGCTGGCGGGGCTAACGGCCGACCAGCTCGCCAAACTGTCAGGCGTCTCGCTGAATACAATCAAGCGAGCAGAAGCTGCAGACGGGGCCTATTCCATGATGCCCGCTAACTTGCGAGCGATCACGCAGGCTTTAGGCAATCAGGGAGTCGTCTGTTTCGGTCGGGACGAGCACGGGGGGGAAGGAGTGCGTATGGTCTAGGTTGGTTTCTCCCCCTCTCGCACGCCAGATTTAGTGTCCTGCGCAGGACCCACCCCATGCCCAGACCTGTGATAATGATCGCGGCCACAGCCCAGTGACTGCTGCACCGGCCTCGTCTGTTCCGCCCGACGCTTCCGTGCCGCGCGATGAGAGGACCGGCGATGTCGCCCACAACCCGAACCTTTACGCCCTTCGACGACCAGCTGCCCGGCACCTCGGGCCTGCGAAAACGCACCGCGGTGTTCCGGACGCCCCACTATTTGGAGAGCTTCCTGCAGGCGGTGTTCCTCGCTGATCCACCGCCGGCGGGCGCCGCCCTGGTGGTCGGAGGGGACGGGCGGTTCTTCAGTCCTGAGGCCGCCGAGGTGGCGGCGCGGGTCGCCCTGGCCAGCGGCTACGGCCGGGTGGTGATCGGGCAGGATGCGATCTTCTCCACCCCGGCGGTGTCCGCGGCTATCCGGCGGCTCGACGCCTGGGGCGGCGTCATCCTGTCGGCCAGCCACAACGAGGGCGGGCCGGACGGCGACTTCGGCGTCAAATACAACACCCGCACCGGGGGTCCCGCGCCCCAGGCCATGGGCGACCGCATCCACGCCATCTCGCGCGAACTTCGCGAATACCGGCTGATCGAAGGTCCCCCGCTCGACCTCTCGCGCCCCGGCGAGCAGCGGGTGGGCGCGGGTGTGGTCGAGGTCGTTGACCCGGTCGGCCCCTACCTCGATCTGCTGGAAACGCAGTTCGACTTCGCGGCCATCCGGCGGCTGTTCGACAGCGGCTTCCGCTTCGCCTTCGACGCCATGAGTGCGGTCACCGGCCCCTATGCGGTAGAGCTGTTCGAACGTCGCCTCGGCGCGCCCGCGGGAACGGTGTTTCGATCCCGTCCGCTGCCCGACTTCGGGGGCGAGCCGCCGGACCCGCACCTCGACCACCTGGGCGAACTGGTCGCGCGTATGGGCGGCGCCGAGCCGCTCGACCTCGCCGCCGCCTCGGACGGCGACGGCGACCGCAACCTGATCCTGGCTCCGAGCGGGGTGGTCTCGCCGGGTGACAGCCTCGCCGTCATCGCCGCCAATGCGGCCTTCCTGCCGGCCTTCGCCGGCCGCACCCCGATCGGCGCGGCGCGGTCGATGCCGACGAGCCGGGCGCTCGACCGGGTGGCGCGGGCGCAGGGCTCGCCGCTCTACGAGACCCCAACCGGCTGGAAATGGTTCTCCACCCTGCTGGAGGCGGGGCGCATCCAGCTGTGCGGCGAGGAGAGCTTTGGAACCGGCTCCGATCACGTGCGCGAGAAGGACGGCCTGTGGGCGGTGCTCTGCTGGCTCAACATCCTCGCGGCCCGAGGCGGCTCGGCGGACGATCTCCTGCGCGACCACTGGGCGACTTACGGCCGCGACTATTTCCAGCGACTCGACTTCGAGGGGCTGGAGTCGGCGGCGGCTGACGAAATGATGGCGGCCCTGGCTTCGAGCGACGCCGAAACGCTTCGGGCCGTGGACGCGGCGGTCGAGACGTTGGAGGTTCTGGGCTATGTCGACCCGGTTTCGGGTGACCGGCTGGACAACGCGGGGCTGCGCGCGTCGCTGAGGCCGGACGCTCGCATCACCTTCCGCCTGTCCGGGACCGGCTCCTCGGGCGCGGCCCTGCGCGTCTATATCGAGCGGTTCGAATCGCCGGCTGGTGTGCTCGACGCCGCACCGTCGGACATCCTCGCCCCGCTCGCGGCCGCGGCGGTCCGGCTGATCGACCTGCCGCGCTTCACCGGCCGGACCGCTCCAACCTCGGTCAGCTGACGCGCCTTGGCGTCGCGGCAGGCGCGGCCTATATGTCGGGAGACGGCCCTGGTCGTCTTCCCCACCAATTCGGGGCGACATTCATCACCACGTCGGATGTGAGCCAGGCTCGCGAGGCGTGAAGACCGCGAGCGGTCGTGATGCGTTGTCGCCGCCGGCGCCCGCCTGAAGCGGGGCCGCGTCCGCCGTGTCGGAGACCGACATGACGACGAACCGTTCTGCCTATTCGACCCCGGCCAAAACGCCGGCGGCGCCCACCTCGCTCCATGAGGCGCGGCTGGAGGCAGTGCTCCAGCGTCTCACGCAGGTCTGTGCAAGACGCATCGCCGACCTCGGCTGTGGTCGCGGCGCCCTGCTCGACCGCTTGCCGGAACGGACAGCGGTCACGGAGGCGGTAGCGGTCGATCTCGACGCGCCGCCTCTCGAAGCGATCCGGACGCGGTTCGAGGCGGACGACCGGATCATGGTCGAAACGGTGCAGGGCTCCCTGATGGATGGCCGGCTTCAGCTGGGGCCGCTGGACTCGGCCGTCCTGCTTGAGGTGATCGAACACATTCCGCCGGAGGAATTGTCGAAGCTGGAGATCGCCGTCTTCCGGGCGTGGCGACCGCCCCAGGTGCTGATCACGACGCCCAATGCGGACGCCAACGATTATCTGGGCGTGCCGCAGGGGCGGCGCCGGCACTGGGATCATCGCTTCGAATGGGGTCGGGAGCGATTCCAGCGCTGGGCCACGGGCGTCGCGGCGCGTTCGGGTTACCGGGTCGAGTTCGAGGCGATCGGTTGGGAGCACCCGACCTGGGGCGCGCCGACACAAATGGCCGCGTTTGCGGTCTGAATCATGGAGATGGATGCATTGAAGCTGGAAGAGAAATTGGACGATCATGCCTTTCGGACCCTCGCCGCGCTCGCGGCGGGAGAGGTCGGATTCTACCCGGTTCTGAGCGCTCGTTCGGCGGGGCGCGCGAGGCAGGCCGGCTGGTCGACCGCGCAGGGCGCGCTCACCGCCCAAGGCCAGGCGATGTTCCTGGCGGAACAGGCGCGGCGGGCCTGCGACTGATGGGCGCAGCATCTCGCTGAAGAGGCCGCAGGCTGGGCCGCGCCGCGCGAGGGCGCTCGACCCGGCTTGCCAACCGCTCCGGTTGGAGACAATGAAGCCCTCGCCGTCGGACCCCTTGCGGGGTGGCTAACCCAAGCGCCGAACCCTTGGGATTTTCGAGCGACGACCTTCGGGCCAGGCCCGGCGTGGAGACGGTCCACGTGGCGTTCGCAGACTTTGATTTTCTATGTCCCTGATCATGTCGGGCGCCGCTGATCTGCGCGCCCGGAGGACGTCCACGTGACGCCTCTCTCCATTTTTGCTGAAAACGGCATCGTTGAGTCCGTTCAGATGCTGACGCTGGCGCTGGGGGCTCTCGCCTTTGGTTTGTCGGCGACTCTGACGCGCACCGCGGGTGGTCCGCTGCTCATGCTGGGGGCCACAGCGATGGGCGTCGCGGCGCTCCGCGAATTCGACCTTGAGTCCGGGTCGGCTGCAGTCGCCTATTTCAGCTCCTCCGTCCCGCGGACACAACTGGCCGCCGTCGGCCTGATCGGCGCCGCCTGGCTGGCGCTGCGCCGTCCGCTGGCCGGGCCGCGACGCCACCTTGGCGCCGTGGCTCCGCTGGCGGGTCCGCTCGGGGCGGCTGTCGGCATCGTCGTTGTCGGCGACAGCCTGGAGAAACTCGCAATCCCCCATCCTGCTGGGCTGGCGCTGGAAGAACTCCTGGAACTCGCCGGCTACGGCCTCGCGGCGGCGATCGGACTTCGAACGGCCGTCCGCGTCGCTCGACGGCCGGGCCGGCCCGGCTGGCGCCGGGTGACCTGGCCCGACGGTCCGACCACCGCGCAGCTCGCTCAGGGGAGCCGCGTCAGATGACCTCGATCAATCTTGCCGAGGCTCGTCCGTCCTCGGCTGTGTGCAGGTCGAAACGAAACCGCTGTCCCTTTTCCAGGCCGGCAAGGCCCAGCTTCCGCGCTTCGGATATGTGGACGAAGACCTTGGGCTCCTTGTCGTCGCGCGAGATCATGCCGAAGCGGCCATCGGCGCCGACGTATTTCACTGTCCCCTCGATCATTCGGTCTCCCGTCTGCGGTTCGGTCCCCGGTCGTGGCGGGGCTTCGGCGCGCCACTTCGCACTTGCGAAGAACGGGCGCTGCGGCTATGGGGGCCGCGCGTGTGCTGCTGGCCTTTCGGGCGAGTCTAACCGCGGTGGATTAAACGCTTCAAGCGCACCGCTGCACGCAACACCGAATCACATCGTTAGAAGCCCCGCGCAAGCGGCGGCGCGGCGCGACCGGCGCCGTGGGAGACAGACTGCATGACTCTGCCCGCCATCAACCTGGCCACCATTCGCCAGACCTGGTTCGGGAACATCCGGGGCGACACCCTGGCCGGGCTCGTCGTCGCCCTGGCCCTCATTCCCGAGGCGATCGCCTTTTCGATCATCGCCGGAGTCGATCCGGCCGTGGGTCTCTACGCCTCGTTCGCCATCTGCGTGGTCATCGCCTTCGCCGGCGGCCGCCCCGGCATGATCTCGGCGGCCACGGGCGCCATGGCGCTGCTGATGGTCACGCTCGTTCGCGAGCATGGGCTGCAGTATCTGCTGGCGGCCACGGTGCTGACCGGCATTCTTCAGATCATCGCCGGCTACATCCGGCTCGGCTATCTGATGCGGTTCGTCTCCAAGTCGGTCGTGACCGGCTTCGTCAACGCCCTCGCCATCCTGATCTTCCTCGCCCAGCTGCCGGAGCTGACCGGCGTCGACTGGCGGACCTACGCCCTCGTCGCCGGCGGTTTGGCCATCATCTATCTGCTGCCCCGCCTGACGCGGGCGGTCCCCTCGCCCCTCATCGCCATCGTCGTGCTCACCGCCCTGACCATGACGCTCGGCATCGACGTCCGCACCGTGGGCGACATGGGCCAGCTGCCCTCGTCGCTGCCGATGTTCCTGATCCCGGACATCCCGCTGAACCTCGACACCCTGATGATCATCCTGCCGTATTCGGCGACCCTCATGGTCGTGGGCCTGCTCGAATCGTTGATGACCGCCACCATCGTCGACGACCTGACCGACACGCCCAGCGACAAGAACCGCGAGTGCAAGGGTCAGGGCATCGCCAACATCGTCGCCGGCTTCTTCGGCGGTATGGCGGGCTGCGCCATGATCGGCCAGTCGGTGATCAACGTGAAGTCCGGCGGCCGCGGCCGACTGTCCACCCTGCTGGCAGGCCTCTTCCTCCTGTTCATGATCGTGGTGCTGGGGCCGTGGGTCGCCCAAATCCCCATGGCGGCGCTGGTCGCCGTGATGTTCATGGTCGCCATCGGCACCTTCAACTGGGGCTCCATCAAGAGCCTGGTCCAGCATCCCAAGAGCTCCAGCTTCGTCATGCTCGCCACCGTGGTGGTGACGGTGGCGACCCACGACCTGGCTAAGGGCGTGTTCACCGGCGTGCTGCTCTCCGGCATCTTCTTTGCCCAGAAGGTCGCCCGCGTCGTCGCCGTCCGCTCCGAGCTCTCGGAAGACGGGACCACGCGCGAATACACCGTCCTCGGCCAGATCTTCTTCGCCTCGGCGGACGCCTTCGTCGGCGCCTTCGACTTCAAGGAGGCGGTCGAACATGTCCGCATCGACGTCAGCCGCGCCCATTTCTGGGACGTCTCGGCCATCGCCGCCCTGGACAAGGCCATTCTGAAGTTCCGCCGGGAAGGCGCCGAGGTCGAGGTCGTCGGCCTCAACGAGGCCAGCGCCACCATGGTCGACCGTTTCGGCACCCACGACAAACCGGGCGCGCTAGAACGCCTGCTTGCGCACTGAGGAAACCCCATGACCAAGGTTCTCGCCTGCATCGACGCGTCGCTCTACGGCGCCAGCGTCTGTGACCACGCCGCCTGGGCGGCCAAGCAGCTCAAGACCGAGGTGCAGCTGCTGCACGTGCTGGATCGCGCACCGGACGCTGTTCCTACGGACGTGTCGGGGAGCATCGGGCTCGGGGCGTCGGAGCATTTGCTCGCCAATCTGGCCAAGCTGGATGAGGAGCGCGGCCGGCTGCGTCTGGAGCGCGGACGGGCGATTCTCGCAGAGGCCGAGAAGCGGGTGCGCGAACAGGGCGTCTCCGACGTCACCTGCCTGCTGCGCCACGGTGGGCTGGTCGACACCGTTCACGAGTTCGAAGAGGACGCCCGCCTGGTGGTTCTGGGCAAGCGCGGCGAGCACGCCGACTTCGCCAAGCTGCACCTCGGCGGCTCGGTGGAACAGGTCGTCCGCGCCAGCAAGTTGCCGGTGCTCGTGGCGTCGCGCGAGTTCCGGCCGATCCGCAAGTTGCTGATCGCGTTCGATGGCGGGCCGAGCTCGCGCAAGGCCGTCGATTTCCTCGTCTCGGACCCGGCCTTCGCCGCCTACGAATGCCATCTGGTGCATGCCGGCAAACCGCGGGCCGACGATCCGCATCTCGCCTGGGCCCGGGAGCGGCTGTCGACGTGGGGCGGGTCGCATCACATCGAAGAACGTCCGGGCGAGCCGGAGGCGGTGATCGAAGCCTATGCCCGTGAGCATGACATCGACCTGCTGGTCATGGGCGCCTACGGCCACTCGCCGATCCGCCGATTCATCATCGGCAGCACCACGACGGCGATGATCCGCATCGCGAAACTCCCCGTCCTGCTGTTCCGCTAGGGCGAGCGATGACGGGGACCCAAACCGCACGGGACAGGCGCTTCGGCGCTCCTCGTGCGGCCTGGTTTCCAATTGACCGCCAGCGCCGCGGCGGCCCGCGACGCAGCGCCGAACTCCACGGCGAGATTATTCACTTTGAGGTCGATCGGCTCGGACGGCCGTCCGGGACAGATGCAGGCGGTGCGTGGCGACTTACCGAACGCTTCGGCCTGATCTGGGCTCAACCCATCGGCACCGATCCCGACCTGCCGTCCCTGCCGCCGCCTGCTCCGGCCCTGAGGCGGATCGCCTATTCCGAGATCGGCGCTCGCGCAGACTACGATCAGGCGGTCCTCGGTCTGGTGGACCCGGCCCACGTCCCGATGATCCATCAGTCCTGGTGGTGGCGTTCCGATCGCCGGCGCAACAAGACCAAGCTTTACCGCCCCAGCCCCTTCGGATTCACCGCTCAGGCCGCCGACCAATTCGCCTCCACGGCGGTCTACGACCTCGTCCGCGAAGACAGAAAGGTGACGATCGAATTCCGCCTGCCTTCGATCCGGCTCGAACACGTCACGGCGCGCGGCTTCGAGTTGATCAATCTGACGACGGTCACGCCGGTCCGCGAGGGCGAGGTGGTCCTCCGAAATCTGATCCTGTGCTCCGATCCGCGGGCCCGACTCCTGCACCCCTTCCTGTCGGCGGCCGGCCGCGTCTTCCTGCGCCAGGACGTGGCGGTGCTGGAGCGCCTCGACGGCCGCGGCCCCCATCTTCCGCTTGTGTTCGTCGGCGATCCCGACCGCCCGTCCGCCTTCTATTTTGCGGCCAAGGCCGCACTCGCCCGCGCCGAGCGCGACGGCGGCGCCTTCGAAAACCCGGTCGAGGCGCAGACGCTGAGGTGGAGGACCTGACGCCCTACACAGCGTCGCCCGGGGGACCTATGTTGGGTCCGGACGCCCATTCCGGGCCGCCGCCCGTGCGAGCCGCGACTCGACGGCGCCGCGCTTACCCTTGGTCGCGCTTGCTCCATTGACCGCGTGCCCCTGCCCTTGCGCAGGGCCGACGGGCTGACCGCATTGGAGACAACTGTATGGCCAAGGAAGCCACATTCACGCGCGAAGGCGTCGTATTCGAAGTCCTCCCCCAGAGCCGCTTTCGCGTCGATGTCGACACCGGCGCCCGTGTCCTCGCGCAACTGTCCACCGCGGCCCGCCGGGCCGTTCGCCCCATGCCCGGTGATCGCGTCGTCCTGGAGATGACCCACTATGACGAGGAGCGGGGTCGCATTCTGGAGGTCCTGCGATGACTCGCGAGGCCGATCTCGTCGCGGTGGGGGATGTGTTTCGGGAACGGTCAGCTCCCCACCGTCGCTGGGAAGTGATTGATCAGGGCCTCGCCTATGAACTCGTCTGCGTCGAGGACCCGCATCGCTTTCGGTTCCTGACGGCGGCCACGTTGGCCGATCCGCATCGCTACGGGCGCGACCCGTCGCCGCGATAAGGCTGAATAGTAGAGGCGATGCTTCCCTCGCCGGACGGAGTTCGATAAAGTAGCCGCCTTGGTCCCCTGCGGGACCGGGATTCCCGAAAATCCGGGCGTCCCGTCTGATTGCAAACCTGAGAGCATCGCGCTCCGAACGGCTCTGCTGTTCGAACGACGCTGTTTCTCGCACTCGTCGCCGATCGCGATGAAGGTTTGATCGAGGATGGGGACGCGTCGTCCGACCCGCGCTTGCGCGGATCGCGGTTCCTCTCGTTCGCGGCCTCGCCGCGTTGGAGAAGGAGAGCCCATGGACGTAGTCCAAACCCGACCTTACGCAGGTCCTTCACCCACTGAGCCGCTCGACGATGTGCAGACGCTGCGCGTGAAGCTGCGCGAACTGATCTGGCGAATGGACCAGGTCGCGGAGCAGCTGCGGTCGCCCGCACGCGCGATGGACGACCGGACCCTCGCGCAGGTGCTCGACACCGGAGACGCCAAGTCCCTGCTGACGGGAGGCGCCGATGATTTCCGCTAAACCCGCCGGTCCGTCGGCCAGCCTGCTGATCGGCAATGTGCTGCGGATCAAGCCGGCCGCCACCCTGGAGGAGGCGCGGCGCATCGCGCCGATGCTCCTCGAAATCCCCGACGCCGACCTGAGCGAGCGGATGGCCCAGGCCCGCCGTCGTCTCGGTATCACCACCACCGGCCAGCGGAGGCGCGCATGACCACCACCCTCTCCCGCGCCCAGCTGACGCGACAGGCTGACCAGACGTTCCGCCACTATCGGATCGTGGCGGCGGACAAGGGCGGCGTGGCGACCGCGATCGCCTACGCCGGCATGGCGCGGATTCATCAGCTCAACGCCGACAGCGTCGAAGAGGCGGTTCAGGCCATGGAGGCCGCCCTCCAGTCCCGGCTGGCAGGCTTTCTGGCCCGGCGGGACGGAGAAGGTTGGCCGTCGGTCGAGGAATACCGCGACGTCCTGCTCGCCTTGCCGTTGACGTTGCGGGAGGCGCTGGTTCCTGTCCTGAAGGCTCACGGCCGGTTGCCGGGCGCCAAGGCGGCCATCGCCGATCTCGCCCGGATCACCGGTGGAGAGAAGGCCGCGATCTTCGCGGACTACAGGAAGCTGGGACGGCGGCTGTTCACCGATCTTCGACTCTCCAAGCAGAAGCCGGCGACGCGCGACGTCCGCTTCCTGCTCGATTCCTTCGCCGTCTGCGATCTTGAGGAGACGGCGGGTTATCCGGTCGTGCAGCTGCGTCCCGCCTTTGTGGAGGCGCTGCGATGACCCTGATGGAAGCCGGGACCGACCGTCGCGGACCGCAGGCGGAAACACGGATCATCAGCCGCGACTGCCCTCTCTGCGGGTCCGACAACCGGTCGCTGTCGCGCGAACCGGAAAGCCCGGAAGAGTGGCCGATGAAGGCCTGTCCACGCTGCGGCATGGTCTATCTGGAGCGGGCGCCGGATATCGCGGAGCTGTTCGTCAATTTCGCGTGGGAGAAGCAGCACGGCGCCGAGAACGCGCGTCGTCACGAAGGACTCAGCCGCGCCGAGGTGCGGGCCCGCGACGCGCTGCGCGGCTTCCGGCCCCTGCCACGCAAGAACGCCGTCGCCCTGGTGGAGCGCTATGCTACGCCGGGTCTGGTGGTGGATGTTGGCTGCGGCAGCGGCCAGCAACTGGCCGAGCTTTCCGCCGACTTCGTGCCGCTGGGCATCGAGATTTCAGAGGCTCTGGCCGCAGAGGCGCAGGAACGGCTCGCCAATCGCGGCGGCCGCATCATCAACGCCGATGCGCTCAGCGGCCTCCAGCGTCTGACCCCGAACATCTTCTCGGCCATCATCATGCGCTCCTTCCTGGAGCACGACATCAATCCCGGCCCCATCCTGGACGCCTGCAACTCGGCGCTGGCGCCCGGCGGCGTGGCTGTGATCAAGGTCCCCAACTACGCCTGCCTCAACCGCCGGGTGACGGGGGCGCGCTGGTGCGGTTTCCGGTTTCCGGACCATGTGAACCAGTTCACCCCGCGCACCCTGGCCCGCTTCGTCACCAAGTCCGGCTTGCAGGTCCACGAGTTCGGGCCGACCTTCCGGCTGCCGACCAGCGACAATATGTGGATGGTGGCCCGCAAGCCGGTGAAACATGACTGACGCCCTTAGCGATGCCCAGCGGGAAGACCTGCGCCAGATTCTCCTCGCCCGCCTCGCGGAGTTGCAGCAGATCGACGAACTCTCCGCGGAAAGCCGACGCCCCGTCGAGCTGGACCAGCAGAGCGTCGGCCGCCTGTCGCGCATGGACGCGATGCAGCAGCAGGCCATGGCCGTCGCCTCCCAGGGGCGGCGCCAGCACGACATCCGGCTGATCACCCAGGCCCTGACCCGAATGGCCACCGAGGACTATGGCTATTGCGGCCGCTGCGGAGAGCCGATCGCCTTCCGGCGGCTGCAACTCGACCCGACCATCGCCCTTTGCATCGAGTGCGCCAATGACTGACCTTCAGCGACCCGCCCGGCGCCTGGTGGAGGAACTCGACTACAGGCCCACACCGATCGGCCCGGTGTCGTTGCGCCGGCGCTGGGTGTCGGCGATCGACGCCGATGTCTATGAGGTGATGCTGGGCGACGAGCACCTGATGTCCAGCCTGTTCACCGTCGGCGAAACCCGGCTGGCGGAGCTTGGCCTCGCCTGGACGCACGGTGGCGGCCTAGAGGTGCTCGTCGGCGGGCTTGGGCTCGGCTACACCGCCCGCGCCGCCCTTGACGATCCTCGGGTCAGTCTGGTCGAGGTGGCGGAATATCTCGAGCCGGTCATCGACTGGCACCGGCAGGGACTGACGCCGCTGGGCGCCGCGCTCGCGGCCGATCCACGCTGCCGCTTCCGCCATGTGGATTTCTTCGCCCTGATGGCGGCCCCGGACCGCCGATGGGACGCGATTTTGCTCGACATCGACCATGCGCCGGACCGCTGGCTGGCGCCGTCCAACGCCGACTTCTACGGCGAAGCCGCTCTCGGGCGACTGCGCGACGCGCTTCAGCCCGAGGGCGTCTTCGCCCTTTGGTCCGACGATCGCCCGGACCCGCGCTTCGAGGCGCGGCTCGCCGCCGTGTTCTCCCACGTGGACGCTGTCGAGGTCGAATTCCCCAATCCGCTCTCGGGCGAAAGCTCGCGCTGCACCATCTACCGTGCGCGAGGCTAGGCCCGGGCGAGCCCCGGCAGACCCGTGGCCAGGGGCCACAGCACACTCCAGGTCGTGAAGTCGCGTGAGACCCGCCCGATGGAGTCGCGTGGGCGCTCGTCACGGAACGGTGACGGACTGGCCGCCAGCCAATGTTCGTGGCCCGCAGGCAGACGAACCTCGAACGCCTCCACATAGAGGCCGAGCCTCCGCAGCGCCTGTTCGTCGCGGTCGGCTCCCTCGCCGCTCGCCACGCCCAGGGCGTCGGCGCTTCGGCGGCGCCAGGCTGGCGCGAGCCACGGCTTTCGACGACGGGCCCGCCTCAGCAGAATGACGCCCTCTCCAGACAGCCGAGCCTTGAGATCTCGTAAATTGCGGTCGAGCGATGCCCGGGTGGGGTCCCGGTCGATGACGATGAGGTCCAGCGCCGTCGCCTCGTCGGCGTCCAGCCGGCCATCCGGCCTCACCATACGCGGCGCGAAGGCCTGGCGCGGATGCATGAGCGCCAGCCGCGGGTTCGGGACCGATCGGAGCCGTAGCGCATCGACGCGGGCGACCACCGACTGCAGGCGGTGCAGGGAGCGGGCGCTTAGGCGTTCGGCGGTCTCGATCATGCCTCGAATCTAGCCGCAAATCGCTTAAGCAACTGTTGGCTTTCGCCAGCGCAGGGCGGGCGGAATGCACAGGGCCAGGCTCACAGCGGCTGCGGTCAGGACCGCTGATGGCGTGAGACCGGCGGCGATGAGCAGACCGTATACAGCCGGTCCCGCGGCGGTGGAGACCACCATACAGGCGCTCACCAAACTGCGCGCCGCCCCGAGCCGGTCGAGCGGGACCAGCTCGGCGACCATCGAGGTCCTTAACAGGGCTCCGGCGGCGTTGGTCACACCGGCGAGCACGAGGAAGGCCCACACAGCCCAGCCGTTCCCGAAGGCGGCGAGCATCAGGACGCCGATTACAAAGGGGACGACGTGAAGCTGAAGCACCCGCCGCGATCCGATGCGGTCAACCACCGCGCCCGACAGGAACCCGGTCGGCGCCTGGATCAGGGCGAAGCCGATGAAGGCGGCGGCGAACACCGCCAGCGGCAGTCCGAACGATTCAGCCAGCCATCCCTGATGGAAGATCAGCGCGGTGATGGTGAAGGGGCTCGCCACCAGCAGCGGCAAAAGGCGCCAGAACTCCGGATCGGACAGGAGACCGCTGCGGGGCCGTTTGCCGGGCATGGTTCCGGCGAGGGGCGCGAGCGGCTCCCGAAACCTCGCGTTTCGCCGCACCGAAGCCATCGCCGCAGGAGCGATGACCCCGGCCAGCGCAAGACAACACAGGGCCAGCGCCCAGCGCCAATCCAGCCAGGCGATCAGCATCACCACAGTAAGAGGCAGAACGCCCTCGCCCGCCGCATGACCCAGACCAGTCACGGACAGGGCCTTGCCCCGGTGCTCCTCAAAGAAGCGGGCCGCGCCGGTCAGGGCGACGTGGGACATCAGGCCCTGTCCGGCCAGCCGGAGGAGGAACAGGCCCGCGGCCAGCATCGCTACATGCACGGCCGTCGCCAACAGCAGGCCACCGACGGCCAGCGCAAGCAGAACCCCGACGGAGAAGCGCAGGAGGTCGGTATCGTCCAGCCGCCGCCCGAGCGCGGGCAGGCAAAGGGCGCTCGCGATCGTGGCGCCGCCGTAGAGGACGGCCATCAGCGGTGCGCTCACGGCGAGGGCTGCCGACAGGCTGGGCACGAACAGCGAGATGAAGAAGGTCTGGCCGAGGCTCGACGCGAAGGTGAAGGCGAAACCGAACGCGAGGACGTCGCGGTCCCGGCGAAGGAGCGACAGGAAACTCACGGCGGTCGTTTACCCCGCAGCGTCGCGCCAGTCGACAGCCCGGCTGCGCCAACCGGCCGCTCGCCAATTCGAGGGTCGTCGCGCTGACCTGACCGTCTCAGCGGGCGAGCACGTAGGGCACAGGGCCGTCGCTGGCCGTCCGGTCGTGACCGAAGCCCCGCCGTTCGAACAGGGTCTGGGGTGACTGACGCAGCCGCCCTTCCGCCCGCATCCGCTCGATCTCAAAACCGGTCTCCATCAGATCGGCCACGTGCGCGTTCCGGGCCTGGGTCGTCGAGCCGCCCAGAACGATGGCGAGGAGCCGGTGATCGCCACGGGTGGCCGACGCCGCGAGATTGAACCCCGACGCCCGCGTGAAGCCGGTCTTCAGACCGTCGTAGGCGGGATAGGCGTGCAGCAGACCGTTGGTGTTTCGCAGGACGCGGCCCTCGTGCTCCCACTCTCTCTGGCCGAAGTAGGCGTAGTATTGCGGGAAGTCCCGCATCACCGCCTGGGCGAGGCGCAGCATGTCCCTCGCCGACGAGACGTGATCCGGGTCCGGCAGGCCATGCGGATTGACGAAGCGCGTTTCGGTGAGGCCGAGCGTCGCAGCCCTGGCCGTCGACTGATCCGCGAACTTTTCGACCGAACCGGCGAGATGTTCGGCGACGGCGACGGCGATGTCGTTGCACGACCGGACCGCCATGGACCGGATGGCTTCATCGACGCTCAGCGTCTGCCCCGGCGCCAGGCCGAGCTTGGACGGAGGCTGCGCCGCCGCACGGGCCGAGATGCGGATGCGATCTTCCGGCTGGACCCGTCCCTCGGCCATGGCCTCGAACAACATGTAGAGCGTCATCACCTTGGTCAGCGACGCCGGATATCGCGCCTCGTCGGCGTCGTGCGAGAACAGCAGCTCGCCGGTCTCCGCGTTGACGAGGATGGCGGCGTAGCGATCCTCCGCCCCGGCCTGCGCCCGAGGCGCGCCCACGGGGGCCACCAGCATCGATACGGCGGCGACGGCGGCGATACTCGCCAGCCGCACGCCTGCAAAGCGTCTTTCCATATGAAGCCTTTCGCCTGACCGGTCGGTCCAGGATGGGAGATAGAGTGCGCCGGCCATCCCAGGTCACCGACGCCGACCAAAGCCTAAAGGCCCCGCACTGCATCGGGTCTCACAATCCCGTGGGGCTGCCCGAGGGCAAGATCACGCGGGCGGTCCTGTTCGGCGGTCGTGAGTTGGAGCGCAACCCTCAACGGTCACCCAGAACAGCCTTCCACCTCGTTTCCGCATTTCGACCAACCCCTTCTCCTTGAGCCGGTTCAGGCGCTTGGAAACGTCATGGCGGAAAGCATAGCGCTCGTCCTCGGCCTCGATCCTTCGGCCCACAACGGGAGCAAGCTGAATAGCGAGGTCCGACGCGGAAATTGGGTCCAGCTGGCCGTTGAGCAGGTCCAGGATCGCTTGGTCGAAGGTGCCGACCTTGTCGGGCGTTGACCTAATGTGTTGTTTTGCTTTAATATATTTTCGAACTCGAAAGTGCGCTTTTTCGTCCAGCACGGCGCACCAACCCTCAAGATCTTCAACTTGCAGGGTTCATGACACGGCCACTTCCGCTGCCTTCGACCTCGAAGGCCGAGAGGCCGAGACAAGATTCAACGTTTGGCCGAGCTTCAAGAGCGCCGCGCTGACGTGAGTTTCGACGGTTTGAGGGTCGAGTGCGAGATGGCTGGCAATCGCCGGGTAGCTCAGTCCGGCTACCCGGTGAAGCAGAAACACGTCTCTCGTCGTCGCAGGCAATCCCATGACTGCATAAGCGCAGACTGACGTTGTGTCGTGAGGATCGAAGCTGCCAAACCGCCAGAGCAGTTGATGCCGCCAACGCCACCATTGGGTTCGATCCAGAAACCATAGTTCACGACGACGGGGATCATCCGACGTTCCCCTTGCCGGTCCCCCTAGCTGCGCGGGCGAGTCGCCCTCAAACTCGATCGCGCTTCTACGAAGGGCGGCAGCTAGATGGCTGTCGGTAGCGCGGCGCCTGCTGGGTACGCGGGGCCTCACGTTCTGACGGCATCTCGCGAAAGGAAGCGAGCCGCCTCATCCACGATTTCAGATTCGAGGCCCCCTTCATCATTCAGCAGTCGAGCTACGATCGCCAGCTTATGTGCGACATCCTCGACCGTTCGCGCCGGGAGGGTTCCGATAGCCGCGATGCAGCGAGTCTTGCGCTGATCGAGGGCCTCGAACTGCCCATCGATCCAACCCAGCCGAGATGTGACGGGGTCATCAGATGGTAGTCGTTGGAGTTTGCCAAACTTCCGAAGCACCGCGGCTTCGGCGATCGATCGTTGAGTTGTCAGATGGTTGACCTCTGCATCGAGCGCCCACCATTCCGAGCACCTTGCGGTAAGTGCCCCTTCGCCGCAGACACGCCAACGCGGCCAGGCTGGCGTGACAGCGGCAGCGCTGAGAACGCCACGGCGAGATAGTGGCGGTAGTCGAGGACCCGGCTCTTTCAATGTGAGCTCCATCGTGAGCGGAACAACGTGTTCAGCTTTGGCCCGATGGATGCCGGCATCCAAGATATATCTGGAGTATATTTGATAGGGCGCTGGGATGTTGAATTTTACAACGCGCTTGTGAAAACCCGCCAGTGTTGGGTGCGATGGTGGATCAGCCTCTCGGTGCCGAAGCAGCTACGAGACGTACAATCCAGCGAACTCGGTATCTGCGTAGTAGTGGATCTTGTGGGCCCACAACGGTGCGCGCCCTGGCCGAAGCAGGATCATCGAATGATCCGGAAAACGCATAACCTCGTCCGGCGTGAGGAGGTCCCTTTTCGCGTAGTTCAGCGTACTGGAAACTGAGGAACTCGACTGAGTGCTCCCGCCCTGCACGCTCCAGGAGTTCCCTGAGCTAGTTGTCTCACCGGAGGTGTAGAATGCCTCTGTGCCGACACCCAACGTTCGCGACACCCAGCTAGCTGTCTCGATATCTGCGACGTTGAAAACTTGGATCACTCCAGCGTTGGAAATGAACGTTCCCGAGCCTGCGCCGTAGTTCGCCCTGAGTTGATTGAGGTCTTGGAGGAAGGCCCAAAACTGCACCCCGTAGCCAGCCATGAGCCCATAGGCGCGTTCGACTTGGTCAAGTCTCCCCAGCGCGGCGAACTCGTCCAGCAGGAACAGGACGCGTCCTCTCGCCTCGTTGTAAGCGCTTCCCGAACGCGCCAAGTCGCTTAAGGCCTGGGTCACCAGTAGTCGTAGCCAGCGCGAGTATGATGCCAGCCGTTCCGGCGGCAGCACGAAGAAAACGCTAGAGACGTTTTTCTGCAATTCGGCGAATTCAAAATCAGACTGCGCAAGCGCCGCGACCATGCGCGGGCTGTCTAGGAAGTGGGTGTGGCGTTGCGCCGAGGACAGAACCCCGGTCCCTTCTCGATCGCTTTTCCCCAAGTGCCGGTTCGCAGCCCGGGCCACGAGTCCGCCGGCCGCCATATTGCCTTGCATGCTTCTCAACAGAGCTTCAAAGCGGTCGGGCGCAGCCGTCAGGAGATCCCGCACCGCGCCCAAGGTTCGGCCAGTCGGTGGAGCCACGGTTACCACGTGCAGGATGACGCCTGCGATTAGCGCCTTGGCCTCTTCATTCCAGTGCGCTTCACCCGCTTGACCAGGCGGGTCATAGACCAACGCGTCGGCAATCAACGCGGCATCCTCGGCGATATCGAGGCTGTCGGGATCGAGGCAAGCCAAGGGGTTGAATGCGGAGGTTGGTTCGCCGGACACACCGAACGGATCCAATACATGCACGGGGCCGAAGCGCCTTCTGACGCTTGCTGTGATCCGTGCATTCTCGCCTTTCGGATCGATGCATACGACCGATCGAGAAAGTGTCAGCAGGTTGGGGATGATCGCGCCCACTCCCTTTCCAGAACGGGTCGGCGCCAAGGTTAGGAGATGAGCGGGTCCATCGTATCTCATCAACCAACGCTCTGGTGCGCGACCAATAATCAGGCCCTCCGCATTATCCAAATCCCGGCGAGCCTGCCGACTCTCCCCGAACGCGGCGCTCCCGTGAATGGTTGGGGGCGGACCGGAGTCCCCACCCCCCAACCAGGCAAAGTACCCGAACGCACCTCCTCCCACCGTCGCGACGACCAAGGCTATGTGACCCCAAAGCGCGGGAACTGTTTCCGAGCGGAAGCCCAGAGCCCACATGCAGAGCGCAACCACGAAGTTGCCGATCAGCGCCCAGACGATGATCGGCCTGATCGCGGCTAGCCTCCACATCAGTCTGAGACCTTGTTCGCCGTAAAGCTCTGAGTGCCGCGCCGCCGCCAGAGAGCGATGTGAGCCTCGCGATTCTCGCCGGTCATTTGATCGGCCAAGCTAAGGAAGGCCCCCAGCAGAACGGCACGGTCATCCTTCATCAATTCGACCAAATTGGCTTTCTGAACCAAGCCGCCAAGTTCGATGAGATGGCGAGTACGCTCGCGACGTTTCACGACCCAAGTCCTCGTATCCTGCCGAGCCCGAATAGCCTCAGCCCGGCGCATCGCTCCCGACGCTCGACGCAACATGGAGGCGGCCACTCGAAGGCGCTTTCTGAGTGCGGCCCTGGCGAAAAAAGAAGGCAGCCCCACGCTGACGCCAACTGTCCGTCGCGTCGTTGTCACCGCTCGTTTCGACGGCCGCTATAAGCGCACCCGCCAACACTTCGACTTCAAGACTGTCCGCTCCAGTCGCCGCGACCAGCTCCCCGAGTTGGCTGATCTTGCGCGCCTTGAGGCCTTTTGCCTTGTCGGCCAGCGCTCGAAGTTCGGCGTCGATATCCCGGGGTTTGCGCACGCTATTACTCCATCAAAGAGCGTCGCGGTCGAGCAGGAACATACCCTATGAGGGCGCTTTTCGCTACCGACTTCAACCTAGGCGAAGGAACTACCTCACGACCAAATAGTTTTGGGAGTGCGCGCTTATACGTCGTGCCGACGTGCTGCTGGGGATGAGGAACGCCGATGGCGATCTATCACTTCTCTGCGAAAGTGATCTCTCGGGCCAACGGTTCGAGCGCCGTGGCGGCTGCCGCCTATCGATCCGCGTCTCGCCTTCATGACGAACGGCTGGATCGATCGCATGACTTCAGCAACAAGGCGGGCGTCATTCATTCAGAGATTCTCGCACCAAAGCAAACTCCTGAGCGCTGGCAAGATCGAACCACGCTTTGGAATGAAGTCGAGGCTGGCGAGAAGCGAAAGGACGCGCAGCTCGCGAGGGAGGTGGAGTTTTCCATTCCACGTGAGATGAGCCGCAAAGACGGGATCGAACTGGCCAGATCCTTCGTGCAGAAGGAGTTCGTCGACCGGGGTATGGTGGCCGACCTCAACGTTCACTGGGATACCGCCAAGGACGGTTCGCCCAAACCCCACGCTCACGTGATGCTCACGATGCGCGAGGCGCGAGACCGAGGGTTCGGGGCAAAGGTCCGAGACTGGAACGGCGTGGAGCTGCTTACGCATTGGCGCGAAGCCTGGGCGGAGCACGCGAACGAACACCTTGCTCGACTGGATATCGACGCCCGGATCGATCACCGCTCGTTCGTGGAGCGAGGCATAGAACTGGAGCCCCAAGACAAGATCGGGCCAGCAGGTGCGCGGAGAGAGGACCGAGGCGAGGCGGCCGAACGCGCGGCAGATCACCGCGCGATCGCTCGCCGGAATGGCGAGCTCATCGCCGGCAACCCCCACATCGCGTTGGATGCCATCACCCATCAGCAATCGACTTTTACCCGCCATGACCTGGCTCGGTTTGCTCACCGACATTCAGACGGAAAGGAGCAGTTCGACAAGGTGATGAGCGCGATCTCGCTGTCGGCGGATTTGGTCGCCCTCGGCAAAGACGGACACGGGCGTGACCGGTTCACCAGCCGAGACATGTTGGCTGTCGAGCAGAAGCTGGAGCGGTCCGCCTCTCGAATGAGCGAGACCTTTAGCCACGAGATCTCTGGTCAGCGCGTCGAGCAGGCGATCGAACAAGCGAAGGCGCGCGGTCTGAACATTTCAGGCGAACAGCGGGACGCGTTGGAGAGTGTTACTCGTGGCGGGGATCTTGCCTTGGTCGTGGGCTACGCCGGTAGCGGTAAGAGCGCCATGCTCGGTGCCGCCAAGCAAGCGTGGGAAGCCGAAGGCCTCCACGTTAGGGGTGCCGCCCTGTCTGGCATCGCCGCCGAAAATCTAGAGGGTGGTTCAGGCATTAATTCCCGGACGTTGGCGAGCTTGGAGCATGCTTGGGTTCAGGGCCGAGAACACCTTACCTCCAATGATGTCTTGGTGATCGATGAAGCTGGTCTCGTCGGCTCGCGACAGATGCAGAGGATCGTAAGCCAAGCGGAGTCCGCCGGAGCGAAAGTCGTCATGGTTGGTGATCCGGAGCAGCTTCAGGCGATCGAAGCGGGTTCTGCGTTTCGGGCGCTCTCTGCGCGCCACGGCGCGGTCGAGATCACGGAGGTTCGCCGTCAGCACGCGGAGTGGCAGCGCCAGGCGACACGAGAGTTGGCGACCGGCCGCACCGAACAAGCAATCGATCGTTACAGCGCTGCCGGCTTCGTCCGTGATCATGCAACTCACGCTGATGCTCGGGTCGCTGTCGTGTCGGAATGGTCTCGGATCCGCGACAGGCATCCAGAAGCCAGCCAGATCATGCTGGCTTACACTCGACGTGATGTCGCGGAGTTGAACACCCTTGCGAGGGAAAGTCTGCGCAGGGCAGGGGCGCTCGGTAAGGACCGGCAGATCGTGACCACCCGAGGCGTAAAGCAGTTCGCCACGGGCGACCGCATCATGTTCCTGCGGAACGATCGATCGATTGGAGTGAAGAACGGTTCTTTGGGCGAGGTCGAAGCGGCTGGCCCGAACAGTATGACCGTTCGACTGGACCGTGGAGCGAAAGTCTCCTTCGATCCGAAGTTCTATCCGGACGTTGACCACGGATACGCAGCCACGATCCACAAATCCCAGGGCGTCACAGTCGATAGCGCTCACGTCCTGGCGACCTCTCATATGGACAGGCAAGCCGCCAACGTGGCGATGACACGTCACCGGAGCGGTGTGTTCTTACACTACGGCCGCGACGCCTTCTCGACTCGCGCGCTGCTCACAGCATCCCTCGGACGAGACGGGGCAAAGGACGTCACGTTGGATTACCTGACGGACTTTGCTGAACGACACGGGGGCGTTGTCGATCGATCATTTCACGACAGGCAAGGCCGCTTCCTTAGCCGGGAGCCCAATGGCCTCAGTCCTAAACGGTCGCCCAAAACGGGCGAGCGAGCGCGCGACCTCGGCGATGATGGAGAACGAAGCCGCTGAAAGCATGGCTTCCTCGCGCCTGCGGAAATCTGGCCCGTCGATCGTTTCCCGATGACGACTGAGTTCGGAAATCTGCCCTGCACAACAGCCACGAAGACCAAGCGTAAGGTCACAGCACCTCAAGCTTTCGCAAGACCGTTACGGCTTCGGGGATGTACGTCTGGCACAGGCCAGCCCGCATTCAACCCAACTCGCTTCCTTCGCCTGCGGCTCCGTGCAGCTCCGTTCCCTGACGGGCGCTTCGCGGGGTTTGATCGCGGGCTTCACGGCCCGCGCCGGCCTTTCCCCATGAAGCCGCGGAATGGTCCGCGGCATCCAGAAGGAGATCGCCATGACCACCCAATCTCTTCCTCTCGGCCGCAAGCCGACCCACCGCCTCTTCCGTGTCGTCGGCGACGGCGAAAACTCGATCTGGACCCCCATCGGTGCAGCTTGGCCGAACAAGGATGGCCAAGGCTTTAGCATCAACTGCGAAGCCATGCCGCTTTCGGGTCGCATCGTGATGCGCGCCATCACCGAACGGTCGGTGGCGGGATGACCGCCGAGCGCAGCATCGAGGTTCACGCCCTGCATTGGCGGGGCGTGGACTTCGAGATCACCTTTGAGCGCGACTGGCTCAGCATCGTGCGGGAGCACGATCTGGCGGCGTCGCATCTTACCGTCACCACCCTCCAGCCGAAGCGCGCGCCTCTGCCGATCACTGAAACCGGCTACCGCTCGCAGTTCCTCCACGCCATCGATGTTGATGCGGCAGGCGGCCCTGTTGCCTATGTGGAGGCTTGGCTCCGCGCCATGGGGCAGTCCCTCGAATGGCTGGCCTACGAACAAAACAGCCGACAACTGTCGTTGTTCTAGCTTGACCTTCTCAGACTTCCGCTGATCGAAGCAGGGCTAGGCCTGCTCCGGAAATAGGCCGGGCATCCAGCGCCCGGCCAGGGCGGCGGGAAAGCCGAGGCGAAGCGGGGCGCGGCTGCTTTCGGCCAGCAGGACGCCGGACTTGGTCAGGGGCTCCAACAGACGCCGGCTGTGCCGGTCGGTCATGCCGCCCAGGATGCCCGACACCTCGCCGCGCGGGAGTTCACCGCGATAGAGGATGGCGCTGACGATGGCACCCACCTTGGGATTAAGGTTGCCCAATTTGGCTTCCTCCTCGATCCAGATCTCGATCCGTTTGCGAAGACGCTCGGGTTCGATGAGCCCTTCCATGAAGTCGACCTGGTCGATGCAAGTCTTCAGGAAGAACACGGTGAAGGATGCGAGGGCTGCGTGGCTGAGCGCGCCGCGCCCGTCGAGGTCGCCCCGGCGCGGCTGATCACAGCTGGCTAGGTGGGCCTTGTAGGCCTCGACGTTTCGCGCGAGCCCCCGGGAGACCGACCACACGGCGCCGGAGTCGACGGACTCAAGCAACAGGGCATGCGACATGAGCCGCCCGACGCGCCCGTTGCCGTCCATGAAGGGGTGAATCCACGCGAGCCGATGGTGAGCGGCGGCTGTGGCCACCGTCGTCTCGTTCGCGCCGAGGCGGGCATAGACGGCCTGGAACCGATCCATGAAGCGCGGCACCGCGCCCGGGCTTATGGCTCGGTGCCGGCCGACCTGAACGTCCAGTTCCCGATATTCACCCGGAACCACCGGCACGCGACGTCCGTCGGGATATTCCGCCCAGCGCAACTCTTCCGGCATGGCGGTATAGAAGCGGTCGTGGGTCTCCCGGATGCCTTCGATGGCGGCGGCACGGCCCCGCAGACCGCCTTCGTCGATCCAGCGCTGGACCTCGATGTGGGCCCTGGCTTCAAGCTGGAGGTCACGCTTTTCGGCGTCGGCGCTGTAGTCGTCGTTGAGCGCACGTTCGATATCGACCGGGTGGGTGTTATGGCCCTCGATCAGGTTGCTGTAATAGCAGTTCATCGCCCTGACGAGGGTCGCTAGGGACACGAAGATCGGGGCGGGAAGGCTGCGCTTGAAACCCGCTGACCGTTTTGCGAGTTCAAAAGCGAGTTCCGTCGCCTCCTCGCGCCCCTTGAACCCTTCCCCAAGTTGGGTAGGTTCCATGACGCTCACGGTCTCGCCATCGTCGCGAATCGCCTTTTTGTCCGGCTGAATGTCCGTTTCCATGTCCGGTTTCCTTAAGGCTAGAAATCCAGTCGTATCACCGATTTTCTGGATTATGAAGCCTAGGCAGGAGCCGCTTCGATGTCCGGATAAATGTCCGCTTGATGTCCGGTTTGCCGACCATATGGAGGTTGACCATCTCCCTAGCGCATTGGTTAGCACATAATTCTTTATGGTCCGATAAAAGCCTTCTGTTACTGATACTTAGTATAACCTGGATCTGACTCAAAATCCGGTTCCGAAAGGAGTGTCGGTTCGAGCCCGACCGCCCGCACCATTACATACAGGCGGCGCCCCGGATCAGCCGGCAGCGCGCCGGATGGCGATGGCGGACAGATCCGTCGCGGCGTCGACGGGCGCGCGGGCGGATTTGCGCTCCGAATAGCGATCGACCAACTGGACCGCATGGGGTCGCAGCAGGACGGTGAAACGCACCAGCTCCTCCATCACATCGACGATCCGGTCGTAATAGCTGGACGGTTTCATCCGGCCGTCGTCGTCGAACTCGCCCCAGGCCTTGGCCACGCTGGACTGGTTGGGGATGGTGAACATCCGCATCCAGCGGCCGAGCAGGCGCAGGGTGTTCACCGCATTGAAGCTCTGCGACCCGCCCGAGACCTGCATCACCGCCAAGGTCCGTCCCTGGGTGGGGCGCCGCCCGCCGAAGCTGAGCGGAAGATGGTCGATCTGCAGCTTCATGATCCCGGAGACCTGGCCGTGCCGCTCCGGGCTGCACCAGACCATGCCCTCGCTCCACATGGCGTGTTCGCGCAGCTCATGCACCGCCGGGTGATCGTCGGCGGCGTGGAAGTCGGTCAGCGGCAGGTCGCGCGGGTCGAAGATGCGGGTCTCGCAGCCCATCAGCCGCAGCAGCCGCGCCGCCTCCTCGACGCAGAGGCGCGAATAAGACCGCTCCCGCAGCGAGCCGTAGAGCAACAGGATGCGCGGCGGCGGATCGGTCGGGCCCAGTCCCGTCGCTGGAAGGCGGCGAAGGTAGGCCGGGTCGAGCGCCGGAAGATGGTCGGGGTCCGGCAGGTCGCGCAGGCGGCCGCCGGCCGGGGCGTCGGCCATCAGCGCAACCTCCGGCCATCGGGGTCGATGACCACCTCGCCGTCTTCCTTGACGAAGGGCTTCAGCCCCTCCTCCGGCAACAGGTCGAGCACCGCCTCCGAGGGCCGGCACAGGCGCGCGCCCTTCGGCGAGACGACGATCGGACGGTTGAGCAGGACGGGGTGGGCCTCGATCGCGTCCAGCAGCCGCTCGTCGTCCAGCGCAGGATCGTCCAGCCCCAGTTCGGCGAAGGGCGTCCCCTTCTCGCGCAGCAGCGCGCGCAGCGGCACGCCGGCGCGGGTCGCCAGATCCCGGACCTCGGCGCGGCCGGGCGGGGTCTTCAGATATTCGATCACCCGCGGTTCGATCCCGACGTGCCGGATCAGGGCCAGGGTGTTGCGCGACGTCCCGCAGGCGGGATTGTGGTAGATGACGATGTCCATGGGGGCCTCAGGCGCGACAGGGTGAGAGTTGGGCGATCAGGGGCTCGCACAGGCCGGCGCGGCCCTGGCAGCAATCGTTCAGCAGGAACTGCACCAGGTCGCGCAGCCGGTCGAAATCGGCGCGGTAGATGATCGAGCGGCTGCGCCGCTCGGCGGTGATCAGGCCCGCCCGCGACAACACCCCGAGATGGGCGGACATGGTGTTGGCGGGCACGGCCAGCGCGGCGGCGATCTCGCCGGCGGCCAGCCCCTCAGGCTCGTGCCGCACCAGCAGGCGGAAGGTCTCCAGCCGGGTGGTCTGGGCAAGCGCCGCGAGCGAAAGCATGGCGAATTCGGATTCCATATTTCCAGTATAATGGAATTAACTTGCGTCTCAAGGGCGGGACTGCTCTTCGTCAGGCGGCACGGACCGTCCCCGCCGGACCCGAGAGGAAGACGTCGCCCATGTCGGCCTTTGAACGCTATCTGTCGATCTGGGTCGCCCTGGCGATCCTCGCCGGTCTCGTGCTGGGCCAGATCGCGCCGGGGGTCGTCGGCTATCTCGCCGGGCTGGAATACGGCTCGGTCAATTTCGTCGTCGCGGTCCTGATCTGGTTCATGGTCTATCCGATGATGGTGGCGGTGGACTTCACCAGCCTCGCCCGGGTGCACCAGCGGCCCAAGGGCATGATCATCACCCTGGTGGTGAACTGGCTGATCAAGCCCTTCACCATGGCCGCACTCGGCGTGCTGTTCTTCGAATGGGTCTTCGCCCCCTTCATCGAGCCGGGCACGGCGGGTCAGTATATCGCGGGCCTGATCCTGCTGGGCGCGGCGCCCTGCACCGCCATGGTCTTCGTCTGGTCCCAGATGACGAAGGGCGATCCGAACTACACCCTGGCGCAGGTGTCGCTGAACGACGCCATCATGGTCTTCGCCTATGCGCCGATCGTCGCCCTGCTGCTGGGCGTCACCGACATCACCGTGCCGTGGGAGACGCTGGTCCTGTCGGTCGTCCTCTATGTCGTCATCCCGCTGGCGGCGGGCGTGGCGACGCGGATGCTGATGACGCGGCGGACCGCCGGTCCCGCGGCGGCCGAGGCGGCGGTGGGAGCCTTCACGTCGCGGATCAAACCCCTGTCCATCCTCGGCCTGCTGGCGACCGTGGTGCTGCTGTTCGGATTCCAGGGCGAGGTGATCCTGTCCCGGCCCCTCGTCATCGGGATGATCGCCATCCCCCTGCTGATCCAGTCCTACGGCATCTTCGCCGCGGCCTATTGGGCGGCGAAGGCGTGGCGCGTGCCGCATAACATCGCCGCCCCCTGCGCCATGATCGGCACCTCGAATTTCTTCGAACTGGCCGTCGCCGTGGCCATCGGACTGTTCGGCCTCAACTCGATCGCGGCCCTGGTCACGGTGGTAGGCGTGCTGGTCGAAGTGCCGGTGATGCTGTCGCTCGTCTGGTTCGCCAACCGCACCACCCATTGGTTTCCGGCCGGGGAAGCCGCACTCCGGCCGACCGGAAAAAATCACCCGGACTGAGTTCCATTCCGCGTCCGCGCGGTTGCGCCGCCGGTCCGTCGCCCCATCTGCTCCCGATGACCTCTCCCGCCGCCGAGCCCGCGCCGCCCGCTTTCAAGGGCCCGGGCTTTCCCGAATTCGTGGCCCTGATCGCCATGATGATGGCGCTGAACGCCCTGGCCATCGACATGATGCTGCCGGCGCTGCCGGCCATCGGCGACGCCCTCGGCGTGGTGACCGAGAACAGCCGCCAGTGGGTCATCACCGCCTATCTGCTCGGCTTCGGCGGAGCGCAGCTGATCTATGGCCCGCTGGCCGACCGCTATGGCCGCAAGCCCGTGCTGATGGCCGGCCTGTCCCTCTATGTGCTGTTCAGCACCCTGGCCGCCTTCGCCCCGACATTCGAGTTGCTGATCGCCGCCCGCGTCGCCACCGGCCTGGGAGCCGCGGCCCTGCGGGTGCTGGCGGTTTCGATCGTGCGCGACCGCTACAGCGGCCGGACCATGGCGCGGGTCATGTCGCTGAGCTTTCTGGTCTTCCTCGGCGTGCCCATCCTGGCCCCGGCCCTGGGTCAGTTGATCCTGACCGTGGCGCCCTGGCCGTGGATATTCGGCGTGCTCGCCGTCGCCGGCTCGGCCTTCCTGGTCTGGGCCGCCCTTCGCCTGCCTGAAACCCTGCATGTCGAAAACCGGATGCCGATCCGGGTCGGCCGCATCGCCTCGGCCTTCCGCGAGGCCGTCACCCAGCGCCAGGCGATCGGCTACACCCTGGCCATGACCTGCATCACCGGGGCCCTGTTCGGCTTCCTCAACTCCAGCCAGCAGATCTTCTTCGACGTCTTCAACGAGCCCGGTCTGTTCACCCTCGTCTTCGCCGCCATCGCCGGCGGCATCGCCGTGGCGTCGCTGCTGAACGCCCGGCTGGTCGAGCGGCTGGGGTCGCGGCTGATCTCCCATACCGCCCTGCTGGGATTCATCGCCATGTCGGCGATCCACGCGGCGGTGGCCCTGACGGGCCATGAGACGATCTGGACCTTCTCGATCCTCCAGGCCCTGACCATGTTCTGCTTCGGCTTCATCGCCGGCAATTTCGGGGCCATGGCGATGGAGCCGATGGGCCATATCGCGGGCACGGCCTCCTCGGCCCAGGGCTTCATCTCCACCACCGTCGGGGCGTCGCTGGGATTCCTGATCGGGCAGCAGTTCAACGGCTCGGCCGCGCCGATGACGGTCGGCTTCGTCGCTCTGGGCGTCATGGCGCTGGTCTGCGTTCTGGTCGCCGAGCGCGGGCGGCTGTTCAAGGCGCGGAACCTGCCGCCGGTCCTGGCCCCCACTTGATCTTTTTGGCCCGCCGGGGCGTTGTCCCCGCAGGAAACGCGCCCGCCGCACCGGCCGAACAGGCCGGCCGGGCCAATTTGGTCAAGGACTTTCAATGATCCGCAAGCTTGGACTGGTCTCCACGATCGCGCTCGCCGCCGCCCTGGGCGGCTGCGCCATGATGCCGGGCTTCGGCCCGGGGTCGGACATGCCGCCGGTCCCGGTCTCGGCGACCGCGCCGGTCCAGTATGTGCGCGACGTCCACTCCCACGCACGGCCGGAGATCGCGCGGGTCAAACACGTCGCCCTGGACCTGACCACCGACTTCACGACCGGGACCCTGTCGGGGACGGCCGCGCTCGACATCACCGCCGAGCCGGGCGCCGACGAAATCATCCTCGACGTCCGCAACCTCGATATCCGCGATGTGCGCGACGCCGCCGGCGCCCCGCTCCAGTTCCAGACCGGCGACAATGACCCCATCCTCGGTCAGCCGCTGACCGTCCGTTTCCCGGCCTTCACGGCGGGAGAGCGGCGTCGCATCGTCATCCGCTACGCCACCCGCCCCGACGCCGCGGCCCTGCAATGGCTGACCCCGGCCCAGACGGCGGGCGGCGAGCAGCCCTATATGTTCAGCCAGGGCCAGGCGATCCTGACCCGCACCTGGATCCCGACCCAGGACAGCCCCGGCATTCGCCAGACCTGGGACGCCCGCATCGCCGCCCCGTCCGCGCTCAAGGTGGTGATGAGCGCCGAGGGCCTGACCCCGCGCGGCGAACAGGCCGGCCCCGGTCAGACCGCCTGGCGCTTCCGCGAACCCAATCCGGTGCCGCCCTATCTGATCGCCATCGGCGTCGGCGATGTGGCCTTCCGGGCCATCGACGAGCGCACCGGGGTCTGGACCGAGCCCTCGATGCTGGCCGCCGCCCACGCCGAGATGGTCCCGACGGCCGAGATGGTCGACGCCGCCGAGGCCCTGTACGGCCCCTACCTCTGGGGCCGCTACGATCTGCTGATCCTGCCGCCCAGCTTCCCGTTCGGCGGTATGGAGAATCCGCGCCTGACCTTCGCCACCCCGACCATCATCGCCGGCGACCAGTCGCTGGTGTCGCTGGTGGCGCATGAGCTGGCGCACAGCTGGTCCGGCAATCTGGTGACCAACGCGACGTGGGACGACTTCTGGCTCAACGAGGGCTTCACCGTCTATTTCGAAAACCGGATCATGGAGGCCGTCTACGGCCGCGACCGCGCCCTGATGCTGCAGTCACTGGGCTGGGGCGATCTCCAGTCGACGCTGGCCGACCTGCCCGCCGCCGACACGCGGCTGAAGCTCGACCTCGCCGGGCGCGATCCCGACGAGGGCCTGACCGACGTCGCCTATGAGAAGGGCGCCGCCTTCCTGCACACCATCGAGCGCACCGTCGGCCGCGAGCGGTTCGACGCCTGGTTGAAGGGCTATTTCGAACGCAACGCCTTCCGTCCGATGACCACCGAGCTGTTCCTCGAGGACATCCGCGCCCACCTCGTCACCACGCGGGCCCTTGAGGACCAGCTGATGATGGACGCCTGGATCTACCAGCCCGGCATGCCGTCGAACTGGCAGCCGCCCGTGTCCAACGCCTTCGCGCCCGTCGACGACGCCGCCCGGGCCTTCCACGCCGGCGGGCCGGCCTCGGCCATTTCCTGGGCCGGCTGGTCGACCCAGGAGCGGCAGCGCTTCCTCGCCTGGCGTCCGGCGAACCGCGCCGGGACCGCCGACTGGCTGACCCCGGCGCAGCTGGCCGATCTGGAAGCGACGCTGAAGCTGCGTGAAGAAGGCAATGCCGAGGTGGTCTTCGCCTGGCTGCAGATCGCGGTCCAGCACCGCTACCAGCCCGCCGTGCCGACGCTGGAGCGTTTCCTGACCACCATGGGCCGGCGCAAATTCGTCCTGCCGCTGTTCACCAGCCTGTGGGCCGAGGGCGACTGGGGGCGAGCCATCGCCACGCCGCTCTACGCCCGCGCGCGGCCCGGCTATCACCCGGTGACGACCAATTCAGTCGATGCGGTGGTGGGTCGGCCCGCCGCCTGAGCCGCCGCCGGTCGGTTCATCACGAAGGACACGAAGAAGGGCACGAAGGACACGAAGGGAGCGAGCTTCCGTCAACCCGCGTGATCAGCCTTCACCGATGGTGATTCTCTTGGGCCGAAGGCCCGATATGGACTCCTGGACCAGCGGAACCCTCAACGGAGATGCGCTCAGGCCCCTTCGTGTCCTTCGTGCCCTTCTTCGTGCCCTTTGTGATGAACCCACGGCTCTCCGACCCGCTCCCCTCTCTGTGACTTCCCCCAGCCTTGGCTTCCGCCCTTCCGGCCACTAGGTTCCGCGCCACAACGGCGGCCAACGCCGAACGCCCTCTCAAGGAGACGCCCCCATGCACGACGCGCCCCAGACCGACGCGGCCGCCCGCCTCGACAAGGAAAACCCGCTCGGCGTGGACGGCTTCGAGTTCGTGGAGTTCACTGGCCCCGATCCGGCGGCCATGGTCGCCCGGCTGGAGCTGATGGGCTTCACCCAGACCCATGTGAACCCGGCCAATGACGTGGTCCGTCTGAAGCAGGGCGACATCACCATGCTGGTCCACCGCACGCCCAGGGGTCAGGCCGCCGACTTCGCGACCGAACACGGACCCTCGGCCAACGGCATGGCCTTCCGCGTCCGCGATGCGAAGTCGGCCTTCGAGGGCGCCGTGTCGCGCGGCGCCAAACCGGCCGAACGCCATGACGGCGGCGCCCTGGCCGGCGGCTATCCCTATGTGCTGCAGGGCATCGGCGGCTCGCTGCTCTATATCGTCGACGCCTATGGCGAGGCCGGCTCGCTCTACGACGGCTGGGACGAGATCGAGGGCTGGGAGGAGGCCGAGCGCAAGAACAGCGTCGGCCTGTTCAGCCTCGACCACCTGACCCACAACGTGCGCCGCGGCCAGATGCGCACCTGGTCGGGCTTCTACGGCGACGTCTTCAATTTCGAAGAGCAAAAGTACTTCAACATCAAGGGCAAGGCGACCGGCCTGCTGTCCCAGGCCATGATCGCGCCCGACCGCGCCATCCGCATCCCCCTGAACGAGAGCCAGGACGACAACTCCCAGATCGAGGAGTTCCTGCGCCGCTACAACGGCGAGGGCATCCAGCACATCGCCCTGGCCACCGACAACATCTTCGAGACCGTCGAAGAGATGAAGCGTCGCGGCATTCCCTTCCAGGATACGATCGAGACCTATTTCGACCTGATCGACAAACGCCTGCCCAACCACGGCGAGGACGTGGCCCGCATGCGGCTGAACCGCATCCTGATCGACGGCTCGGACGAGGACGGCCTGCTGCTGCAGATCTTCACCCAGGACACCTTCGGCCCGATCTTCTTCGAGATCATCCAGCGCAAGGGCAACCAGGCGTTCGGCGAGGGCAATTTCCAGGCCCTGTTCGACTCCATCGAGCTGGAC
Organism: Brevundimonas vancanneytii; assembly: GCA_943367565.1. Lineage (GTDB taxonomy): Bacteria > Pseudomonadota > Alphaproteobacteria > Caulobacterales > Caulobacteraceae > Brevundimonas > Brevundimonas vancanneytii_C. Next base: position 33,895 of record CALRJO020000025.1, read on the forward strand.
CAGATCCGGCGCGGCGTCATCAAGGTGGATGCCTAAGCCCCCCTCGTGGCTGCCCTGGCTGGGGCCGGTTCTCGCGGCCGGGGTCGGGGCGGCGGTCGGCGAATACGGTCTCGGCGGCGGCTTCTGGACGGTGCTGATCGCCGCCCTGGTGTGCGGATTTGCGCCGATCGTGGGGTACCGCGTGTGGAAGTGGCGATTTCAGCGGCGGGGGTAGGGAAGCGGCGTCGCCTATGACCGGCGTTCTTCGCCCGCTGCATATCGAGGCATGTCGGCAATCGCGGCATCGAACGCTTTACGAATTTCGGACTGGCTGAATCCTCGATCCCAGAGCTCGGTCATGAGGAAGTTCATCGCCTGCGGAAGCAGGGGATGATCTGGCCATGGGTTGTCGCGATGTAGGGCTGAGAGGTCTTCGCCAAACCTCCAAACGACATCGTGGAAGCGGCTTTGCCAAGCGTCGTTGGTATCGTTGAGTTCGGTCATGGCCGAGTATGATGTCTACGGCAGATGACTGCAACGGAGCCCTGAGGGGCACAACGCCACCTTCAACCGACGAAACACCTTGTCATCCCGGCCGCAGCGAAGCGGTGATCCGGGACGCGCCCGCTCACCAACTTCATCCTCCCGGACGCTGCGTCAGCAGCGAGCCGGGAGACGGGTCAGGCCGGGCGCGGCGCCCACCCTTTTCCCGGCTCAGCCCTGCGGGCTGTCCGGAAGGGACAGATGGAAAGCCCGTGCCGTCCCGGCTCGTCGCTTCGCTGCGGCCGGGATGACAAGGGCCCCAGCACCTTCAATGAAAATCCCGCGAGCCCGGCAGCACCCGCACATCCCTCGGATGCCGCCCGCGCGCCGGCGCGTGGCCTGATCCCGGGGCGCTGTCCGGCGTCAGGTCGCCCAGCATCGGGGTCCAGTCCTCCAGATGCTCGACGACCAGATGGGTCACGCCCTCGGCCGTCTGCACCTTGCCCCGCGCCAGCACCATGCGGGCGCCCATGGCGACGGGGCGGAAGCGTTCGAAGACGTCGGGCCAGATGACCAGATTGGCGACGCCGGTCTCGTCCTCGATGGTCATGAAACAGACGCCCTTGGCCGTGCCGGGCCGCTGGCGCACCAGCACCACCCCGCCGACCGCCACGGTCCGGCCGTTGGGCCGCGCCGGATAATCCCTCGCCGTCAGCGCCCCCGCCCGCGTCAACCGCTCACGCAGGAAGCTGACCGGATGGCCCTTCAGCGACAGGCGGATGGTCTGGTAGTCGCCGACCACCTCCTCGGACGGCGCCAGAACCGGCAGGGCCTCGGGCGGTCGGCCGTCGGCCTCGTTCAGCCCCATGGCCTCGAACAGCGGCGCGGACGACGCCGGCGCCGCGCCCTTGGCCGCCCACACCCCCTGCCGCCGTGTCAGGTCCAGCGAGCCGTATGCGTCCGCCTCGGCCAGCCGGTCCAGCGCCGACGGCGGCAAGGCGGCGCGGCGGCGCAGGTCGTCGAGATCAATGAAGGGACCGTCCGCCCGCGCCGCCATGATCGACTCGGCCCAGACCTTCTTGAACCCGTCGATGGACCGCAGGCCGAGACGAAGGGCGCGTTGCTCCCGCCCTTCGCGCCGCTCCAGGGTCGCATCCCAGTCGCTGGCGTTGACGTCCGGATGCCGCGCCTCGACCCCATGCTCGATGGCGTCCCGCACCAGCTGGGCCGGCGCATAGAATCCCATCGGCTGGCTGTTGAGCAGGGCGGCGGTGAACACCTCCGGATACCAGCGCTTCATCCAGGACGAGATGTAGACGAGGTGGGCGAAGGAACAGGCGTGGCTTTCCGGGAAGCCGTATTCCCCGAACCCCTTGATCTGGTCGAAACAGCCGCGGGCGAAGTCGGGGTCGTAGCCGCGCTCGATCATCCGGCTGGTGAACCGCGCCTCGTGCTCGCCGATGGTGCCCATGTGGCGGAAGGTGGCCATGGCCCGCCTCAGGCTGTTGGCCTCGGCGGGGGAGTATTTCGCCGCCTCCATGGCGATCCGCATCGCCTGTTCCTGGAACAGGGGCACGCCCAGCGTCTTGTGCAGCACCCGCCTCAGCTCGTCCCGGTCGCCATGGTCGGGATGCGGATGGGGGAAGTCGATCACGAAGGGCCGGCCCAGCCGCTCCGCCTCGCGCCGTTCCGCCCGCCGCTTCAGATAGGGATGCACCATCCCGCCCTGGATGGGGCCCGGCCGCACGATCGCCACCTCCACCACCAGATCGTAGAAGACCCGCGGTTGAAGCCGGGGCAGCATTGACATCTGGGCCCGGCTCTCGACCTGGAAGACCCCGAGGGAGTCCGCCTTGCACAGCATGTCATAGACCGCCGGGTCCTCCGGCGGCACCGTGTGCAGTTCGAACCGGCGCCCATGGTGCTCCGCGATCAGGTCGAAGCCGCGCCTCAGGGCGGTCAGCATGCCCAGCGCCAGCACATCGACCTTCATCAGCCGCAGGAAGTCGATGTCGTCCTTGTCCCATTCGATGAAGGTGCGGTCCGGCATGGCGGCGTTGCCGATCGGCACGATCTCCAGCAGCGGGGTCTGGCTCAGCACATAGCCGCCGACGTGCTGGCTGAGATGGCGCGGGAATTTGATCAGTTCGGCCGTCAGCTCAAGCGCCAGCCGCATGCGCGTGTCGTCCCGGCTCAGGCCGGTCCGGTCGACATGCTCGTCCTTCACGCTGTCGCCCCAGGAGCCCCAGACCGTGTCGGCCATCCGCGCCGTCACGTCCTCGGTCAGGCCCAGGGCCTTGCCGACATCCCGGATCGCCGAACGGGGCCGGTAGTGGATGATCGTCGCCACGATCGCCGCCCGGTCGCGGCCATAGCGGCGATAGATGTACTGCATCACCTCCTCGCGCCGCTCATGCTCGAAATCGACGTCGATGTCGGGCGGCTCGTCCCGGTCGGCCGAGATGAAGCGTTCGATCAGCACATCCTGCTCGGCGGGATTCACATTGGTGACGCCGAGGCAGAAACAGACCACCGAGTTGGCGGCCGAGCCCCGCCCCTGGCAGAGGATCGGCTTCTCCCGCGTCCGCGCCCAATCGACGATGTCGTGCACGGTCAGAAAGTAGTTGGGATATTTCAGAAGCTTGATGAGCTTCAGTTCCTTGACGATCGTCTGCCGGATTTTCGGGTCGACCCCGTCGGGCCACTTGTCCCGCGCGCCCTTGAAGGTCAGCCGGATCAGCCGCCGCTGCGCCGTCCAACCGGACGGCACGGGTTCATCCGGATATCTGTATTCAAGCTCCCGCAGCGAGAAGCCGCAGGCCCGCGCCACCGCCATGGTCCGCGCCAGCGCCGCCTCATGCCCCCGGAACAGGCGCGCCATCTGGCCTGGCGGTTTCAGATGGCGTTCGGCGTTGGCCTGCAGCCGCCGCCCCGCCCTGTCGATGGTCGTCCCCTCGCGGATGCAGGTCAGGACGTCCTGCAGCATCCGCCGGTCGGGGTGGTGATACAGGACGGCGTTGGTCGCGATCATGGGCGCGCCGGTGCGCTGCGCCATGGCCGCCAGCCGGTTCAGCCGTTTGCGGTCGTCGCCGCGCCAGAGGGGGGCGACCGCCAGATACAGGTCGTCGGGCCAGGCCCGCCGCCACGCCGCCAGCCGGGCCTCGAACGCCGCGTCGGGCCGCTCCGGGGCCGGCGCCAGGGCGATCATCCCTTCGCCCAGCCTGACCGCCTGTTCGAAGGTCAGGCGCGTCTCGGCCTTTTCGATCCGCTCCGTCTCCGGGTCAGCGCCCGGCTGGGGCACCGCCTCGCTCTTGCCCAGCGACAGCAGGCGGCACAGCCGGCCGTATGCGGCGCGGTCCCGAGGAAAGACGATCAGCTCCGTCCCGTCGGTGAACCTCAACCGCGACCCGACGATCAGCGGGATGTCGACCTTCTCGGCCCCCATCAGGGCCCGCACCATCCCGGCCAGCGTATTGCGGTCGGCCACGCCCACGGCGGCCAGCCCCAGCGATTTCGCCTGATGCATCAGCTCGTCCGGATGCGAGGCCCCTTCCAGAAAGCTGAAATTGGTCATGGCCCCGAGCTCGGCGTACTGGCCGTCCCAGCCCGTCACGGCAGCACTCCGTGCATCCACCACGACGGCGCGCGTTCTTCCGCCCCGCCGGAAAACTCCCGTCCGTACAGGCCCTCGCGGAACAGCCAGTAGCGCCCGCCCGCGTCGTCCTCGACGCGGTAGTAGTCGCGGGTGCGCGCCTGCCGGTCGTCGGGGCGGGGCCGCCACCATTCGGGGGACAGCCGCTCCGGGCCGTCGGCGCGGGTCACCCGCCGCGACAGCCGTCGCCAGGTGAAGCGGGCCGGAGCGCCGTCGGGCAGTTCGGCGATGGCCTCCACCGGCTCGGGCGGGTCGAGCAGCAGGATGGGGCGGCGTCCGTCCATCCCGCCCGGCGCCGCGAGAGGCCGCCCCAGCGCCGGCCGCCATCGCTCGGCCCGTTCCGGGACCCAGCTGTCCACCGCCTCGGCCGTCAGCACCCGGTCCTCGCCCAGCCGCGCCGTCAGCCGGTCGATCAGGGCAGCCAGGCTCTCGGCCTGTTTCGCCTCGGCCTCGCTTTCCAGCGCGCCCTGCCGCGCGGTCATGACCTCCACCTCGTCGGCGGTCAGCATCAGGGCATCGAGGCCGAAGCCCAGCTCCAGCCGCCCCAGCCCCGCCTCGCGGAACAGCCTCAGCCAGATGCCCGCGTCCCGCCCCGGCCGGCCCATCCGCACCGACAGACGGGTGGTCCCGCCGTCCGAGCGGAAACCGGTCAGGGTCAGGGCCTTCGCCCCCTGCCCGTCGCGCACCAGCGGCGCGGACAGGTCGGCCGCCAGTTCCGCCAGCCGCGCCTCGACCCCCTCGATATCGCCGACCGGCTCCATCCAGGCCTGCCACGCCCGGTATTTCGGCGGCGGCCGCACCAGGGTCAGGGCCTCGCCCGCGAACCCCAGCGCCTGATCCAGCCGCTGGACCAGCCCCACTCCCGCTCCGTCGCGAAACCGGCGCGCCAGCCCGGCGCGCGGCATGGGATAGAGGTCGCCGATCCGCTTCAGCCCGAACCGGCGCGCCTGCGTCAGGGTTCGCTCGTCGATCCGCAGGGCTTCGACCGGCAGGGGCGCCAGCAGGTCCCGCGCCGTCTCCTCGTCGGCGATGCAGCCCCCGTCTCCCGCCGCACCCCAGCGGGCCAAGGCCCAGGCCGCGCCCGGCGTCGGGGCCATGGCGACACGCGCCCGCGCTCCGGCCCCGGCCAGCCGGTCGCGGATCTGCGCCGCCAACGCCGCCTCGCCGCCGAACAGATGGGTCGCGCCGGTGACGTCGAGAAACAGCCCCTCCAGCCCCTCGCCTCCCGGATCGAGGCTGACCGACGGCGACCAGCGCTCGGCCCAGACGGCCAGCGCCGTCAGGGCGCGGGCGTCGGCCTCGACGTCGGCGGGCTTGCAGATCAGATGCGGGATCATGGCTCGGGCGTCGGCTTGGGTCTGCCCCCGGCGCAGGCCGGTCCGGCGAGCGGCCGGATTGAGGGCGTGAATCACCGCCGCGCCCCGGCTGTTCTTCAAGATCAGGGCGAACGGGTTCCGGGGATCGAGGGCGGGGTCAGGCGGCGAGGCCGGACGGCGCGCCCGCATGGCCGATCGCCGCCAGACCGCTATCGGCCAGTCGATCAGCCAGACGGAGACGATGCGTCTCATCATCCTGCTCCAGCATCCATGCCCCGGGCCGCTCGCCCCGCCCACGCACCAGTTCCGCCGTCAGCCGCGCCGGACCGGGCGCCCGGGCGTCGTCCGGA
>CALRJO020000026.1:0-39057 GCA_943367565.1 Brevundimonas vancanneytii
GGCTTTCGCCGGGATGAGCGGAGATGAGGGTTCCGATTCGGTCCTCCGCGGCCAGGGCCGAGGCGATCCCCTGCCCCCAGGTCTCATCCACCCCGACCAGCGACAGGCCCGCATGGGCGAAAATTCGCGCCTTCGCCGCGACATACCCCTCCATCCCGCCGTGCCGGTCCAGATGGTCCGGGCTGATATTGGTCAGGATCGCCACGTCCGGCGCGAACGACGTCGTCAGGTCCAGCTGGTAGCTCGAGACCTCGATCACATAGACCGCGTCCGGCGTCGGCGCCGGCAGGGCCAGCACGCCGATGCCGATGTTTCCGCCGACGTGAACCGTCAGGCCCGCCTGTTTCAGCACCCAGCCGAGCAGGGCCGTGGTCGTCGACTTGCCGTTGGTGCCGGTGATGGCCACCACCTTCGGCCGCTCCGTTTCCGGCAGGGCCGCGATCGCCCGCGCGAACAGTTCGATGTCGCCGATGACCTCGACGCCCGCCGCCTTCGCCTTGCCGACGGTCCAGTGCGGCTTCGGATGGGTCAGGGGCGCGCCCGGCGACAGCACCAGGGCCGCGAACCCCGACCAGTCGGCGGCGGTCAGGTCCTCGACCGCGAACCCTTCAGCCTCCGCCTGCATCCGGCTGGAGACGCTGTCGTCCCACAGCACCGGCAGGGCCCCACCGGCCTTGAGCGCGCGCGCCGCCGTCAGTCCCGACCGTCCCAGGCCGAAGACCGCGATGCGCCGCCCTTCAAAGCCGGGGACCGGGATCATCTCAAAAATCCGCTCATCCCCGCGAACGCGGGGACCCAGTTCTTTGGAAGATGAGCCCGTTCAGGTTCGCGCCGCCCGCAATCCCTTGGCGCCAGCGCCAGGCTGGACAGGACCGGGTCCCCGCGTTCGCGGGGATGAGCGGAAATCTGGGGCATCACCGCAGCTTCAACGTCGCCAGCCCGATCAGCGCCAGCATGGCCGAGACGATCCAGAAGCGGATCACCACCGTCGACTCCGGCCAGCCCATCTTCTCGAAATGGTGGTGGATCGGGGCCATCAGGAAGATGCGCTTCTTCGTGGCCTTGAAATAGGCGACCTGGATCATGACCGAGGCGGCCTCGATGACGAACAGGCCGCCGACGATGCCCAGCACCAGTTCGTGCTTGGTGGCCACGGCGATGGCGCCCAGGGCGCCGCCGAGGGCCAGCGAACCTGTGTCTCCCATGAAGATCTTGGCCGGCGGGGCGTTGTACCAGAGGAAGCCCGTGCCCCCGCCGATGATGGCCGCGAGGAAGATCGCCAGCTCGCCGGCGCCCGGCACATGGTGGATCCCGAGGTAGTTCGAGAAGATGAAATTGCCCGCCAGATAGGCGATGATGCCGAAGGCCGCCGAGGCCATCATCACCGGCACGATGGCGAGGCCGTCGAGCCCGTCGGTCAGGTTCACCGCGTTCGAGAAGCCGACGATCGTGAAGGCGGCGAAGGCGACATAGAACCAGCCCACATTGAGCAGAACGGCCTTGAAGAAGGGGAAGGCGATCGAGGTCTCGAGGTTGGGCGAAGTCGGCGAGGCCTTCATCCAGAGGACTGTCAGAACGCCGGCGATGACCGAGACGACCACCTGGGCCAGCAGCTTCTGCTTCGACGTCAGGCCCGCCGAGGACTGTTTGGTCACCTTTGAATAGTCGTCGATGAAGCCCAGCACGCCGAACGCCGCCGTCACCAGGCTGACGATCCAGATGTAGGGGTTGGTCAGGTCGCCCCACAGGAAGACCGCCACGGCGATGCCCGCCAGGATCATCAACCCGCCCATGGTCGGGGTGCCGACCTTGGACAGGTGCGAGATCGGCCCGTCCGACCGGATCGGCTGGCCCTTGCCCTGTTTGACCCGCATCCAGGCGATGAACCGGCTGCCCATGGCGACCGAGACGATCATGGCCGTGGCCATGGCCAGCGCCACCCGCACCGTCTGGTACTGAACCAGGTTGAGGAGCGGATAGTCCTGCGCGAAGTCGGCGTAGTGGAGATACAGCAAGTAGAACATCAGGCGGCCCCTCCCAGAGCAGCTAGAGCCTTGGCGACCAGCGACGCCTTCGATCCGTTCGAACCCTTGACCATGACGATGTCCCCCTTGCCGACCAGCATGGCGGCCTCGGCGGCCAGCTCCGCGGCGGTCTCGCGCCACAGGCCCTGACGCGAGCCCGGCAGGTCGTCATAGAGGCGTTTCATCTCCGGCCCGGCCGCGTGGACCAGATCGAGACCGGCGGCGTCGATCGGTCCGGACAGCCCCTCGTGCAGGGCCTCCGACTGGTCGCCCAACTCCAGCATGTCGGTCAGAACCACCACCCGGCGGCCGCCGGTGGCCGGCAACGGTCGCGCGCCGAGGCTGCGGAAGCCGGCGGCCATCGACAGCGGATTGGCGTTGTAGCTCTCGTCGATCAGGGTGAAGGCGCCGCCCGGCGCGTTCACGATCAGGGTCTGGCCCCGGCCCGCCAGCGGCTGGAACTCCGAAAGCGCGGCCAGGCCGGTGTCGAGCGGCACGTCCAGCGCGTCGAGCATCAAAAGGACGCACAGGCTGTTCAGGCCCCAGTGGAAGCCGGACTGAGCCAGCGGGAAGTCGATGGTCTTGCCGAACAACTCGGCGCGGACCCGGGCGCCCTCATCGTTCGGCTGGAAATCAATCAGCCGGGCGTCGCAGCCCTTCCCCGAGCCAAAGGTCGCGATCCGGGCTCCCGCGCGGCGGGCGGCCGCGTCCAGCACGCTGGCGAAGGCCACGTCGGCGTTGAACACGGCCACGCCGTCATCGGCCAGCCCCTCGAAAATGGACGCCTTCTCCGCCGCCACCCCGGCCTCCCCGTCGGCGAAGGCCTCGATATGCACCGGGCCGACCGTGGTCACGCAGGCCGCGTGCGGCCGCACCATCTTCGACAGCGGCGCGATCTCGCCGGGCGCATTCATCCCGATCTCGAACACGGCGCGCTCGGTCGTGCGCGGCATCCGCGACAGGGTCAGGGGCACGCCGATATGGTTGTTGTAGCTCTTGATCGAGGCGTGCGACGGCCCGGCCAGATCCAGCCCGGCCTTGATCGCCTGGGTCACGCTGGTCTTGCCGACCGAGCCGGTGACGGCGCCGCGCCGGGCCTTCGTCCGGTCGCGCGCGGCCATGCCGAGGGCCTCCAGCCCGCGCAAGGTGTCGGTCACGATCACGGACGGCCCGCCCTCGACCGCATGCTCGGCCAGCGCCCCGGCCGCGCCTGCGGTGAAGGCGGCGGCGGCGAAATCATGGCCGTCGCGCACACCCTTCAACGCCAGGAACAGATCGCCCGGGACGATCTCGCGGCTGTTGTAGGTGATGCCCGTCGTCGTGAAGGCGGCGCCGGACAGGGTCCCACCGGTGGCGGCGACAATCTCGGCGGAGGTCCAGAGTGGGGTGTCAGGCATGGAGACGGAGGGCTTCGGCGGCTTCGGTGGCGTCGTCGAACGGGTGGGTGACGCCGCCGACGATCTGACCCTGCTCATGCCCTTTTCCGGCGATGATCACCACATCTCCGTCGCGCATCGTTTCGATGGCCTCGCGGATGGCGGCGCGGCGGTCGCCGATCTCGCGGGCGGCGGGACAGGCGGCGCGCACCGCCTTGCGGATGGCGGCGGGGTCTTCCGAACGGGGATTGTCGTCGGTCACGATGGCCACGTCGGCCAGCCGCCCGGCGATCTCGCCCATCATCGGCCGCTTGGCCTTGTCGCGGTCGCCGCCGGCGCCGAACACCACGATCAGCCGCCCCGTCGCATGCGGCCTCAGCGCCTTCAGCACCGTCTCCAGTCCGTCCGGGGTATGGGCGTAGTCGACATAGACCTCGCCGCGACCGCTGCCCGGAATCCGCTGCAGCCGCCCCTGGGCGCCCGTGATCTTCTCCAGCCCGGCCAGCACCCGCTCGGGCGTCTCGCCGGCGGCGATGCACAGTCCGGCGGCGACGAGGGCGTTCGAGGCCTGGAAGGCGCCGGCCAGCGGCAGCAGCACCTCATGCAGCGAACCGCGCACATCGATGGTCAGCCGCTGTCCCTCGGGCACGGCCCGGCGGCCGATCAGCGACAGGTCCCGGCCCCGCTCGCCCACGCCCATCACGCCCAGGCCCGACATGATCGAGGCGGCGGCGAAGCTGGAATAGGCGTCGGAGTCGGCGTTCAGCACCGCCGTCCGGCCGCGCGGCAGCAGGGTCTCGAACAGCCGCAGCTTGGCCGCCCGATAGGTCTCCATGTCGCCGTGGTAGTCGAGGTGGTCCTGACTCAGATTGGTGAAGGCCGCGGCCTGCAGGGTCACCCCGTCCAGACGGCGCTGGTCGATGCCGTGCGACGAGGCCTCGAGGGCCAGATGGGTGACTCCGCTCCCCGCCAGATCGGCCAGCATCCGCGCCGCGTCGGCGGCGTCGGGGCTGGTCAGGCCGGGGCCCGTCAACTCGCGGTTAACGTTACCGTTCTGTGCTAAAACTCCAAGGGTCCCCATGCTCGCGGCATGCAGGCCCAGGGCGGCCCAGATCTGGCGGCAGAAGGCGGCCACGGAGGTCTTGCCATTGGTGCCGGTGACGGCGACGCAGGTCGCCGGCTGGGAGCCGTAGAAGCCGCGGGCGGCGATGGCGTAGGCGCGGCGCACATCACCCGAGGTGACCAGCACCGGAGCGAGACCGGCATCGGTGTCGGCGGGCGCCAGGACGGCGGCGGCGCCCTGCGACAGGGCCTGGGGTATGAAGGCGCGCCCGTCGGCGGCGCTGCCCGGCAGGGCCACGAACAGTGATCCCGGCGCGACCTTGCGGCTGTCGGCGGTGACGCCGGTGATCATCGGATCGGCGGCCACGTCACGGCGCAGCAGTTCCGAGAGCTTGATCGGGACACTCATCGCCCGTCGCCTTCCTGGTCCTCGAAGGCCGGGATGCGGTCTCCGAGGGCGGTGCGCCAGGGATCGGCCCGGCGTTCCACGCCGAGGAAGCCGGCGATCCGGTCAGCGATGCGGCCCACCGCCGGCGCGGCGACGAAGCCGCCGGTGCGCGGGTATGTCTGGGGCTCGTCGATCAACACCAGGATCTGATAGCGGCGGGCGTTGACCGGCCCGTCGGCCGGGAAGACCCCGGCGAAGGTGCCGACCGCATGGGCCGCGTTGTAGCGGCCGTTGACCGACTTGTTGGCCGAGCCGGTCTTGCCGCCGACGCGCAGGCCCGGCGCCTCGGCCCGGCTGCCAGAGCCGCGCACGACATTGCGGCGCATCAGGTCCAGCATGGTCAGCGAGGTCTCGGGCGAGACGATCTGGCGGCCCCGCACTTCCGGCCGACCGCCCTTGCGCAGGGTCAGGGGAATGAACCGCCCGCCGTTGGTCAGGGCGCCCATGGCCGCGGCCATCTGCATCGGGGTGATCGAAATGCCGTAGCCGAACGACAGCGAGGCCAGGGTCGATTCCGACCATTCGCGGGGCACGATCGGCGCTTCCGACGCAATCTCGAACGGCGCCCGCGACATCAGGCCGAACCGTTCGAAATAGTCACGCATGACCCGCGGCCCCATCTCGGTCGACAGGCGCGAGGTGCCGATGTTGGACGAGTGGAGATAGACCTCCTCCAGCGTCATCACCTTGTTCTGGGCGTGGAAGTCCGTGATGCGGCGGTTGCCGATCTGCAGCGCCTCCGAGGCGTCCAGCAGGGTGCTCATGTCGGCCCGGCCGGTGTCGAGGGCGGCGGCGACGGTGAAGGTCTTGAACACCGACCCCATCTCCCAGGTGGCGGCTGTGGCCAGGTTGCGCGAGTTGGACGCCGGCCAGCTGGCCATGCCCAGAACCTCGCCGGTCTGGACGTCGGTGATGATGCCGACGGCGCCCTTGGCCTGGGACGCCTCGGCGGCGGCGGCCAGTTCGTTCTCCAGCACGCCCTGGACGCGCAGGTCGATGGAGATCTGGAAGCTCTCGCCTCGCGCCCCGGCGGCGCGGATTTCGTCGTTGAAGGCGCGCTCGGCGGCGGACAGGCCGACCCCGCCGGTATCGACGCTGCCGATCACATGACGCGCCGATTCCCCCAGCGGATGGATTCGCACATCCTCGGGCTCAAAGCCGACGCCGCCGAGGGCCAGATTGTGGATCGCCACCTTCTCGCGCGGAGTCAGGCGGTTGACCACCAGCAGCCGCCGGTCGCCGTACAGGGCCGCGTCCAGCCGGGTCTTCGACACCCGCGGCAGGGCGCGCCGGATCTGCGCCGCCGCCGCCCGGCGGTCCCACACCTGCGCGGGATCGATATAGAGGCCGTAGTGGACGATGTTGGTTGCCAGCAGGGCGCCGTTGCGGTCGACCATGTCGGCGCGCACCACCGCATTGGGGTGGCTCGCCGCCCCGCCGCCGGCGCCGGCCCTCAGCACGGCCGCATGGACGGCGCCCAGGGTCAGGCAGACGAACACCGCCGAAAATACCGACAGGATGACGAAGATGCGGACGCGGGTGTCTTCCTCGGGCCGGGCGTCGGCTCGGGCCCGGCCGAAGGCGTGTTCGACCCACCACATGGTCTCGGACAGCCAGCGCCACGAGGGCGTGAACCGGCGCACGCCCCAGGACGGAACCGGCCGCGGCCCGGCGTGCGGATCATGCGCGCTCACGGCTCGTCTCCCGGTACGGGATCGACCACAGGCGCCTCGTCGGCGGCGGGCGGCGTCGGCGCGACAATGACCGGGCGCGGCTCGGGGATCGGCGCCAGGCTCGGCAGGTTCTCGGCCGTGGCCTGACGATGCACATCGACCGGGCCCAGACCCGCGCCACGTGACAGGGCCTCGAGCCGGTTGGGCTGTTCCAGCCTGGCGACTTCGGCGCGCAGCAGGCGCACCCGCCGGCCGTTGTCGCTGATCTGGCGTTCCAGATCGGAGATGCGGGCGCTCTCGCGGGCCGCGGCGGCCTTGGCCACATAGACCGAGAAGACCATGGCCGCGACCAGCAGCACGCCGATGATCTCGACCCAGCGGACGCCGCGGATTTTCCAGGCGAAGAGACGGTTCAGGGTGGCGGCGGCCGTGCTCATGCGGCGATCCTCCCCCCAAAGGCGCCCCACGGAGCGGCGTCGGTGCGGACGGCGGCGCGCAGCTTGGCCGAGCGGGCGCGGGGATTGTCGGCGCGCTCGGCGTCCCCGGCCTCGCGCGCGCCCTTGAACGACAGGGTGAAACTGGGCTTGCGGGTCTCGATGGCTGCCGGGGCATGGCGCGAGCCGCCGGGGGCGTTGCCGGTGCGCTCGGTCAGGAAGGCCTTGACGATCCGGTCCTCCAGCGAATGGAAGGTGACCACGGCCAGCCGCCCGCCGGGCGAAAGGGTCGCCTCGGCCGCCTCCAGCCCGGCGCGCAGTTCGCCCAGCTCGTCGTTGACGGCGATGCGCAGGGCCTGGAAGACGCGGGTGGCGGGATGGATCGGCGCGCCGCGGCGGCCGCCGAGGGCCTTTTCGACCACGGCGGCCAGGTCCAGCGTGCGCTCGAACGGCTGCTCGACCCGGCGGCGCAGGATGGCCGTGGCGACGCGGCCCGACTGCCGTTCGTCGCCATACAGTTTGAAGATGTGGGCCATCGGCCCGTGGTCCCAGCCGTTGACGATGTCGGCGGCGGTCTCGCCCTCATCGCCCATCCGCATGTCCAGCGGCCCGTCGCGCATGAAGGAAAAGCCACGCTCGGCCTGGTCCAGCTGCATCGACGACACGCCGATGTCGAACACCACCCCGTCCAGCCGCGCCTCGCCGCTGTCGGCGAAGGCCTCCGCCAGACCCGAGAAGGGCGTGCGCACCAGCCGGAACTTTCCGGGATAGTCATTGGCCACGGCGTCGGCGTGCGGCTGGACCGTCGGATCGCGGTCCAGCGCGATCACCGTCGCCCCGGTCGTGAGGATGGCGCGGGTATAGCCGCCGGCGCCGAAGGTGGCGTCGATGATCACATCCCCGGCGCGCGGCGCCAGGGCCTCCATGACCTCGGCGAGCAGGACGGGGGCGTGGGGAGCGGTCATGCCTCCTCCCCGTTCATCACCTGCCGGGCCAAGGCGCGGCGGCCGCCCAGCCGGGCCTTCCAGCGCGCCCGGTCCCAGATCTGAAATCTCGGTCCGAGACCGACGATGACCACGTCCTCGCCCAGTCCGGCGTCCTGACACAGGCTTTCAGGCAGGGTGATCCGCCCGCCGCCGTCATAGGCCAGCGGGCGTTGGCCGGCGTAGAAGGTCTCTTCCAGGGCGGTGCGCTTGTCGCTGCCGAACGGCAGGGCTTCGATCCGGGCGACATACTCGGCCATCAACCGGTCGCCGCCGGCCTCAAGGCAATCATCGGCGAGGGCGAAAAAGCAGAAGACGCCGTGCTCGGCGCCATTGTCGGCGGTGCGGAACTCCTGCGGGATCAGCAGGCGTCTCTTGCCGTCCAATTGTTTCTCGTAGGTCGAGAGAAACACGCCTGCCCCAAACTCGGACCCTTCGATCCGCCCCTCTGATCCCCGTGAACACCCACGCGGCGCAAACCAACCCCGCGCCAAGCGTCTGGGATAGCATGGGATGAACTGGGTCTCAATGGGATTAGTTGACGCCGGTTAACCTCAATTGCGGCGCCCAGGCCTGTAACGGCGTGAACATAGACAGAACATCCACAGTATAGACAGGCTGTGGACCAATCCTGCGCCGCATTGCGGGCCAAAGAGTTAACGGCCGTCGGCCGCGGAGGCGGAACGGGTTCGCGTTCAGGAACCGTCGAGGCGCGCGCGGGTTTGTACGGCATGCCGAAAACGCCTCCACCCCCGGACCCCACAAAGCCGATGTCCCCAAAGGCGGTCGACGGCGGCGTGGTCGTCAAGGACCCGCCCGAGGCGGCCATGGATCTGACGGCGGACGCGGCGGAAATCTCCGGCATTCGCCTGATCGACGCCGCTGACGAGGCCCGCAAGCGCTTCTAGGCGACTTCGCACTCAGGCAGCGACCCTCCGGTCAAGCCGGAGGGTGACGAGCCGCGCTCAAGCAGCGAGCCGCCTCGCGGCAAGCGATAGCGCCCAAAAAACGATGTCAGACGGCCTGTAAGCCGGGTTCTGTACCGCCCGAAAGCGGTGACGATCATTCCTCTGGACCACCCGTCGCCGGATGGTTCTCGCGACCTACCCGGACGCCTCGGGCGGTGAACCCTGCGGCCGAAACCGCGCGACGTCCCTATTCGGTCTTGCTCCAGGCGGGGCTTGCCATGCCGTCCCTGTTGCCAAGGACGCGGTGGGCTCTTACCCCACCCTTTCACCCTTCCCTGCCCCGAAGGACAGGCGGTTTGCTTTCTGTGGCGCTATCCCTCGGGTCGCCCCGGGCGGGTGTTGCCCGCCGCCTCTTCACCGTGGAGCCCGGACTTTCCTCGACAGGAGCATAACCCCCGCCGCGACCGCCCGGCCGTCTGACGGGCGGACAGATGGGCCGGATGGGGGTTGGCGTCAAATTTTCCCTCCCCTTCATGGGGAGGGTGGATGCCGCGAAGCGGCAGACGGGTGGGGAACCGCCGCACGGTTCTCCCTCCCCTTCATGGGGAGGGACGGCGAGGCGCGGCCGAGCCCGGGTGGGGCACGCCGGCCCCAAGCTCCGTCCTGATCCGCTCCATCACCCAGTCGATGTGATCGCGCACCGCCACGTTGGTGAACCGCAGCGTCCGGTAGCCTTCACGAAGCAGCACCGCGTCACGCGTCCGGTCATGCTCCACGCGGTGCTCATGCATCTGACCGTCCACCTCAACGACCAACCGGCTCCGGTGACAGACAAAGTCCAGGAAATAACCCCTGAACGGGGTCTGCCGTCGGAAATGCCGGCCTTCGGCGCGCAGGCGTCGCAGGAATTTCCAGAGCCTCAACTCAGGCGGCGTCATCGCCTTTCGCATGGCGCGCGCCTTCTCGATCGCAGGATCCATGACTGCCTCCGATTGCATATATTTACAATCTTTAGCTGTATTCGTCAAGTAGCGCGGCGGCTGGAAACTTCCCCACCCGGGCTCGCCTGCGGCTCGCCGTCCCTCCCCACTTCGGGGGAGGGAGAACCCGATGCTCAGTTCAACACACCCGTCACGCTCTCCGCCGTCGCCAGCTGGAGCACGCCCATCAGGGTCGCCCGCGTCTCTCCGTCGGCGATCCCGTCCACCTGCCCGGGCCGCCAGTGGCGCTGGAAGGCTTCGACCGTCAGCCGGGTCGCCTGGTCATAATCGCCGCCCGGCGTCAGGGCATAGCCCAGCCTGTGCAGTCCGGCGCGCAGCACGATCACGCCCAGCCCCTCGTCGCTGACCCCCAGGGGCGCGCCCAAGGCCGCGATCCGCTCCGGCGCCGGTTCGAACCACAGACCGTGGCCGACCGAGGCCAGCCGCTTCCACGGAAACAACTCCCCCGGATCCTGCTTCCGCTCGGGGGCGAGGTCGGAATGGCCGATGATGCGGGCGTCGGGAATGGTCCAGCGGGTGCGGATGTCGCTGACCAGGCTGATCACCGCGTCGATCTGGACCTCGGGGAAGTCGCGATAGCCGAACTCATGGCCCGGATTGACGATCTCGATGCCGATGGAGGCGGCGTTGCAGTCGGTCTCGCCCTGCCAACCGCCCCTGCCCGCGTGCCAGGCGCGGCGTTCCTCGACCACCAGCCGCAGGATCGAGCCGTCCTCGTCCACCACATAGTGGGCGGAAACCTTCGCGGCCGGATCGACCAGACGCGCGACAGCCTCATCCGCCGTGCGCATGCCGGTATAGTGCAGCACCAGCATGTCGGGCGGACCGCGACGGGCGTCGAAATTCGGGGACGGGACGTCCTTGACCGTCAGCACGTCTGGCTTACCGGCCCGGTCGCTCCCAGCCATAGGCGACCCAGGCGCCGTCGACCTTGTGCGCCTCGATGACGTCATCGGCGCGGCGGGTGCGGACGACAGCCTTGCGGCGCGCGCCCATGGCCAGGCCGGCGAAGAAGACCAGAACGGCGGCGAACAGGGCGATGACGGCCACGGCCACGGCGGTGAAGACCGCCAGCACCGCGCCAACGGTCATGGCGAGAAGGGTCGCGATCACGCCGCCCAGCCACATGACCGGCGCCAGCAATCCGTGCGACGGACGGCGCGCGGACGGGCCGAAGATCAGACGGTCGGACTGGGTCATCACATCACCTTCTCAGACGCTGTAGGCAACGCCGAACTCCCAATGTCGGTCCACACGGGTGAACGGTCAATGACCGGCCCCTTCACAGGCGAGTGTTCCGCCTCAATAGGGCTGGTCCGCGAGCACCGAAGCGCCGGAAGCACGGGCCCGCTCGGTCCGGATGCGGCGAACGGTCGCCTCCGCCGCCGGATCGTTCATGACCCCGCCGATCCCGACCAGCACCCGCGCCGCCTCGCCCGAGACACCGAACGCCTTCGACAGGGCCTCGAACGGCGACCGGGCTTCCGGATAGCGCTGGAACCGCACCGATTCCCCGGCGGGAATGCGGGCCAGTTCGCGCGCCTTGGCGATGGCCTCCTCCAGTCCGCCCAGCTGATCGACCAGGCCGATCTCCATGGCCTGGGCGCCGGTCCAGACGCGACCGCGGGCGATCTCGCGCACCCGGGCGGGCGGCAGGCGGCGGCCGGTCGCCACGCGGGCGATGAACTCCTCATAGGTGCGGTCGATCTGGGCGGCGAAGGCCGCGCGCTGGGCCGGGGTGAAGTCCTGGGACGGCGAGAAGGCGTCGGCATAGCCGCCGCCGACCGACAGGTTGCGCATGTCGATGCCGAACCGGCCCAGGGCGTCCGCCAGCACGAATTTGCCGCCATAGACGCCGATCGAGCCCGTCAGGGTCGAGGGCTGGGCCACGATCCAGTTGGCTTCCGAACTGATCCAGTAGCCGCCCGAGGCCGCATAGTCGCCCATCGACACCACCACCGGCTTGCCCGCCGCCCTGGCCGCGCGCACCGCCGCGAGGATCTGTTCCGAGGCTTCCGGCGAACCGCCCGGCGAGGAGACGCGGAAGACGATGGCCTTGACGCTGTCGTCCTCGATGGCGTCGTAGAGGGCTTCGGCCAGATCATCCGACATGATCGAGGACCCGCCGCCGAACGGGTCGGCGCCGCCCGTGCCGGTCATGATGTCGCCCTCGCCGCCGACGATGGCGATGGCGTTCCGGCCCGAGCCCGTCCTGGGCCCCTGAGACGAGGCGTAGTCGGAAAACTCCATGATCCCGGCGTTGCGGCCGGCCCGGCGTTTGGCCTCGGCCTCGGCCTCCTCGACCTGACCGATCTTGTCGATCAGCCGGCGTTGCAAGGCCTGGGCGGACGAATACGGCCCCGCCTCGATGGCGGTCCGCAGCGCCGCGGGCGTCATCTTCCGGTCCTGCGCCGCATTGGCCAGGGCCGAGGTGTAGACGGAGGTCATCCAGGCCGTCATCGCCTCGCGGTGGGCGGGGGTGAAGTCGCTCTGGGTGTATTCGTTGACGGCGTTCTTGTACTCGTAGCGCTGCTCGAACTCGGCGTTGACGCCGTATTTGGCGAAGGCCCGGCCCAGGAAGACCCCTTCGGCCGAAAAGCCCGCCAGCTGGAAGCCGGCGGTGTTCTGCATCCACAATTCGGAGGCCGAGGCCCCGATCATATAGCTGGAGACCGTCGTGCCGACCGGCTGGAAGCCCTGGCTGTGGGCGATCACGACCTTGCCCGAGGCGCGGAAACGGCGAACGGCCTGGCGGATTTCGTCGGCGGCGGCGGGCGTGATGCCGGCCTCCGGCAAACGGATCAGCAGAACCTTGACCCGGCTGTCGTCCCCGGCCTGGGCCAGGGTGTCGACGATCTGCAGCGTCGACAGGCCCGAACCGCCGAAGATGGCGAACGGATTGTTGGGCGCCTGGTCGGTGACGCCCTCGCGCAGATCCAGTTCCAGCACCGTATTGCGCGGGGTCGGCGTCGCCGAGGACGCCGAGCTGATCATCGCGCCGATGAAGCCGAACAACAGCACCATGCAGATGATGAAGAAGGCGAACAGACCGGCGAACACGCCCGCCATGGTCAGGAAAAATTGCTTCATGGCGAGGGGAGTCGTCCGGAGCGCGGGCCGGGTCATGGCCACATTTTGACCATAGAGCGGCAGGGCTCGCCGTCAAATGAACGTCGCGTAACGCGCGAGCGGCATCGCAGCATTCAATGTTGCATCGCAACGACAGTGATTGATGGCGGGTCGCGAAACTCCTATATGAGTGATCTGCGAGCGGGGGCCGAACGCCCCGCGTCACATCCGGACCGCACTCCCCATGCTGGTCACCCTGATGAAGGCCAAGCTGCACCGCGCGACGGTGACCCAGGCCGACCTCGACTACGAGGGCTCGATCGCCATCGACTCCGACCTGCTGGACGCCGCGGGCATCTTTCCGCACGAACAGGTCGATGTGCTGAACATCACCAACGGCGCCCGCTTCACCACCTACGCCATCGAGGCCCCGCGCGGCTCCCGCGTCATCGGCGTCAACGGCGCCGCCGCCCGGCTGGTGCAGAAGAACGACAAGGTCATCGTCGTGACCTATGGCCAGCTGCCCGAGGAAGAGGCCCGCCAGTGGTCGCCGACCGTGGTCCTGCTGGACGACGACAACCGGATCAAGCGCGCGGCTTGACGGCGCGCCCTCAAGGTCTTCCCCTTGGTTCTACCTTGGAGAGAAGACCATGAAGCGTATTGCCTGCGTCGCCCTTGCCGCGACCGCCCTCGCCCTGCCCGCCGGGGCTCAGGAAAGTTTCGCGGACCGTCCGACCATCGTGGTGACGGGAAACGGCAGGGCCTCCGCCCAGCCGGACACTTTCAAGGTCGATGCCAACGTGCGCGGCCGGGGCGCGACCCAACAGGAAGCGTTGCGCGCACTGGCCACAGCTCAAGGACGACTGATCGAGTCCTGGCCGCGGCTGGAGGGTCTCACCCGCGGTCGCGTGACGACTGGCGCCATTTCGCTCGACACCGCCCACGACCCCAACTGCGAGCAAAACGCCCGGCGTGACGAGGAATGTCCGATCCTCGGCTATTT
Organism: Brevundimonas vancanneytii; assembly: GCA_943367565.1. Taxonomy (GTDB): domain Bacteria; phylum Pseudomonadota; class Alphaproteobacteria; order Caulobacterales; family Caulobacteraceae; genus Brevundimonas; species Brevundimonas vancanneytii_C. The sequence goes on from CALRJO020000026.1 coordinate 13,982, forward strand.
CGCCACCTCTGGCCTCTCGCTGGAGGGCATGCCCGCCGAACGGGCGGGAGACGCCATCTCGCTGGCCGCCGAACTGGGCGCAACGGCAGCGCGTCTGGACGACTACAGCCTGTCCAATCCCGAGGCGTTGCGGGCGGAAGCCAATGGCGCGGCCTTCGCGGACGCGCGCGCCCAGGCGGAAAGGTTGTCGCAAGCGTCCGGACTCCGGCTGGTGCGCATCCTGCGCATTCAGGACCCGACGGCCCCACGGCCCGGCTCGGGCGAAGCCGCCGAAATCGGCGAAATCGTCGTGACGGGCAGCCGGATCCGCAGCCCGGTCTCCATCGCGGTCGCGCCGGAGCCGGTGGAGACGACCGCGCGGGTCTTCGTGGTGTTCGAGATCGAGTGAGCGCGGCGGAAGCTTGACGGCGGCCCGCTTCCGGCCTCCCCTCCCCATCTGGAGGACGACCATGCAACGCACCATCCGCACGGCCCGCTGGTCCCTGTACGGAGCCTTCGTGCTGGCCTCGGCCGCAGCCACCATGCTGGCCCTGCCGATGGGGCTCGAACTGCTGGGCCTTGAGCCGAACGACGTCACCTTCCTGCCGCTGACGATCACCGGCTTGCCATGGAGCGGACCCCTGTTCTGGATGGAACTGGACTCCGTCACCCGCCTGGCCATCGCCCTGGTGGCCAACATCCTGAACCTGGCGGTGGGCCTGATGCTGGCCCGCGGCTCTGACTGAACGCGAAAGGGCCCCGGCGCTTGACGCCGGGGCCCTCGTCAATCCGCTCTGAAACCGTCCTAGCGGTTCAGGTCATACACGCCGGTGATGTCGATCCGCACCGTCAGTTCGCCGGCCGCGACCGGCGTCGAGCCGCCCGAATCCATGGCCATTTCGGCGCGGGCGTACATCGGCTGGGGCGGACGCGGGCTGTAGCCGCCGCCTTCCGACAGCGAGCGGATGCCGCCCAGCTGCACGCCCAGCGCCTGGGCATAGAGGGCGGCCTTGCCCTGCAGGTTGCGCACCGCGATCTGGCGGGCCTGGTTCTCGGCGGCGGTCGGGTCCTTCAGGCCGAAGGAGATGCCGTCGATCTGGTTGACGCCGGCGGCCACCACGGCGTCGGCGGTCGTGCCCACGGCGTTCAGGTCATTGATGATCACCGTCACCCGGTTGTTGGCCTGATAGCCGCGCAGCCGGGGCGGTTCATTCTGGACGTAGTCATACTGGGCCGACAGGTTCAGGCCCGAGGTCTGAACGTCGCGCGCCTCGATCCCGGCGCGGCGCAGGGCGGCCATCACCTGGTTCATCCGGGTGGCGTTCAGGCGCATGGCCTCGGCGGCGGTGGTCGCCTCGGTCACGACGCCGAAGCTGATCGTCGCCATGTCGGGCGCGGTCTTGACCTCGCCATAGGCCGACAGGTTCAGGGCGGGGCGGTCGGCCACCGCGTGGATGACCATGGGCGAACCGCCGTCGGGCTGCGACTGGGCCCGAGCGGCCGGCGCGGCGGCGAACAGGGCGGCGGCGGCCATCACAGCGCCGCTCATCAGCAGGACGCGGTTGGACAGGGCCGGCGGGGCGGCGACGACGGTCGAACGGGTCATTGGGTCGGAACTCCTCGAAGCGGGGCGGTCGTTCGACCCGGGAATAGGCGACGACCGTGGCGGCACCTTGGCCATATCCGCCTGAATGAACGCCCGCCGCCCCCTGGCAGGTTCCATTCATCGGCGTGAAATCGCCGACAGGCGGGCGGCGATCCGATGGCGCTTGGCAAGCCGCCGGGCCGCCTGCTAGGCCAAGCCGGCGGCCCGGAGGGCGCGTAGCTCAATGGTTAGAGCCGACCGCTCATAACGGTCTGGTTGCAGGTTCGAGTCCTGCCGCGCCTACCGCCCTCGCGAAAACGGCCCCGGACGCGTTGCGCCGGCCGTCGTCGTGTCGTTCTTCAGCGGTCAGCGGCCCAGGAAGCCGCGCCCGCGCCAGCGGTCCTCGCCGACCGGGCGGTCGGCAGCGATGTAGTCGCCGTCCCGCGTGTACCAGCCGCGGCCGGCCTGATAGTCGCGATAGCCGTCCAGCTGATAACCGTCATCCTCATAGGGCAGGCCCAGCAGCCCGTCCTGATCCTGCCACCAGTTCGGCGGGTAGGCGCCGTACATGCATTCCCAGCCTCGGCCGGCGGCGACCCAGTAGGGCGCATGGCGGCCACGGTAGCGGTCGCGGAACAGTGCGCGGCACTCCCTGATGTATCTGGACCAGACCCGGTTGCCGCTGGCTTCGACCGTGGCGCGATCTTCGGCGTAGATGACCTCGCGCACGCCCGAGAAGACATTGTTGACCACCACCGCATGGCCGGAGGCGGCGGCGACGCCGACCGTGCTGGCGCGGATGCGGCTGTCGCTCAGCCGCAGTTCGCCATTGTAGAGCACCACGCCCTTGTCCGATCGACCGATGCGGCTGTTCGCGATCGAAACGGAGGCCCCTTCGATGGCCACCCCCTCGACATAGCCGACGATGAAGGTGTTCTCGATCTCGACGCGGCCGTATTCCCGGCCCGAGCGGATGACGATGCCGATCGACCGCGGGCCGAAGGCGTTGGGCGCGCCCGTGCCCTTCAGGGTCGTGGAGGCGATCCGCGAGGTCTGACCCGCGCCGGGAATCAGCTCCATCCCGGACTGGGCGCCGGCGATCGCCAGTTCCCAGGCGTTCAGCACCGCGCCATCGGCGACGATGGCGGGGGCGATCGTCTGGGCCTCGATGATGACGTCGCGCATGTCCAGCAGACCGCCATCGGCATAGACGGCGGCCTCGTCTCCGGCGTGGCGGAAGCCGACCCGGTTCATGACGATCTCGGCGCCATAGCCGACGATACAGGCGGCGTCGCCGGCGCGCGGCGAGGCGAACACCATGTCGCGGATCTCGACCCGCACGCCCTGGGCCACCGTCATGCACGGCAGTCCGTCGGGGGCCATCAGGGTTGGCTCGGGATGGCTGGCCCAGCGGCGCGGGTCGAAGCCGCCCTCGCCGATGATGGTCATCGGCTTGTCGATGTTCAGCCAGCCGACGCAGGCGCCGCCGCGGGCGCGGATCACCAGGGTGCCGCCGGGCCGCACGCGGCGCACGGCGTCCTCGACGGCGCCGGTGCCGGGGTTTCCGCCGCAGTCGACCAGCACGACCTCCTCGCCGCCCGGCCGCAGGGGGCCGGGCCGCCAGTCAGGACGGTGGCGGCCATAGTCATAGCGCCGATGGCTGGAGCCCCGGTTGCGATAGCTGCGCGTCGGCGGGTCCAGCAGGACGCCGAAATTCGGGCGGGTCTGGCTCTCGACCTTGGCGGCGGTCTGGGCCTGGGCGGGGCCTTCGCCCAGGGCGAAGACGGCGACGGTGGCGGCGATGGCGGCGACGCCGCCGATGGCGCTGAGAGCGGTGCGGTTGGTGATCATGCTTCCGCCCTCCTAGCGGCGCTGCTGCGAACGGGAGACCTGGGCCAGCACCGCCTGCAGGCGGCCGGCCGAGGGGCCGAAGCCGGACAGGGCCGAATCGATGCGGAAGGCCACGGCCTGGGCCTTGTCCTGATCCGCCACCCCGGCGACGCCGAGCGCGAAATAGCTCGACATGGCGAATTTGGCCTCGGGGCTGCCCTGACGCGCCGCCTCCTCGAACCATTTGAAGGCGCGGGCGTAGTCGGCGGGCAGGCCGATGCCCTCGGCATACATCACCGCCAGCACCAGCTGGGCCTCGGACGAGCCGTTGACGGCGGCCATCTGGATGGCGCGGACGCGTTCCAGATAGGACAGCCGGCCCTCCATCGGGTGGCCCAGCATGGCCTCCAGCGTCTCGATCTGGCGCTTGGACAGGTCCTCGGGCCGGTTGGCGGCCGTGTCGGATATCCCCAGATAGCGCAGGGCCCGGCCGACATGCAGGAACGGCAGTTCCCCGCCCATCCGGCCCAGGGCGTATTCATAGGCGTCGCCGCGCGGACGGCTTTCGTCCGAGAAGGGCACGCCCGACTGGGGCGCTGTGTTGGGATAGAATTCGAACGGCGGCGTCCACTGCCGCGCCTTGGTCTCGACGAACCGCTGATAGGTGTCGCGGCTCGGGGCCGAGCGCTCGAAATCCCTCAGCAGCACATAGGCCCCGACATCGCCGGTCTGCACCGCGAGATAGTTGTACAGATAGGCGTCGACGTCGTTGCGCTGGAACAGATTGGTCGCGGAATAATAGCCGCGGCGGTTGCGGTCGCGGCTGGCGCCGCCGGTGTTGCGGCCCCAGGCCTCGCGGGCCTCGCGATTGTCCTCGGGCTCGCCGAACGGCCCGTAGAGGCCGTCGTGCAGGCGCGCCAGGGTGCGATAGCCATGGGCGTCCTGGGTCGACAGCACATAGATGACGCGGTCGCGCACCGCCTCCTGCTCCTCGCGCGTCATCTGGCCCAGCTGGCGGTCCAGCCGCTGATAGGCCGTGTGCCGCTCGAAGGCGCGGCAGTCGTCGTACCGGGACAGCGGCCGCCAGCCGCCGAAGCCGCCACGGTCGACGCGGTTGATCGGGGCGTAGCCCTCGCTGTTGGCCAGCGCCATGGCGTACCAGGTGGCGCTTTCGATCGGGTCCTCGATGTTCTTGTCGGTGGCCCGGACCGCCGCATAGCGGCCGCCCAGTTCCAGCTGGGCGAAGAAGTCGCCGCGGAAGGCGGCGCGGCGCAAGGCGCGCAGGCCGGTTTCCTGGGCGTTGAACTCCGATCCCGTCAGTGAGGCGGGCCGCGGGCAGGCGTTGGAGGCCGCGTCGTTGCGCTGCCAGAACTGCACGCCGTTGCCGTTGCCGCACGAGACCATGCCCAGCGCCGTCAGCGCCAGCACCCCGGCGACCGCCGCAATGGCGACCGGACCACGGCCCTTGCCGGGACGGGAGCGGTCTTCCGGATTGGATCGACCCTCGCTCATGCTCCCCCTCACACGACCCTGCAGGTGAAACGCACCCGTACGCTCAAGCTAAGCGCGACGGACAGTCCGTTTCCGTTAACCATCTGTCAAGGTTAACGCTGGTTTCCGACAAAGCGTTGCCGCACCACGGCGCTTTTGTGTCCGCCAACGTACTTATTCACATGAATCAGACGGTTGCGAACTCGCCTGACAGGAGAAAACCCGGCCCTCGCCAGTCCGGCGGCGAACTCCTATATGCGTCACCCGGAGTTCTGGAGCGCCCCTGAATGGCCTATGCCGCCCGCGACGATCGACCCGCCGACAAGGCCGCCCGCTACGCCGAGGTCGAGGCCGAAATTCTGGCTGTTCTGGACGGCGAACCCAACCGCACCGCGCGTATGGCCACCGTCGCCTCCATGCTGGCCGACGCCTTTCCGGTCTTCTTCTGGACCGGCTTCTACGTCGTCGACCCGGACAAGGCCGACGAACTGGTCGTGGGCCCGTATCAGGGCACCCTGGGCTGTCTGAGAATCGCCTTCGGTCGCGGCGTCTGCGGCGCGGCGGCGAAGGACCGGGTCACCCAGATCGTCGCCGACGTCCACGCCTTTCCCGGCCACATCGCCTGCGACAGCCGCTCGGCCAGCGAGATCGTGGTTCCGGTGTTCGACGGTTCGGGCGCCCTGATCGCCGTGTTCGACGTCGATGCGACAGAGACGTCCGCCTTTGACGCAGTCGACGCCCATGCTCTGGAACGATTGATGACCAGGGTCTTCGGCTGATCCGGATTGGACTCTTTGGACCCGCTTTTTCCGGGGCCGATGTCCCGGGCTCTGGACTCTTTGGACGCTTTGGACTCGCTTTTTCGCGCCGGAAGTCCGTGGACATTGGACGCTTTGGACTCTTTAGACTGTGATTTTTTGGGAGGCGCCGCGTGTCTGATCGGGTGATCGCAATCACGGGCGGCCACGGCGTCCTCGGCCGGGCCGTCGTCGAGGCCGCCCTGGCCGACGGGCTCAAGGTCGCCGTGATAGACCATGCGACGGGCCAGACCGTCCCTGACGGCGTGCTGGAACTGGGCGGCGTCGATCTGACCGATCCGGCCGCCGCCGCCCGGGCCATCGACGCCGTCGCCGCCCGGTTCGGCCGGCTCGACGCCCTGCTCAACATCGCCGGCGGCTTCGTCTGGCAGACCACGGACGACGCCGACCCCGCCTGGGCCAGGATGTTCGCCCTCAACCTGACCACCGCCCTGAACGCCAGCCGCGCCGCCCTGCCCCACCTCAAGGCCTCGCCCGAGGGCCGGGTCGTCAATGTCGGGGCCAATGCGGCCCTGAAGAGCGCCGCCGGCATGGGCGCCTACGCCGCCTCCAAGGCCGGCGTCCACCGCCTGACCGAGAGCCTGGCCGAGGAGCTCAAGGACACATCGGTGACCGTCAACGCCGTCCTGCCCTCGATCCTCGACACCGAGCAGAACCGCAAGGACATGCCCGACGCGGATCCGGCGAAATGGGTCGCTCCCGCCGACCTCGCCCGGGTCATGCTGTTCCTCGCCTCGCCCGAAAGCCGGGCGGTCACCGGGGCGCTGATCCCGGTCACGGGCCGGGTGTGATGCGACTCACCCGCTCGGTCCTCTACCTGCCCGCCAGCAACCCGCGGGCGATCGAGAAGGCCCGCGGCCTGAACGCCGACGCCGTGATTCTCGATCTTGAGGACGCCGTCGGCCCGGACGCCAAGGCGGAGGCCCGTCAGGCCGCCGTCGCGGCCCTGACCACCGGTGGCTTCCGCGCCCGCGTCGGCGTCCGGGTCAATGGCCTCGACACGCCATGGGGGGTGGACGATCTGGGGGCCCTCTCCGGGCTCGCCCCGGACTTCGTGGTCGCCCCCAAGATCGAAAGCCCCGAGGCCGTGCGCGAGGTCGCCGCCCGCCTGCCCGCCGGCGTCGCCCTGTGGATCATGGTCGAGACGCCCCTGTCGGTCCTGCGGCTCGACGCCATCGCCGGGGCCGGCGCTCCGTTGGCCGCCCTGATGCTCGGGATCAACGATTTCGGCGAGCGGATGAACCTCGTCCTCGACGCCGACCGCGAGCCGCTCAAGCCATGGCTGGCCGCCCTCGTCGCCGCCGCCCGTGGCCACGGCCTGCTGGCCATCGACGGCGTGGTCAATGCGACCGACGACGCCGACCGCCTGCGCACCGAATGCCTGCAGGGCCGCGCCTACGGCTTCGACGGCAAGAGCCTGATCCATCCCGCCCAGATCGACGCCGCCAACGCCGCCTTCTCCCCCTCGCCCGATGAGGTCGCCAGGGCGCGCGAGGTCGTCGCCGCCTTCGCCTCCGCCGACGCCGCGGGCAAGGGCGCGATCCGGGTCGGCTACCGCATGGTCGAACGCCTCCATCTCGACGCCGCCCACCGGCTGCTGGCCCGCCATGAGGCGGCCTCGACGCCGCCCGCAGTCCCGCCTATCTAGTCCGTCCAGAAACAGAACGCGGCCCTCAAGCAGCGAGGCGCCGAGCGTTAGGGCCCTCCATGACCAATGCCGTCATCGCCGCCACCGGCCTGTTCACCCCCGAACAGACCATCTCCAACGCCGAACTGGTGGTCGCCTACAACGCGTACGCCGAGCGGTTCAACGCCGACCACGCCGCCGAAATCGCCGCGGGCGACGTCGCCGAACTGACCCCCTCCTCGGTGGAGTTCATCGAGAAGGCCTCGGGCATCAAATCGCGCTTCGTGCTGGACAAGGCGGGCGTCCTCGACCCCGCCCGCATGCTGCCGCACATCCCCGAACGCCCGGACGACGAGCTGTCGGTGCTGGCCGAGATGGCGGTCAAGGCGGCGCAACAGGCCATCGCCGCCTGGGGCAAGCCGGTGTCGGAGATCGGCGCGGTCCTGTGCGCCGCCTCCAACATGCAGCGCCCCTACCCGGCCATGGCCATCGAGGTGCAGCAGGCCCTGGGCATCGACGGGTTCGCCTTCGACATGAATGTGGCCTGCAGCTCCGCCACCTTCGGAATCAAGACCGCCGCCGACTTCATCGCCTCGGGCTCGGTCAAGGCCGTGCTGATGGTCAATCCCGAGATCTGCTCGGCCCACCTCAACTTCAAGGACCGCGACAGCCATTTCATCTTCGGCGACGTCGCCACCGCCGTCATCGTCGAGGCCTCGGATCAGGCCGGCGCCGGCGGCTGGGACATCCTCGGCACGCGGCTGAAGACCGTGATGTCCAACAACATCCGCAATAATTTCGGCTTTCTGAACAAGGCCGCCCTGCCCACCGGCGAGGCCGAACCGGTCGCCGCCAACGGCCTGACCGACAAGATGTTCGTCCAGCAGGGCCGCAAGGTCTTCAAGGACGTCGTGCCCATGGTCTCGGACATGATCGTCGACCACGCCGCCGACCTCGGCATTGACCCGGCGACCCTGAAGCGGATGTGGCTCCATCAGGCCAACATCAACATGAACCAGTTCATCGGCCGCAAGGTGCTGGGCCGCGAGCCGACGCCGGAGGAGAACGTCATCATCCTCGACGAATACGCCAACACCTCCTCGGCCGGCTCGATCATCGCCTTCCACCTTCGCCAGCAGGACATGGCGACCGGCGACGTCGGCCTGATCTGCAGCTTCGGCGCCGGCTATTCGGCCGGGACCGTCTTCGTGAGGAAGCGCGCCTGATGGTCGACCGGGGTGATATCGGCGCCGTCGTCGACGCCATGTACGCCTGCATCTCGGGCCCCGCTGGCCCGCGCGACTGGGCCACCCAGCGCGAGATCTTCCACCCCGACAGCCGCCAGGCCCGCACCGGCCTCGACGCCGACGGCCGCCCGACCATGATCGTCATGGGCCGCGAGGAATACCAGGCCAATGTCACGCCCTTCTTCGCGGAGAACGGCTTCTTCGAGATCGAGATCAGCCGCCGGATCACCGAATTCGGCAACATGGCCCACGTCTGGTCGGTCTACGAGGCCCGCATCCGGCCCGACGACGTCGAACCCGAACGGCGCGGGATCAATTCGATCCAGCTGTGCCGCGGCCCCGACGGCCTGTGGTCGATCCTGCACATGATCTGGGACAATGAGCGTCCCGGTCTCACCGTGCCGGGGTAGGCCGCGCGCCCATGGACACTGTCGCAATGGCCGTCCTGATTGCTGTGAGTGGGCTGACGTCTCTTGCCATGCTTCTCGCGGCCATTCGCTATCTGGCGCTTGGCCCGGAGCAAAAGGCTGCGCTCCGGTCTGACCCGCAACAGTTCTTTGGCTTGTCGAAGGGGGAGGAAGCCCTGCGTTGGATTGCCGTTCTCGGACTGGCCATCGGACTGTTCACCCAACCTTGGTGGCCCAGACGGGGACCGGACTTGTCCGTCAGTCCCACGGATGTCCCAAGCCTTGTCAGCTGGGGAGCCATTGCATGGCTTGGTGTCTTGGCGGTTCTCGTTCGACGGCTGATCTACAAGCGCTGGATCTGAGCCTAGTCCCGCGTTGGTGACTGCGGCGGATGCGTCGCCTTCCACTCCATGGCCATGCGGATGCGGTTCTCGACCGAGGGGTGGTCGTAGAAGATGAACTCCTCGATCGCCGACGGCGACGGCGCCCGATACTCCGCCGTCTTGATCAGCGCCTTCGACCGCCCGTCCGGCTCGTTGGCGTGGATCAGCGAGAACCGGTCGGCATCGGTTTCCACCCACCGGATCATGGTCGACTGCACGGGTGTCGACAGCAGGCCGATCACAGCGCCGATGGCCGCCAGCACGGGCAGGCCGGCCGGGTCGGAGATGTCGCCCACCCGGCTCGCCCCCAGCAGCCGTTTGGCCACCGGAAACAGTCTGTCCACCAGCCAGAAGCCGATGCCCGCCAGCAGGACCATCATTCCGGCCAGCCAGAGCGAGTGCATGTGGACGTAGTGGCCCATCTCATGGCCGACGACGCCCCGCACCTCGGCCAGGTCGGCGCCCTTGGCGAACATCACATCGCTCATCGCCACCCGCGCGGAGCCGAACAGGCCCGAGACATTGGCCGTGTAGCGGTCCGACTGCTTCGAGCCGTCATAGATGTAGATCTTGTCGTCCGGCGTCCCGGTCCGGTGAGCCAGCTCGACCACCGAGTCCCGCATCGGACCGTCGGGCGCCGGCGTATAGGTGTTGAACAGCGGCTCGATGAAGATCGGCAGGACCAGCAGGAGGAAGACGATGGCGACCGCGGTCAGGCCCGCGCCCCATGCCCACCACAGCCGCCGGGCGTGCCGGATGATGAAATACAGGGCCACGATCAGCAGGCCGAGGAAGACGGTGGAAATCCCCGCGCCCAGCGCCGCCTCGCCCAGCCATCCGGCCAGCGGCTGTTCCGTCAGGCCGTACTGCGTCTCGCGCCACCAGCTCTGATAGATGGCCCAGGGCAGGGTCAGCACCCAGCTCATCAACAGATAGACGACGCCCACGACCAGCGAGACCAGCTTCGGCCGTTTGCGCCGCCGCTCCATCCGGTCACGGATGCCGGTCAGAATACCCGTGCGGATGATGATCCACGCCACGACGACGCTGACGATCGCGCCCCACAACAACAGCCAGTGGCCGCCGCGCGTATAGGCCACGGCCCGTTCCAGATCCTCCGGCGAGATGGTCGCCAGCCAGCGCGCGGTCTCGGCCGCGGGGTCTATGCTCATGACGGTGGTCCTCCCTGACGGGACGAGATGACGCCGCCCGGCGAAGCTTGTCAGCTTAAATCGCGGTCATCTCAGGCCGCCGCCACCGCCTCGATCTCGACCAGCCAGGCCTCGTCGAAGATGCCGGTGATGATCACCGTCAAGGCCGGCTGACGTCCGGCCAGCCGCCGCAGCCGGACCTCGCGGTTCTCCAGCGCATACGCCCGATCCGACAGGAAGGTCGTGACCTTGACGAGATTGTCCAGCGTCATGCCGGCGGCCGCCAGCTGGGTCTCGATATTGGTCCAGACCTGTTCGCACTGGCCGGTGAAATCCGCCGCCAGCGAGCCGTCGGGCGCGACCGGGATCTGTCCCGACAGATAGAGCCAGCGGGTCGGCGTCGTCACCTCGACGGCCTGCGGATACGACCCCTCGACCGGCGGCGAGCCGTCGCCGGTCAGGGGGCGGATCGTCGCCGTCACTGCCGCGCGGCGTCCGAACGGGCGCGGACCACGGCGAACTCCGAGCTCGGCTTCCAGCCCGGCCAGTCGCTGCTGTTCGCGAGGTCCAGACCCAGATGATACAGCAGGGTCAGGTTCTCGACCGCCGAGGTGAAATCCAGATCCTCGGACCATTCGTCCGACGGCCTGTGATAGTCGGCCGCGAATTTGGCGCGCCAGGCGGCCTCGCCGGCTTCACGTCCGCCTTCGACCAGGTCCCAGCCGTGCCAGGTCATCAGCGCCGGCACGCCCGCCCTGGCGAAGGGGAAATGGTCGGAGCGGTAATAGAAGCCCTGCTCCGGCATGCCGTCGTCCGAGACATAGCGGCCCAGCGGCTCGGCCAAGGCCTGCAGCCGGTCTTCGAGATCATTCTGGCCCTTGCCGAAGATGGCGATGTCGCGCGTCGAGCCGGAAAGGGGCAGCATGTCGATATTGATGTCAGCCACCGTGGTTTCGAGCGGCCAGACCGGGTTGGCCGTATAGCCATAGGCCCCCAGCAGCCCCATTTCCTCGGCCGCCATATGGGCGAAGACGATCGACCGCTTCGGCCGCGGCGCGGCGCTCAGCTGGCGCGCCATCTCGACCACCCCGACCGTGCCCGAGGCGTTGTCCCAGGCGCCGTTGAAGATGTTGTCGCCCTGGACGCCCGGGTGCTGGCCCTCGCCGCCGACGTGGTCCCAGTGGGCCGAATAGATGATGGTCTCGTCCGGATGCTCCGTCCCCGGAATCCGGGCCAGCAGATTGTGGGTGACCAGGGTCTCGATGGTCTCCGACGCCTCGACCGACAGGGTGACGCCGTTCAGCGGCACGGCCCTGAACCGCCCGTCGGCGATGTTCGGCAGCCGGGAGATGTCCAGGCCGGCCGCCGTCGCCCAGAGGGCGGCCACATCGTGGTTGATCGCGCCCGAGAACTCGAGGTCGGCGGCGCCGGGCGTCAGGGTCCGGGTGCGGGCGGCGCCGCGCATGGCGCCCTGCCACATTGGCGAGGTCGCATTGCCGGCGACCAGGGTGATGACCCCCACCGCGCCGCGGCGGAAGGCCTCGTCGGCCTTGTAGGCGCCCGACTGGTAGTTGGTGGCGTAGGGCCCGTTGAACAGATCGCCGTCCGGCTCGCCGGCAACCACGATCACGACCTTGCCGCGCACGTCGAGGTCGCCGTAGTCGTCCCAGTTCCGCTCGGGGGCGAAGATGCCGTGGCCGGCGAACACCAGGCTGGCGTTTTCGATCGAGGCCCGGCCGTCGTTGGTGACCGCGCGCACGGTGATGTCGGTTCCGACCGTCAGGGGGTGGGTCGTCCCGTCCGGCCCGGTCCATGCCGCGGTCGCCCCGGAGACCGGCGTATAGCGCTTCAGTTCGACCGGCTGCAGCCACCGGCCGTCCGGTCCGCCGGGCTGAAGCCCCATGGCCTCATACTGGGCCTGCAGCCACGCCAGGGTCATCCGCTCGCCTTCGGTCCCTGGATAGCGGCCCTGGTATTCATCGGCGCTGATGACGCGAACGCCTTCGCTGAGCCGCGCGGCGGAGAAGTCCTGCGCCGAGGCCATGCCGGCGGCCAGCAGCACGGCGGCGACGGCGACGCCGCCCATCATCTTGCGAAACATGTGGAAGGCTCCATCCCCGGAACTGGTGACGCGCACTTTAGGGGGCCGCCCGGGAGACGCCCATTAAGTTTTGGTCATGTGAACCACCTCTCCCTCCCCTTCATGGGGAGGGACGGCGAGGCGGAGCCGAGGCCGGGTGGGGAAGTCTGAAGCCGGGCGCCGCCGGTGCGCGACTGGCGTTCCCCACCGGTCGCTACGCGACCACCCTCCCCACTTCGGGGGAGGGAGAGCACTCATTATTACCGCCGCTGGCTGGCGCTCGGCGCGCGCGCCGGGCCGAACTCCGAGCCCGGCATCCATTGCGGCCAGTCGCGGCTGTTGGCCAGGTCCTGTCCGATGTTGAAGATCATCTCCAGATCCTCGACCTGACCGCGCAGGTCCCAGTCGGGCGACCATTCATCGTCGGCCTGGTGATAGCGGCGGGCGCCGTATTCGGAGCGCGCCGCTTCGCGGGCGGCGACCGGTTCGTCGCGGAAGGCCCCGCCGCCATCGGCATAGGCCATCGGCACGCCACGCTTGGCGAGCGGGAAGTGATCCGAGCGGAAATAGCTGCCCGAGGCGGGATTGCCGTCCGGCTTGGCGGTCCGGCCCTGACGCGCGGCCTCGGCCGTGATCCGGGCGTCCAGATCCGACTGGCCCGAGCCGATGATGTCGACGTCGGCCACGCGGCCATAGACGTTCATGGCGTCGATATTGAAGCCGGCCACCGTCGTCGCCAGCGGATAGACCGGATTGGCGGCATAGTATTCCGAGCCCAGCAGGCCGCTCTCTTCCGCCGTGAAGCTGATCATCACGATCGACCGCTCCGGACGGGGGCCAGCGGCCCATACGCGGGCCAGCTCCAGCAGGCCGGCGGTGCCGGTGGCGTTGTCGACCGCGCCGTTGAAGATGGCGTCGCCGTTGGCGTCAGGCTCGCCGACGCCGATGTGATCCCAGTGGGCGGTGTAAAGAATGGTCTCGTCGGGATGGGTCGTGCCCGGCAGGCGGGCGAGCACATTCCGGGTGGTGACCTGATTGGTGGCGACGTCGAACATGCCGCTGAAGCTGGCGCCGGACAGTTCGACCGGGCGGAAGTCGCGGCTGCGCGCGGCGACCTTCAGCGCCTCGAAGTCGAGACCCGAACGGCGGAACAGATCGACGGCGACGTCGCGCTGGATCCAGGCCTCCATCGCCACCCGCTCGGCGGCGGCGTTGGCGCGGACGATGTCGAACTGCGGCGTCGACCAGCTGTTCTGCACCGTGGCCCAGCCATAGGAGGCCGGCGCGGTCTCGTGCACCACGATGACCCCGGCGGCGCCCTGACGGGCCGCCTCCTCGTATTTGTAGGTCCAGCGGCCGTAGTAGGTCATGGCCCGGCCGTTGAAGGTGTTCAGTTCGGGCTGTTCGAAGTCGGGGTCATTGACCAGCACGACGATAATCTTGCCGCGCACGTCCACGTCCTTGAAGTCGTCCCACTGACGCTCCGGCGCAGTGATACCGTAGCCGACGAAGACCAGCGGCGTGTCGCTCAGCATGACATGGCTGCCCGGCAGGCGGGTCGAGATGGTGATCTGCTGGCCCTGGGCCAGGGGGATGGTCTCGCCGCCGGCTTCGAACCGCAATCCCCGGAAATTGGAGGCGGTGAAGCGGTTCAGCGTCACATCCTGGGTCCAGCCGCCGTTCTCGCCGCCGGGCTGGAAGCCCGCCGCGGCGTACTGTTCGCTCAGATAGCGGACGGTCATCTCCTCGGCCGGCGTGGCGATGCCGCGGCCCTGGAAGCTGTCGTCCGACAGGATGCGCGCGTGCTCGGACAGACGAGCCGCTTCGATGGTCGCGGGAGAAGTGGAGGAGGGTCCGCCGTCTCCCATGCTGGCGCAGGCGGACATCAGGGCCCCGGCGGCAAGCACGGCGGCGGTCGAAAACAGTCGCATGAACGAAAACACCCTCAGCCCAGAACAGAGGGCCGAACGTTAGGGCGCCGTCCGCCGGGTGTCGATGCGTGAGGCGTCAGGGTGTCGGGCTGACCGCCCCGCCCGCCGGCCAGTCGGTGTCGCCGATCCGGGTCAGCCGCATCTCGATCATCCGGCGCCGCGGCTGCCCATCGGCCACCCAGGTCCCGACCTCATGCCAGGTCCCGTCGCGCACCACCGCCACATATTCGATCTTCGCGCCCGGTCCGGCCGGCGTCTCCCAGCGGAAGCCGTCGTCGGTGACTTCGAAGGCATAGTCGCCCGAATAGCCCTGGGCCCAGGACCGAAATCCGTATCGGTTCGCCCGCGCGTCCCACGACACGACCGCCATGGCGTTGAACTCGGTCGAGCCGTCGGCGGTGTAGCCCCGGCCCTCGATGACCTTGATCGAACCACCCAGCATCGAGCCGACCCGTTCCGTCTGGGTCAGGGTCACGGGTCCGTCAGGGCCGTGGACCGTCGCCTCGCCCCGCCATTCGCCGTCCAGCATGTCCAGCCGGTCGATGGCCGCGCGCTGGGCCGCCGATCCGTTGGGCGAGGCGGGCATCTGGGCATGAACCGCCACGGGGGTGGCGAGCAGGACGGCGGCGAGCGCGAGACTGGTGAACGGTTTCATGGCGATCCTCCCTTTTCGCTTTGCTACATAAAGTACTTTCTGCGCTCCCACAAGCGCGCGTGAAAAACCCGCCGACGCTGGGCGCCGGCGGGTCATTTCGGTGTCGGTGTCGGCCGGCCCTAGTGGGCGACGCCCTTCCAGATGCGGCGGTAGCTCAGATACGTCACCCCGGCGAAGATGAAGAGGAAGATCAGCACGCCGATGCCGGTCTGCTTCCGCTGCACCTGCTTCGGATCCGAGGCCCAGGCGATATAGGCGGCCACGTCCTTCGACATCTGATCGACCGAGGCGACGGTGTCGTCGTCATAGGTGACCTGGCCGTCCGTCATCGGGTTGGGCATGGCGATGAAGCCGCCCGGCGGCACATGGGCGCCTTCGGGCATGAAGGGCGTCAGGTCGCCGGCCATATATTCATTGTAGTACTGGCCGGGCCGGATCTGCAGGCCCTGCGGCACGGCGGCATAGCCGGTCAGCAGCGAGTAGATGTAGTTGGCGCCGTCGTGACGGGCCTTGGCCATGACCGACAGGTCGGGCGGAGCCGCCCCGCCGTTGGCCGCGGCGGCGGCCGTGGCGTTCGGATAGGGGTTGGGGAAGCGGTCGGCCGGGGTGCCGTCGCGCATGATCGGCTCGCCCGTCTCGGTGTCGATGTCGGCGATCTGGATCTCGGCGGCCAGGGCCTTCACGAACCGGTTCTCGGCCGGGCTGACCTGGTGGGAATCATAGAAGGGCCCGCCCGGCTCGGCCAGGGTGCGGAAATACATCAGCTCCATGCCGTGGCAAGAGGCGCAGACCTCGCGATAGACCTTGTAGCCACGCTGCAGCTGGTTCCGGTCGAAGGTCCCGAACGGCCCCTCGAAGCTGAACCCGCCGCTGCGGGGATGCTTGGCCTCGCCGGCCGCCAGGGCGGGAGAGGCGGCAAACGCCAGGCCAGCGGCGGCGGCGATCAGGACCAGGGTCTTCTTCATGGCGCGGATATTCGTATGGAGGGTCATGGTCGCGCTCAGCCCTTCTCAGCGTCGCCGCCGGGCAGGACCGGCTCGGAGATCGTCGCCGGGATCGGCAGCGGTTTCTCGCGCAGGCCCACCAGGGGCATGATGATCAGGAAGAAGGCGAAATAGTAGAGCGTCGCGAACCGGGTCAGCCACAGATAGCTGTTCAGGTCCCCGTCGATCAGGATGAAGGTCTTGAAGTCCCCGATCACCGGCGCGTCGGGCAGTTGGGCCCCGCACCAGCCGAGGATCATGCCCACGATCACGAAGATGATGAAGAAGGTCCGCATCGTCGGGCGGTAGCGCATCGACCGCACCCTGGACGTATCCAGCCACGGCAGGACGAACAGCACGCCGATGGCGCCGAACATGGCCACCACGCCGCCGAACTTGTCCGGAATGGCCCGCAGGATGGCGTAGAACGGCAGCATGTACCACTCGGGCACGATGTGCGCCGGGGTCACCAGCGGGTTGGCCGGGATGTAGTTGTCGGCGTGGCCCAGGGCGTTCGGCATGAAGAAGACGAACAGGGCGAACAGCATCAGGAACAGGATGATGGCGAATCCGTCCTTGACCGTGAAATACGGGTGGAACGGCACCGTGTCCTTGGCCTGACGGTCCTTGGGAATGAGAATGCCGACCGGGTTGTTCTGACCCGCCGCGTGCAGGGCCCACAGGTGCAGCACCACGCAGCCCGCGATCACGAACGGCAGCAGATAGTGCAGCGAGAAGAAGCGGTTCAGGGTGGCGTTGTCGATCGCCGGGCCGCCACGCAGCCAGATCAGGACCGGCTCGCCGATGACCGGAATGGCCCCGATCAGATTGGTGATCACCTCGGCGCCCCAGTAGGACATCTGGCCCCATGGCAGGACGTAGCCCAGGAAGGCGGTGGCGATCATCAGGAAGAAGATCAGGCAGCCGATGATCCAGATCATCTCGCGCGGCGCCTTGTACGAGCCGTAGTACAGCCCGCGCAGCATGTGCAGATAGACCGCGATGAAGAACATCGAGGCCCCGTTGGCGTGGGTGTAGCGGATGATATCGCCGCCGTTGACGTCGCGCATGATGCGCTCGACCGAGGCGAAGGCCATTTCGGTGTTGGGCACATAGTGCATGGCCAGGATCACGCCGGTGGCGATCTGGATCACCAGGCAGAGGGCCAGGATGCCGCCGAAGGTCCACCAGTAGTTGAGGTTCCTCGGGGTCGGCAGCGCCATATAGTCAGCGCCGAAGCGGACGATCGGCAGACGGGTGTCGAGCCATTTCTCGATGCCGGTCTTGGGGACGTAGGTGGATTCGTGATCGCTCATCGGTCTCGCCCTCAGCCGATCTTGATGCGGGTGTCGGAGAGATAGGCGTACTCCGGCACGACGAGATTCGCGGGCGCGGGGCCCTTACGGATGCGGCCCGAGGTGTCGTAGTGCGAGCCGTGGCAGGGGCAGAACCAGCCGCCGAAATCGCCCGTCCCGAAGGTCGGGATACAGCCCAGGTGGGTGCAGTTGCCGATCAGGACCAGATACTGCTGGTGGCCTTCCTTGACCCGTTCGGCGTCCGTCTGGGGATCGGGCAGGGCCGACAGCGGCGTGGCCGCGGCTTCCTGGATCTCGCGGGCGGTGCGGTAGCGCACGAACACCGGCTTGCCCTGCCATTTGATGACGACCTGCTGGCCTTCCTGGACCTTGGTCATGTCGAACTCGATCGACGCCAGAGCCAGCGTATCGGCGGCCGGGTTCATCGAATTGATCAGCGGCCAGGCCATCATGCCCACCGCCCCCACGGCGGCCGCGCCGGCCGCGATGTGGATAAAGTCCCGGCGGGTGGCGTCGCCGCCCTCGCCGTTCTCAGTCACGACCGATTCGGCCACGTCCTACTCCTCGTACGCCGCTTTCCGGACCCGTCGGGCCCGGTTGGTCGCGGCATGGATGCTTTAGCGACTTCCCGCGAAACTCGCCCGGCCCGGATTTGCGGCCCATCGCCGCAAGTCGCGCTGCTTGTTGAGAAACAGTCGCAATTCGAGCCGCGACAAGCCCCCGGGCCGCGCGTATGAGGGCCTTAGAATGCGTCTCGCCCTTTTTCAACCGGCCATTCCCCAGAACGTCGGCGCCTGCATCCGTTTGAGCGCCTGTTTCGGCGTGGAATTGCACATCATCGAGCCCGCCGGCTTCCGCTTCGACGACCGGGCGATGAAGCGCGCCGCGCTCGACTACGGCCCGCTGGGGCATATGACGCGGCACGCCGGCTGGGACGAATTCCAGCGCGACCGCGGCCCCGGACGGCTGGTCCTGTTCACGACGAGGGGCGCGACGCCGCTCAACGAATTCGTCTTCGAGCCGGACGACACCCTGCTGTTCGGCAGCGAGCCCTCCGGCGCGCCGGACTTCGTGCACGCCGCCGCCGACGCCCGGGTGGTGATTCCCCTCCAGCCGGGGGCCCGGTCTCTGAACCTGTCGGTGAGTGCGGGAATCGCGGTCTGGGAGGGGTTGAGGTCGGCGCAATCCTGATCCTTCTCCCCTTGAGAGAAGGCGCCCCGTAGGGGCGGATGTGGGTCGGCTCTGTCCTTCGGCGCAAGCCGCCGCTCCGAACGGCGAAACGGCGTCGCCGACTGCCGCTGATCGACCCACACCCTTTCGCCTTGCCGATCGCTTCGCTCCCGGAGGCTCAAGCCCTCTCCCAATGGGAGAGGGTTACTCCGGCGCCCCATCCGCGGGCAGCCGGGCCAGACCCGGCCGCTCCCCCCGCTTGCTCGCCGCCACCGCCTCCACCTGCCGCATGACCCGCAGCACATTCTCCCCCGCCAGCTTGCGGATATCCGCCTCGGTCCAGCCATTCGCCATCAGGGCGGCCAGCAGGCGGGGATAGGTCTCCACCCCCTCCAGCCCGACCGGCAGGGCGTCGACGCCATCATAGTCGCCGCCGATGCCAACGTGATCGATGCCCGCCACGTCGCGCACATGCTGGATGTGGGCCACCACGTCCGCGATCGTCGCCCTCGGGATCGGGTTCGCCGCCTGCCACGCCGTCAGGCCGGCCGTCACGGCCGCCGGATCGCCGGGGTTCAGCGACCTCAGCCGTGCGTCCTCGGCCGACCGCGCCGCATTCCACGCCCGCACAGTCTCCGAGACGAAGCCCGGCACGAAGGTGACCATCACCACGCCGCCGTCCTCGGCCATCAGCCGCAGCACGCTGTCGGGCACATTGCGCGGATGGCCCGTCACCGCCCGCGCCGAGGAGTGGGAAAAGATCACCGGGGCCTCGGACACCCGCATGGCGTCGAGCATGGTCTCCTCCGAGACGTGGCTCAGATCGACCATCATCCCCAGCCGGTTCATCTCGCGCACCACATCCTCGCCGAACGGCGACAGCCCGCCCCATTTCGGCGCGTCGGTGGCGGCGTCCGCCCAGGTCGTCGTGCGCGAATGGGTCAGGGTGATGTAGCGGGCGCCGGAGTCATAAAACTCGCGCAGCAGGCCGAGGGAGTCGTCGATCGAATAGCCGCCCTCCATGCCGATCAGGCTGGCGATCTTCCCGCGCCGGTGGATGCGCTGGATGTCGTCGGCCGTGGTCGCCAGTTCGAACGCCTCGGGATGGGCGGCGATCAGCCGCTTGACCGTGTCGATCTGTTCGAAGGTCGCCACGGCCGCGTCGGGCGGGCTCATCGAGGCGGGCACATAGACCGACCAGAACTGGCCGCCCACGCCGCCGGCGCGCAGGCGCGGAATGTCGGTGTGCAGATCGGTAGAGCCGCCGAGATTGGTCGTCAGATCGACCGCATGGGGGTCGTTGCCGTGGTTCTGGCGCAGGGCCCAGGGCAGATCGTTGTGCCCGTCGATCAGCGGCGTCCGCTCCAGAATCCGCCGCGCCCGCGCCTCGCCCGCCGCATCGGCGGTCTGCGCCAGAACCGGGCCCGCCATCAACACGGCGGCGACGGTCGACAGAAGGACAGTGCGGATCATGGCGGGCTCCTGGAGATGCGACGGCGGACAGTGGCAGACAGGGGTGGTGCGTCAACGGGCAGACGGACTAGAGGTTAGCAAATGAGCACCGCCGACATCTCCCTCGAACAGCAGAAGGCCGAGGCCCGCGCCTGGTTCGAGACCCTGCGCGACCGCATCCACGCCGGCTTCGAGGCGCTGGAGGAAGAGGCCCCCGCCGACCTCTTCCCCGGCGAACCCGGCCGCTTCGTCCGGACGCCGTGGGACCGCCCCGACGGCGGCGGCGGCGTCATGGGGATGATGCACGGCCGCCTGTTCGAAAAGGTCGGCGTCCACGTCTCGACCGTTCACGGGACCTTCCCCGCCGACTACGCCAGGACCGTCCCCGGCGCGGCCGAGGACCCGCGCTTCTTCGCCACCGGCATCAGCCTGATCGCCCACCCGGTCAGCCCCCGCGTCCCGGCGGTGCATATGAACACCCGCTTCATCGCCACCACGAAAAGCTGGTTCGGCGGCGGGGCCGACCTGACCCCGGTCCTGGACGTCGACCGCCGCCCCGACGCCCCCGACACCGTCGCCTTCCACGCCGCCATGAAGACCGCCTGCGACGCCCACGACCCCGACTGGCATGCGAAATTCAAGGCGTGGTGCGACGAGTATTTCTTCCTGCCCCACCGCAACGAGCCGCGCGGCACGGGAGGCGTCTTCTACGACCACCACGACAGCGGCGACCGGGCCCGCGACTTCGCCTTCACCCGCGATGTCGGCACGGCGTTCCTCGACGTCTATTCGCGGATCGTGCGCGGCCGCATGGGCGAGCCCTGGACCGCCGAAGAGCGCGAGGAACAGCTGATCCGCCGCGGCCGCTACGTCGAGTTCAACCTGCTCTACGACCGCGGCACCATGTTCGGCCTCAAGACCGGCGGTAACGTCGATTCGATCCTCAGTTCCATGCCGCCGGTGGTGAAATGGCCCTGATCCGCCTGCTGCTCCTGCCGGTCTTCGCCTGGGCCCTGGTCGCCTTGACCACGGCCGCGCAGGAGCCGCACGAGATCGGCGCCTCTTCGCGGGGCCGCGTGCCCGACGGTTCGGTCCGGCTGGCGGCGCAGGATCTGGCGCGGGAGATCGGTCTCGATTGCGAGGTGACGCAGGCGATCCCGCTGGGCCGTGATCAGAACGAGGCGCCCCACTATGAGGTCTCCTGCGCCGAGGGCCCCGGATACAGACTGGTTGGAGGCCGTGAGAAGGCGGCGTTCAACTGCCTGGCCCTGGCTGCCCAGACGCCCGGCGCCGGGTCGCCGCGCGCGCCGAACTGCCGCCTTGCGGCCAATCGCAACGGAGCCCGGGTCGTGGCCGGCGTAGCGCGACAGGCGGGCCTGGCCTGCCGGGTCGACGACGGCGCCATGGTCGGGCTCTCGTCCGCGGGCCTGCCCATCTATGAGGCGGGCTGCGCCGGGACCGCCGGGGCCTGGATCGAACAGACCCAGGACGGCTGGCAGGTCGCGGACTGCCTGACGGTCGTCGCGCGGGGCGACGCCTGCCGGTTCACCACCACCGCCGAGCAGCTGACCACGTTCCGCGGCTGGCTGGCCGGCGGCGAAGCCAGCCGCTGTGACCCGATCCAGGTTCGCTACATGGGCGAAGATTCGACCGGTCCGCTCTACGAGACAGCGTGCCGGGCGGGCGCCGGGTTCGTGGTCCGCCTCGACGCCGCAAGGGCGGTTCGGGAGATCATCCCCTGCCCCGCAACCCATGTCGGGGGCGGATGCCAGTTGGCGGGAGGCCGACCCTGATCAGCCAGCGATGAACGCCTTGATCCATCCACCGACCATCGCCCGATCGTCCGGCGCCTTCAGACTGTCCACCGCCCGCGCGACCAGCGCCGGATCGATCCGGCCGTGCCGCCCCGCCGTCAGATCGGTCGCGAAGGCCGGAGTGAACTCCGGATGAGCCTGAAAGCCGATCGCGTCCTCGCCCCAGGCCAGCCCCGCGAACGGGGTGAAGTCGCTGCGCAGCAGAACGCGGGCGTCGGCGGGCTTCTCGACCACCTGATCCTGATGCGAGGCGGGAATGGCGACCGCGCCGGCGGCCGGGCTCATCCACGGCTCGGCTGACACGACCTGATAGCGGTGCAGCCCCACGCCCCAGCCGCGTTCCGACTTCTCGACCCGCCCGCCCAGCGCCTGGGCCAAGGCCTGATGACCGAAACAGACGCCGACCAGCCGCGTCCGACCCATGGCCGCCCGGATCCAGTCCAGCAGTTCGCCGATCCACGGCGCCTCCTCATAGACCCCCGCCGCCGATCCCGTGATGATCGCCGCATCGAACAGCGCCGCGTCCGGCCTTTCTCCGGCCTGAACGTCAAAGGTCGCGAACTCGAACCCCTCGCCCAGCAGGTCGCGGAACATGGCCGGATAGTCGCCATGTCGGGCGGCCAGCGCCGGCGGCGGCGCGCCGGTCTCCAGGATCGCGATTCGGGTCATTCGGAACTCCTCATCCGACCGATATGGGTGATGGCGCAAGACGGCGAAAGGTCGATCCGCTATGGGGCCGGCCATGACCGAAGCCGATTCCGATCCCGTCGTCCTGATCAACGTCTACCGTTGCGAACCCGCGCGGCTGGACTCGCTGATGGAGCTTCTGGCCGTCATGGTCCGGACCCAGCGCGGGGCCGAGGGCTTCATCTCCGCCACCCTGCACCGGGGCCTCAACGGCAAGGTCGCCGCCGTCCACGCCGTCTGGCGTTCGCGCGAGGACTGGAAGGCCATGGCTCGCGGGGCCGCCGTCAATGCGGCCATGGAGCCGATCATGGCCATCGCCACCTTCGAGCCGCACCTCTACGAGGCCGGCGAGGTCGTCACCCCGTAAACCAGACCTCGGCCCGCGCCCTCTCACCGCCCAGCGCCGAGGCGACCCAGCCGCAGACCTCGTTCGCCGCGGCCTCGGCCCCCGGCGGAGGGTTCAGCACCACCACCGCGCAGCCGTTCATCCGCATCGGATCGCTCAGCGGCCGCAGCCGCGCCTCCGCGACCAGCGCCCGCTTGATACCGGCCTTGTCGAGCCGGCGCAGGAAGCCGTCGAAGGTCTCCATGTCCTTCAACGGCGTCCAGATCGCCACCGTCGCCCGCGGATCGGTCCGGGCGATGGCGGCGGCCGTATCGGCGGCCCGATGATAGTCGTCCGGCTGTTCGAACGGCGGATCGATCAGGACGAAGGCGCCCGTCGCCTCGGCCGCCCAGGTCCGCGCCTGGTCATAGCCGTCTCCGCCCTGGGCCATCGCCGCCGGGAAGGGCTCCAGCGCCTCGGCCAACAGGTCCAGCACCGGCGGATGCAGTTCGAAGCCGACATAGCGGTCGTCCTCGCCGAGCCGGTTGGCGATCAGCCGCGGCGACCCCGGATAGAAGGTCACGCCGCCGTCCGGATTGAGCCGCGCCACCTCGACCGCCAGCGCCTCGATCAGCGGCGGCCGGTCGCCCGCCGCCATCAGCCGGGCGATCCCCGCCTCGGCCTCTTTCGACCGAGCCGCGTCGCCGGTCAGGTCATACAGGCCGGCCCCGGCGTGGGTGTCGATCACGCTGACCGGCCCCTGCGCCTGCCGCCGCTCCAGCAGCCAGAGCAGCAGGGCGTGTTTGACGATGTCGGCGAAATTTCCGGCGTGGAAGCTGTGGCGATAGTTCATCGCCCTGCCCTCCCGCGACCCGGCGCGCGGGTCAAGGGGAACCGGCGGTCGTCGGCCCACGTTGGCGCTCCGCAAATCGCGAGAGACCCGGATGGCGACGACATCATCGGACGGACGACGCTGATGGCCCACGGCGCCCTGGACGTCGCGGCGCGGGCGGAAGTCCCCGACGGGCTGACATACTGCAGCGACGAGCGTCCCGGCGTGAAGCGCAAGCCGTCGGGAAAGGGTTTCGCCTACCACGATGCGCGGGGGCGGCTGGTCCGCGACGCAAAGGTGTTGGACCGCATCCGCGCCCTCGCCATCCCTCCGGCCTGGACGGACGTCTGGATCTGCCCCCGCGCCTCGGGCCACATCCAGGCCACGGGACGGGATGCGAAAGGCCGCAAACAGTATCGCTATCACGACGACTGGAGCCGCCACACGGCGGAAACCAAATTCGAACGCCTGCCGGCCTTCGCCCGCGCCCTGCCGAAACTGCGCAAGCGGGTCGAGGCGGACCTCAACCGGCGCGGCGTGTCGCGCGACAAGGTGCTGGCCACGGCGGTGCGGCTGCTGGAACTCACCCTGATCCGGGTCGGCAACGCGCAATATGCGAAGCAGAACCGCTCCTACGGCCTGACTACCCTGAACAAACGCCATCTTGACCTGGACGGCGGCGCCATGACCTTCGCCTTCAAGGGCAAGAGCGGGATCGAACATGAGGTCAGGATTCGCGATCGGCGGCTTGCGACCGTCGTCCGGTCCCTGCGCGACCTGCCCGGCCAACAGTTGTTCAAATACCGAGACGCCGGGGGCGCCCTGTGCCCGGTCACCTCGGACGATGTGAACGCCTATATCCGCGAAGCCATGGGCGACGGCTTCTCCGCCAAGGACTTCCGGACCTGGGCGGGAACGGTGTCGGCGGCGCGAGCGCTGCGGGAGGCGGAGCCGCCGACCTCGGCCTCAGACGCCAAACGCAAGATCACCGTTTGCGTCAAGGCCGTGGCGGGTCTGCTGGGCAACACGCCGACCGTCTGCCGGTCGTCCTATGTCCACCCGACCGTGTTCGACCTTTTCGAAGGCGGCCGGCTGGGCGAGGTCCTGCCGGGGCCGGACGCCGCGACCTTCGAGCGCGCCCTGGCCAGGGCCCTGACCGGCTGAACGCAAGATCCCGGAAAGATTCCTCGTCCACCCTGATCGCGAACAGCGAATGGGGAAGACGTTGGCGCGACGGGATCATCACGGGAAGGGACGCAGGAAACAGACGCGCGTCGCCATCCTGACCGAGGCCCTGCTCCTGTCGGTGATGG